>JAQWGO010000106.1 GCA_029238175.1 Henriciella sp. | reverse complement strand
CATCGCGCCTGAAGGCGTGGAAGGCAAGTTACCGCCTGTTCACCTTTGGAATCCCGAGCATTGCGGCGACATTCAAATGGAAATTCGCAGGGATGGAAGCTGGTGGCACGAGGGCACAAGAATTGGCCGCGAGCGGCTGGTGAAGCTGTTCTCGCGTATTCTACGCAAGGATCCGGACGGCGAGATTTATCTTGTTACGCCTTATGAGAAAGTCATCGTCCATGTTGAAGATGCTCCGTTTCTGGCCGTGCGGGTAGACAGAGTAGGTGAGCCGGGACCGGATCAGGTGTTAGTGTTCAAAACGAATCTTGATGATGTCACGATGGCCGGGCCAGATGCGCCGTTACGTGTTGAGACGGATCCAGAAACGCTAGAGCCTGCGCCATATGTCTTGGTTCGTGGTGGACTTGAGGCAAAGCTGACGCGACCTGTGTTCTATGAGCTTGCGAACATAGCCGTTGCGCATGAAGGTTCAGTCGGAAAATTGGGCGTCTGGTCCAATGGTGTATTTTATGAGCTGGGGCCTGCTGCCTAGATGAGTTTTACCACGCTTGATGATTTTCTGCTGCGCGCAAGCGATAGGTTGGACCCTATTTCGGGTATCGCCAATCTACCTGAAGGCGGTGATTTAGACTTTATCGATGATGATCGGATGAGTTCTATACGGGCGGCAGCCGTACTCATTCCTGTTATCCCTCGCGCTAGTGGGCCAACCGCACTGCTAACGCGCAGGCCAGATACGATGGCGGCGCATCCGGGGCAGGTTGCCTTTCCAGGTGGCAAAGTGGAGCGGTCTGACGCTGATGATGTAGCTGCCGCGCTTCGTGAAGCTGAAGAAGAAGTTGGCGTTGTGCCACACAGGGTGGAATTGGTCGGCTGTTCAGCGCGTTATATTACGGGAACAGAGTTTCGGATCACGCCTGTGATAGGCATTCTTCCCGCTGATTTTGTTGCGCGGCCTGATCCATCCGAGGTCGCCGATGTGTTTGAGGCGCCGCTAGATTTCCTGTTCAATGCGGCAAACCACCAAACCGGAAGTGCGGTATGGAAGGGCAAGCGGCGTGAATATGTAGAGATGCCTTGGCAGGGCTTCCGCATATGGGGGGTCACAGCCGGGATCATTCGTGATTTATATGATAATCTTTACGAGACTTAGGGAGCGCTGAATTGGCACCTCGTGTATTGTTTCAATTGGTTTTCTTTCTGCTGCCATTCATCCTGTTTGGCGTGTATCGGATTGCGATTGCAGAAGCCGAGCAAGAGGGGCGTAAGCCTTGGCCCATCCGCTGGTTGTTTGGCATCGGCCTGTTATTGGCCGTAGGGTCTTGGATTCTCTTCATTTTTCTAGATCGAGGTGGCCGCGAAGAATGCTACCGCGCAAGCTATAAAGACCCTGTCACGGGCGAATTTGTGCTGGGCGAAACCTATCCATGTGAAAAGGCGCTTGAGAGGATCGGGCAGCCGCGTACGGACGATCCGGGTGGGCGTGCTGAGGGGGTTGGTGAGCGGGTTGATGCTGGTTCAACCCCGATCGAGATAGATGATGATACGGCGGAATCCCTTGACGATCCTCAACGCTGATTGGCTGACGACGCCGCAAACTAAAGCAATTGTTGCAGCGCTAGAGGCGGCGAAGCCTGATAGTATGCGCTTTGTTGGCGGGTGTGTTCGCAACACTTTGATGGGCCGCGCGGTCGATGACATCGATATTGCGACACGATTAGAGCCGAAAGACACCATGAAGGCGCTAGAAGCAGCTGGGATTCGCGCCGTTCCAACTGGGATTGAACATGGAACAGTCACCGGGATTGTAGATCATGTTCCGTTTGAGATCACCAGCTTGCGCCGCGACGTTGAAACCGACGGGCGCCGCGCCGTTGTCGCATTCACTCAAGATTGGGCAGAGGACGCGCAGCGCCGAGATTTTCGGCTGAACGCCCTGTACGCCGCGCCAGATGGTGAAGTGTTTGATCCGGTGGGTGGCGGATTAGAAGATGCCGCGTCTGGACGCGTCATTTTTATCGGAGACGGTGATCAGCGGCTGCGTGAAGATTATTTGCGTATCTTACGCTTCTTTCGTTTCAACGCTTGGTATGGCGCGGAGATGGATGCGGATGGTCTTGCGGCCTGCGAACGTCAAAAGGATGGGCTTGCCAAGATTGCGCGTGAGCGGATTTGGAAAGAGTTCAAAAAACTGCTCGGCGCAACCGATCCAACTGCTTCGATTGAGGCGATGGCTAAGAGCGGTGTGCTGGATGTTATTTTACCTGAGCATCACGGCGTTGATGCATTGCATGATTTGAGGGTGACGGAGCAACTTTCCGGTGTTGGCGCAGATTCGATGCTTCGATTGATGGCGTTGATGCCGCGATCAGCGCTGGCCGTGCAACAGACGGGTGAAAATTTGCGGCTTTCAAATGATGAGATTGACCGTCTGACGATGTGGGCGGCCGATAATCTACCGGAAATTGTTGGCATGCGTGGCCAGGAATTGCGTGCAACGCTGTACTGGCACGGACGCCAAGCTGTGGTTGATCGCGCTATGCTGTCATCGGCAAATGTTCGCGATATTCTGGCGGCTGTAAATGCATGGCGTCGGCCAGAGTTTCCGATCCGCGGTGACGATGCACTGAAGGCAGGATTTAAAGGCCCCGAGATTGGTAAGGCGCTGAGCCGTGTTGGGCGCGTCTGGGTCGATAGCGACTTTATGTTGGAGCGAGACGCTTTGCTTGAGGCACTAGTTCAGACCCAAGATTGACGCGTTTAGATAGCCAGCAAAGCTGACCCATAAAAAATATGGAATCTGCAAAACAGCAGCAGCCATTGAATGTTTTGCAAAGCTGCGGATCATTGCCAGGATGAGCATCCACAGGATGGCTAATGCCACGAGCGCGAGTAGGACTTGGTGGAAGCCAAAGAACAGCCAGCTCCATGAGATATTCACCGCGAGTTGTGTGAAGTAGAGGCCCAATGCGCCAGATGCCGCAGCGAAACTTCCAGCCTTGATCCGAACCAATACCGCGCCGAGCGCCATGAATGTAAAAAGGATTGGCCAGATGATCGCAAATGCGAGGTCAGGCAGATTGAGTACTGGTTTGGTGAGCGCAGCGTACCAAACATCATCACTACCGGCAGAAACTATCGCGCCGAGCGCGGCAGTTGCTGCGGTTAGGACCGCAATAATTACAATGGTGACGAAGGCGCTGCGTCTTTGGGTCATGAGAGCTTATTAGCAAGCGCCATGCCGCTCGTCATTCACTTTAAATCTTGATCAAGCACCATTTGCCGTAGGTCCTCGCCACAGTGCGAGCATATTGGTCCCGGGCGCGACCAGTATTATTGCCCATCAGGTTTTAG
>JAQWGO010000098.1 GCA_029238175.1 Henriciella sp. | reverse complement strand
GCCGACTTTAATGCCCTCAGCCGCCCATGCTTCGCCGTTATAATCTTTGTCGACGCCGGCCATGATCTTCAAGAGCGTGGACTTACCCGCGCCGTTGACACCGACGATACCAATTTTAGCGGTCGGCAGGAAAGACAGGTGAATATTTTCGAACACCTGTTTGCCGCCCGGATAAGTCTTTGAGACGCCTTGCATATGATAAACGTATTGCGGTCCGGCCATGCGGTTTACTCCTGCGAAGTCGGTAAAAATTTGAGTTGGCGCTAAGTGGCGCGGAAGGGGCAAAAAATCAAGCGTCTGCTTACTTCTGAGGTCATTCTAAATGCATCAGCAGTTCAACGTTCTGAAATCCCAACGGACCCGCATTCGGCGGCACACTCACGAAAACGCGATCTGTATTATCGCAAATAAGTGTTGTCGCGATGCTGAAAGGATTCTTTATTAAGGTTTTGGGATTGGTGGAGGATTTTTACATGGCGCGGATTAAAGCTCAATTCTTGGGGTTTCTCACAATACTTTTAATCGGCACGCTCTTTCCGGCAAACGCCTTTGCGCAGGATTCACCTGACATGCAGGGCGAGACCACACCCGAAGACGGTGCTGAAAATCTGTCTTTGCAAATTGCCGCCGCCGTTGAGCTGCTGAGCATGATTGCCGCGTTGGATGAAGACGCCGACATCGTCGACAATGGGGCAACATTTACGATTGAGGGGATTACTGTGACTCTTGTGTTCGATGTTAGAGCCGACCGCATGCGTTTGATATCTGGAATTACGAGCGATGAAGGATTGGGGCAGGCACAGTTACACCGATTGATGCAAGCCAATTTCGACAGCGCTTTGGACGCGCGTTACGCAATTGCACAGGGCACCGTTTGGTCAACGTTCATCCACCCGCTTAGCTCTCTAACTCAAGATGATTTCATTTCCGGGATCGCCCAAACAGTGACGCTGGTGAAGACGTTTGGCACAACCTTCACGTCAGGCGCATTTGTGTTTGGCGGCGGTGACAGCAATGGTGAGTTGCAGAAGCTATTGATGGAAATGCTACAAGACGGCGAAGAGATTTAGCCGCTATTTAGATCGGGGCTGACAAGCCGCGCGGTGCGGGTTAGCAAAACGGGATGCAAATATCCCTTATCGCCGCCCTCGCCCTGACCGTTGCCGCTTGCGCTGGTGCCAGTGCCTAAGTCCCGACGGAGACAACCAGCCCCATGGTAGATCAAAAACCACTCACGATTGAACGGCTTTACGCCTCCCCCAGCCTGTCTGGCCCCGCGCCAAGCGGCGTCCAATATTCGCCGGACGGCAAGCGCGTGACCTTCCTAAAGGCCCGTGAAGATGAGGCAAGCCGCTATGACCTATGGCAGTTTGATGTGGCGAAGGGCGAGCAATCCATGTTGGTGGATAGTAAGCTGCTTGAGCCTGAAGAAGTTGAGCTTTCCGAAGAAGAAAAAGCGCTTCGGGAACGCAAACGGATTGCTGGGCGCAAAGGGATTGTAGATTATGACTGGGGGACGGCGGATACGATCCTTGTGCCGCTTGGCGGGGATTTGCATCTTGTGACGCTCGGCGCGGACGGGCCAAGCGCACGGCAGCTGACACAGACAGATGCGTTTGAGTATGATGCCAAGGTTAGCCCAGGCGGTAAGTTTGCCAGTTTCGTGCGCGAAGGGGCGGTTTATGCGATCGATCTGGCGAGCGGCGAGGAAAGCCGCCTGACGCCGCTGGCTGAGCCAGAAAATGTCATCAGCTATGGCGTGGCGGAGTTTGTCGCACAGGAAGAGATGAGCCGCTATACGGGCTATTGGTGGAGCCCAGACAGCCGTTATCTCGCCTATACGAAAGTGGATGAGAGCACGGTTGATATCATCCCTCGCTTCGACATTCGCGCCGAAGATGTTGCGGTGATTGAACAACGCTATCCGCGCGCGGGTCGGCCGAATGCGATTGTTGATTTGTTCGTGCGGGATATGGCGACGGGCGACACTGTTGAGATTGACTGGCGACGCGACGATTGGGGACCCGCGACGGATCAGTATTTGGCGCGGGTGAATTGGCAGACCGAGAAACGTGGCGACTATATCCTTTCGGTTCAACATGTTGATCGCGACCAAACCCAGATTGCAATCCTGACGCACTATTTCGGTCTAAACGGCGCGATGCCGCTGAACCGATGGGCGCACGACACACAGCAGAAGTGGGTTAACCTTTCATACGACTGGAGCGCACATCCGGGTCGAGACATTGTCTACACCCATGAAGAATCTGGGCATCGCCATATCACCGCAGGAATTCGTGAGATCACTTCAGGTGACTGGGATGTCGCAGAGCTCGCTTTGGTCCGTTGGGAGTCAGAAACAGTTTTTTTTACAGCATACAAAGACACACCTCTAGAGCGCCACCTCTACTCGGTGTCGCTTAAAGGCGGCGAACCCACCCGCATCACCGAGCTCGGCAAGAGCTGGTCGATCACAATGTCGCCGGATGGACAGTCATTCGTCGGGACGAGTTCCAGCCCGACACAGCCGTCACAGACCGGGCTTTATAAAGCTGATGGCACCCTGATCACGTGGATCGAGGAAAATGCGCTGGATAAGAGCCACCCTTACGCGCCTTATCTCGCGGATCATACGGTACCGGAGTACGGGACGTTGACCGCAGAGGATGGACAGACGCTGTACTATTCCATGCAATTGCCGCCGAACTTTGACCCTAGTAAAAAATACCCTGCCCTTGTTGAAGTTTATGGCGGGCCGCACGTACAGACCGTGACGCGCAATTGGGAGCGGATGAGTGATCAATTCTATTCGCGTGAGGGCTATGTCGTCTTCCGCCTCGACAATCGCGGCTCATCCAATCGCGGGAAGAAATTTGAGGACGTCATCTATCGCCAGACGGGCGGGCCGGAAGTGCGTGATCAATTGCTGGGCGTTGAGTGGCTGAAATCGCAGCCCTTTATCGATGCTGACCGCGTCGGTATTCAGGGCTGGTCTTATGGCGGGTACATGACGCTGATGACCATCTTGCAAGCGCCGGAGGGGACGTTTGCCGCGGCTGTTGCAGGCGCACCTGTCACCGATTGGAGCCTGTACGATACGTTCTACACCGAGCGCTATATGGATACGCCGCAGGATAATCCGGACGGGTATGAGAAGTCGTCTGTGTTCTATCACCTCGACCGTTTAGAGGGTGAGTTGACGCCGCTTATGCTGATCCACGGCATGGCGGACGATAATGTGACCTTCGACAACACAACGCGCCTGATGGCGGAGTTGCAGGAAAAGGGGCTGATGTTCGACCTTATGACCTATCCGGGGCAACGCCACGGCATTCGCGGTGAGGCGTTGCAGGTGCATTTGATGAAGACGCGCATGGCGTTTCTGGATCGGAAATTGAAGGACGGGGAATGATCAAACCCTGGACAATTAAATCCTCCGCTCAAACGTTCAAAGATCGTTTCCTGTCGGTGCGAACAGATAGGTGCGAGCGCGAAGATGGGCATATTGTTCCTGCCTATCACGTGATGGAGTTTACCGACTGGGTCACGGTTATTCCGGTCACTGATCAGGGTGAGATTGTGCTGGTGCGGGAATACCGTCACGCGTCTGGCAAAGTGATGATCGGCCTGCCCGGCGGGGTTATGGATGAAGGCGAGACAGACACTGAATTGGCCGGCGCGCGGGAACTGCTTGAGGAAACGGGCTACACATGCAGGGAATGGACAAAAGTTGGGGCGTGTTACGCCAATCCAGCCACGCAGGATAATCTGGTCCACTATCATCTAGGGTTTGGAGCAAAGCTTACGGCTTCGCAGAAATTGGACCCGAATGAGGAGATTGAAGTGCTGACCATGCCTTATGCCGAATTCTTAAACTATGGCGGCTTGAACATTCAGCACGCTCTGCATGCGGCGGCCTTGTTCTATGCTGAGCACTATTTCGCGGCGAACCCGGAGCAAAGACCATGATGGATTGGGCGAAAGCGAACCCGTTGATGGCGACGGCTTTGCTGTTCTTGATCGCATTCCTAATCTGGGGCGGGGTTATTTTGCTCGTGCCGCTCATCGCCAATGACTGGATGTTGAAATGGAGCTTGTTTGCGCTGCTTATGGCAGGCGCGATGCGGATAAGCTCACCTTTGCATTCTGAGAAGTAATTAGCCCTTACCCAAGGATATCATTGGCGGATGGCGGTTTGCTTGGTTATCGTTCCGGTGACGGAGGAAACCATGACAGCGACACAGCCCAGACCGGAGCAAATTCAGGCCTTTCTAACTGCGGACATGAGCGAACCTGTTTGCATGGTGAACCTGCTCAAGTTCAAAGACAAAGCGAACTATGCTGAAGGCGCGCCCGAGTATGGCACGGGCCTGACCGGGCAAGAGGCTTACGGCCTATATGGGATTGGCGTCTATAAAGTACTGGCCAAGATCGGGGCAAAGCCCTTGTTCAGCGCGCCTGTGCAGCGGTTTATGATTGGCGCAGGCGACTGGGATACGGCGGCTTTGGTCTGGTATCCATCGCGCAAGGTATTCCTAGAGATGCCCCAGCGCGAAGACTATCAAACCATCCATTATCACCGTGAGGCAGGGCTTGCGCATCAAGACCTGATCGAAACGACACCGGGAGAATTATAATGCCAGCCTTCCAACCCACCGCAGACCAGTTCCGCGCCTTTCGCGATGACCCATATGATGGCCCAATCGCACAAGTGAACTTGCTGAAGTTTCGCGTGAAGGCGGAATACAAAGAGGGTGAAGCTGAATATGGCGAAAAGATTTCCGGGGAGGCGGCTTATCAGCGTTACTCTGAGGCTTTTACGGCGGCTGCTGCCGAGGTAGGTGGATCAACCACTCTTCTAGCATCGACCGAGCGCTATTTTATTGGCGGCGGAAACTGGGACGGTGTGTTGGTGAACCATTTCCCGAGCAGGCAGGCGTTTATCACGACACTGAACCATCCAAATTACAAAGAGATGTCGCGGCACCGTGATGCAGGATTGCTGTGCCAAGAGCTGATCGTGACACGGCCAAGCTGGCTGCACGGGGAAAAAGCATGAGCCAATACGAAATCTATGGCGCACTGGGATCGCCTTACTCGATGAAGGCGCGCGCAGCGCTGCGGGCCAAACGCTTGGTCCATACGTGGAGCGGCATGACCGCCGAGGACCGCGCGAAAGTCATGCCGAATGTTAAAGCGCCCGTGATCCCCGTTGTGAGAAAGCCGGACGGTACGTGGACGAATGATTCGACGCCTTTCCTGCTATCGATTGAAGGTGAAGGCCGCGATCTATTGCCGCCTGATCCGGTGGCGCGGTTTGCGTGTCTGCTACTAGAAGACATGGCTGACGAATGGTTCATGAAGGCGATGTTCCACTATCGCTGGGCCTATGCCGAAGATGCGGAATGGGTCGCAAAATGGCTGATCTATGACAATTTACCGAATGCTGGACGTGACCAAGTTGAAGTCGTCGCAAATGACATTCGCGGACGTCAGATCTCACGCATGGCTCTGGTCGGCTGTACGCCGGAGACGGCGCCGCTGATTGAGGCAAGCTGGAAGCGCTGTTGCCGACATCTGGAGGCTATGGCTTTATCAGGGCAACGGTTCCTGTTTGGCGACCGCCCGTCTATTGCGGACTTAGCATTCTACGGACAGCTTAAAGTCATGGCGACCGATCCAACGCCAATGGCGTGGATGCGGGCGGAAACGCCTTACCTGTATCGCTGGTTGGACCAAATTGATGATGCCAGCGGTATTGAAGGCGCGTGGCGTGATGAGATTTCAATACCGGTAAAAGTTTTGCTGGCCGTGGCTGGCAATACCTACCTCCCCTTCCTGCAGGCTAATCTTGATGCACTTGAGGCGGGGGCGAAGACATTCTCGCTAACCATTGAAGATGGGCGCTATGAACAAGGCACGTTCGGCTATCAGGCAAAGTGCCTGAAATCACTGCGCACGCTGTGGGCCGAGCTAGATGACAATAGCCGTGCAAAGCTTGCAGACTGGATCGGACCGAATACTAGTCTACTTAGTTGATATGATAATGGTCTCGGGAGTGACGCGATGAAACGGTTTCTAATTGTTCTGGTAGTTTTAGGTGCTATCGCTGCGGCGCTTTATGGCGGCCTGATATGGATGATCACGAAGCCTGCTTCATCGATGGCTGAAGGCCCAATTGTTTCACTGTCTCAGGGTGAGATCATGGCCGGGGTCGACCGGGACAATGAAAAGATTGTTCAAGTAAACGGCATCCCATTCGCCGCGCCGCCGGTTGGAGATTTGCGCTGGGCGGCCCCGCAGGCAGCACCAAGCTGGAACGGTGTCCGCGATGGCCGTGACTTTGGCGCGGAATGTCTGCAAAATCGCGAAGGAAGCGGCGAGTTTCTGGGCGACCTTTTGGATGGGCTTGGACTGAACCCAGTTCAGCGCCACCTTGCAACTGTGTCGGTTCAGAATGCACCGCCGCCGGTCGAGAGCGAAGACTGCCTGTTCCTCAACGTGCGCACGGAAAACTTGGGCGCTGCTGAATTACGTCCGGTGATGGTGTGGATCCACGGCGGCAGTCACCAGAGCGGATCTGGCGCAATTGATCTGTATAACTCGAACGCATTGGTCGAGAATGGGACCGTATTAGTCACGATCAACTATCGTCTCGGCCCGCTCGGTTATATGGCGCACCCTGCCCTTAGCGCAGCTGACCCGCGCGGCGTTTCTGGTAATTACGGGCTGCTTGATCAAATCGCAGCATTGGAATGGGTTCGCGATAATATCGCGGCTTTTGGCGGTGATCCAAGCAATGTTACGATCTTTGGTGAAAGCGCGGGGGCCCAATCAGTGACGGAAATTATGTCTTCGCCGCAGAGTAAAGGCCTGTTCCATAAAGCGATCCTACAGAGCGGAGCCTCTAGCTATAACGCCAATGCATTGGATGCAGCGATTGATGGTCGCCTGACGATGCATGAAGCTGGCATAGCATTCATGGATGGGCTTGCTGCGGCAGACGCCAGCGCTGCGGACTTGCGTGCTATTTCCGGCGAAGCGCTAATGGCTCATATTCCAAGCAAAGGGCATTTGAGCGGCTATTTGCTTCCAACCATAGACGGCGTCGTGATCCCGAAACTGATGGGACGTGCGATCGCTGATGGCAGTATCCACAATGTGCCGATCCTTGCCGGGTATAATGCTGATGAGGCAACACTGTTCTATCCAAGCATTCAAAAACCAACTGTTCTGGTTCCTGAATTTCCAATCAGTCATGAAGATAAGCTAGCGAAACTGAACGAGATTTATGGCGTTGAAGATGCGCTGGTTCTGGTTGAGCAATATGGACTGGCCGATCCCGAAAACTGGGATAACGGCGCGCTTGATATGCTGGGGGACGACCTGTTCGGGGTTCACATGCGGTATTTGGCGCGCGCAAATACGGAGCAAGGTGAACCAAGCTACCTGTATCACTTCACCCGTGTGACGCCGACGGAAAAGCAAACACTCGGCGCGTTCCACGCGTCAGAAATATTCTTCGTTTTCGACAGCCATACGCCGCTGCTTGGCCTGACGGATGAAGAAAAAGTCCTGACAGAGGCGATGGGGCAATACTGGGCAAACTTTGCCAAAACGGGCAATCCGAACGGCGAAGGCCTAGTTGAATGGCCAGCTTATAATGGCGCGACCGACCAGTGGATGACGTTCAATCCGTCGATCGAGGTTAAGTCAGGCGTTCGCGCAGAAAAACTCGATGTGATGGAACGTGCGCTGGTTAAAAATGTCGATCTTGCCTATGCGCAAGTGATGCCGGACCTCGAAACGCAATTTGCTGACGCTGCCTCAGGCAGTCAGGAGTCTGGCGCAGATAGCCTCGAGCCCTAGGCGGTCAGTTTCATCGAACGCATCTGGTTGCTCGCTGTCGACATCCAAAACGGCAGCGAGTTTTCCATTTGCATCAAAAACCGGAACAACGATCTCTGAATTCGTTCGGCTGTCGCACGCGATATGGCCGGGAAAAGCGTGCACATCGGGGACAATAATGCTGGCTTGCTGATCAGCGCACGCCCCGCAGACGCCTTTGCCGAACGGGATGCGTAGACAGCCCAGCGTGCCCTGATAGGGTCCAACCACAAGCTCACCCGGCTTTAACGTGTCAACGATATAGAACCCGGTCCAGAAAAACCGTGGACGGAAAGCTTCAGCCAGCAGGCACGCCGCGCTGGCATACCTGGCCGGAACATAGGTTTCACCCGCAACCACCGAATGGATTTCGGCCTTTAAGTCTTCGTATTGCCCTACTCGGTCCATTGGTTCGCCTTCGTTTTGCCTGATCGCCCATATCGGATGGGTCTGTCTGCCGCGCAAGTCGCTATAGACGCAGCCAATCGGCTCTGAAATAGATAATTGCGGGTATGGAGGAAAAAGCGTGCGCTTTTGCTTGGCATTGAAAGGAATGTTTGCGGCTTTTGCTGCGCTTCTCATCTTTTCGATGATCGCTGGCGCACAGGACAACGCCGAAGAACCTGCCAATATCAGCACTGTTGATAATGACCGGCTGGAACGTGCTCTGGAAGGATATAGCGAAGACGAAACATTGCAGACGACACGGCCTGAATGGACGCCAGAAGTGCAGCCAATTCGTCCTATGGAAAGCCGTGGCGGGGGATGGCTTGCCGAAGCGCTCGCCGCTTTTTTTACCGCGATTGGGCCACTATTGAAGGTTCTGTTCGTCATTCTGATCGCGGTCGCCATCCTCTACGGGCTTTATGTGATGTTTGGGGAAGGTCTGACTTTGCGGGGCCGCCAGAAAGATAAAAAGGCAAGGCCGGATGTATCGATCATTCCGAATCTAACCCCCGAGGCGGCGCAGGCACGAACGCTTTTGGAAGACGCAGACGCTCTAGCCGCGCAGGGCTTGTTCGCCGAAGCGGTGCATCTGCTTCTCTTTCGTTCGATTGATGATATTCAAGAGAAACGCCACGGGACAGTGGGACGCTCGCTTACCGCCAGAGAAATTGGCGCGCTTGGCGTTTTGCCAGACCGGGTTAGAAACGCGCTTTCTCCGATCATCCGCATTGTGGAGCGTAGCTTCTTTGGTGGCCGTGACGTGGATGAAGCCGGCTGGAAAGAGGCGCGCGCATCCTACCATGCTTTTGCCTTTGGGGAGGCGTGGACATGAGTGAGCGCGTTCCGGGCAACGCGGCCCCATTTGCAGCCTCGACGGTCGGCATTCTAGTTGCCATTGGCGTTCTTGCATTCACGGCGATTTTTGCCCTACTCGCATGGTCGCCAGATCTAGCGAATAAAGACCGTGCAGGCATGCACCCCTATTCCACCTCCGCGCTCGGCTATGCTGGCTTAATCAAGATACTCGAAAATGATGGGCAGGACGTATCGGTCTCGCGGTTAGCGAGTACAAAAAGCTACACCGATGGCGTGCTGGTTATAACCCTGCCGCGAAATGGATTTAGCCGGGTTGATGCGTTTGATGTGGCGGAAGTATCTGAGCCAGCATTGTATGTATTGCCGAAATGGTCGGGATGGCCTGATCCGGCAAAGCCCAAATGGCAAAAAGATACGGGCCTTTTAGAGACATTTTTTGTCAACTCCATTTTGGAATCCTTCGATGAGGATGCCAAAGTTTGGCGGCTTCGGAACCCCGGCAAGATCCTTACGCCTTTCGGTCCTCAAGTCCCAAAATTCGAAAATAAGATGCAAGTCATCGAGTCGAATAGCTTAGAATCTATCATCAAGGTTCCGGGCGGAACCCTGCTCGCGAAACTTCCGGGACGTGACGTTTACGTCTTGTCCGACCCCGATGTGCTGAACACGTTCGGACTTGCGGAACGTGAGAATGCTCGCTTCGCTTTGGGACTGATGGACTGGCTAAAAGACTATGGCAGCCAGCCCATCGTGTTCGATGCAACCATTCACGGGTTCGAACGGTCAGAGAGTTTGCTGCGCGCGATTTTTGACGTGCCTTTCCTGGGCGCCACGCTGATCTCGTTCGCGACAATGCTCCTTGTGGGCTGGGCCGCTTTCATCCGGTTTGAACCTCCGCAAAAAGAAACGCGGACGATTGCTTATGGAAAGAAAGCGCTCGCCGAAAGCACTGCAGGTCTAATCTCAATGGCGCGGCGTGAAGGCCATCAAGCGCCGAACTATCTGCGCCTCACAAAACGCTACCTGACGCGCTTACTGGGACTGCCGCCCGGCTTGAGTGACGAGGACTTTAGTCGGACGCTCGACAGCATTGCAAAACAAAAGAAGCTGGACTCAAGCTGGACTGAGCAAAGCGAACAAATGCAACTCCCCGCCCGGGGCCGAAACGAATTACGAGACAAAGCCGCCGCCCTGTGGCGCTGGCGCAAGGAGATGAGTGATGGAGATTAATGCAATCAGGGCGCTCGCCGGACGCATCCGCGATGAGGTTGGCAAAGCCGTGATCGGGCAAAGCGATACGGTTGATCTTATGCTGACAGCATTGTTCTCTAACGGGCATATTCTGTTGGAGGGGCCGCCGGGGACAGCCAAGACTTTGCTAACCCAATGCTTTGCAGCGGCGATCAAGCTAGATTTTGGGCGGATTCAGTTCACGCCGGACCTGATGCCGGGCGACGTTTTGGGAACGAACCTGTTCAATTTCTCGACCAATGAGTTCACACTGACCAAAGGTCCAATCTTTACGGACATTTTGCTTGCAGATGAGATCAATCGGACACCGCCCAAAACGCAAGCGGCATTGTTGGAGGCGATGCAGGAACGCAAAGTCACAATTGATGGCACTGCTTATCGGTTGAACGACCGGTTCACAGTGATCGCCACGCAAAACCCAATTGAGCAGCAAGGCACATACCCGCTGCCGGAAGCCCAGCTGGATCGGTTTTTGTTTAAGCACGTACTCGCCTATCCAACCCGCGAGGAAGAGCTGGCGATTGTTTCGGCGCACGGCAATCGCACCGGCATGAAGACTGCCGTCGCATTCGGCGTGAGCCCAGTTGTCGACGCCGCAGAGCTGTCTGAAGCGGTTGAGTCTGTTTCTAAAGTCCGCGTTCAAGATGATATCGTTGCCTATATCGTCGATATCGTGCGCGCGAGCCGGGAAACGCCAACATTGTCAAATGGCGCATCACCGCGAGCGGCCGCCGCCATCGCCGCCGCTGCACGCGCCCGCGCGGCGCTGGATGGCCGCGATTATGTCGTGCCTGATGACGTCAAGGCGTTGGCGCTGCCCGCGCTGCGCCACCGCGTGATCCTGTCACCCGCTGCAGAGATTGAGGGACGAACAACCGACGAGACCTTAGCCGATATTATCGAACAAACAGCAGCGCCGCGATAGGAATTACTGCTGTGATCGCACCAACCCTCCGTGCCATTTGGCTCATGCTGCTCGGCTTACCGATCATGCTGGCGATCGCCGTGCTGGCCCCGAACCTGTGGGTGATAAGTGCAGGATGGATTGCCGGGCTGTTTGCTCTCATGCTTGCCGACTTAGCATTAGCGGGTCGTCGGCGCGGGATCGACGTAAAAGTGGTGCCGCCAGCCGTACTTTACACGAACTCTGAAGACCCCGTAGAGATAACGGTCTCGGCAAAGTTTGGTCCGTTGCCTAGCCAGATAAATGCACTGCTGGAAACCAACGAATATCTCGCCCCGCCAAACGCAACGATCTTGAAGGGGTGGTATGATCGCACGCACACATACGCCCAAATGCTAGAACCGACGCGGCGCGGGAATGGACGGTTGGAGACCCTCTGGCTGAATTGGACCGGGCCACTAGGCTTGATCCGGATTCGTCGTAACGAGACCCTAGATTTGGATATCCCCATCACGCCAAACACCCGCTGGGTGAAGGAAGAAGCGGTCCGCCTGTACACGCGCGATGCCGACTTTGGAATCAAGATGCAAATTGAGCGCGGTGACGGCTCTGAGTTTGACGCATTGCGCGAGTTTTCATCGGGCATGGACCGCCGCGCCATCGATTGGAAACACTCGGCCCGCCATCGCAGCTTACTTGCTAAAGAATTCCGCACTGAGCGAAATCACAATATCGTATTTGCCTTTGATAGTGGTCGCCTGATGTGTGAACCGCTTGGCGGTGTTCCCAAGATTGATCGGGCGATCAACGCCGCTTTGCTACTTGCCTATGTCTCCCTAAGGTCGGGGGACAAAACCGCACTATTTGGCTTTGACGCGCGCCCGACTGTGACAAGTAATGTACTCGCGGGTGTAGGTGCTTTTCCGCATATGCAGCGGCTCGCATCACAGATCGATTATTCAGTCGAGGAGGCGAACTATACGCTTGCTATTACGTCCCTTGCTGCCCGGTTAGAGCGACGCAGCCTGATCATTCTGTTCACTGACTTTGTCGATACGATATCCGCCGAGCTGATGCTTGAGAATGTTAAGCGCCTCACCGATCGCCACCTCGTGCTTTTTGCATGCTTCGAGGATGAACAACTGACCGAGATGATCGAGACGGAACCCACAAATGCCGACACTGTATCACGTGCGAATGTCGCGGACGGCTTGCTTCGTGAGCGTGAAATTGTGCTGCTGAAGCTAGAACGAATGGGCGTACATGTGATTGAAACACGGCCCGAACGGTTTGGGTCAGATCTTGTGTCCAGGTACATGGATATCAAACGTAAGGAGCTGTTATGAGTGACCGCGTCATGAAGTCATATCGGTTCCGCGAAGAACGTGAAACCGACTGGGCCAAGCTAGATCATATTATCAGAAAGGCCGAGAGCCGGGGCGTCGATGGCCTGTCTGATGAAGAGATTAAGACGCTGCCGCACCTCTATCGCCAAGCGATTTCCTCATTGTCAGTGGCGCGGTCTATTTCGCTGGATCAGAACGTAATCGCCTATCTGGAAACACTTTGCGCGCGGGCTTATTTCTTCGTTTATGGCACACGGTCGCGTATGGGTGATCGCATCGCACAATTCTTTGCACGCGATTGGGCCGCCGCCGTTAGCGCAGCCAAGGGCCCAACGCTGCTTGCCGCGCTGTGCCTGTTTGGCGGCGCTTTGTTGGCTTTCTTTCTGACATTGAGTGACCCTGAATGGTATTGGACTTTCAACGGCTATGGCGATCAGAGAAACCCAAACGCGACCTATGGAGAGCTGCGCGATACGCTGTACGAAGAGCAGCGAAACATCATTGATTTACTTGGTGCATTCGCCGCCCAGTTATTCTCTCACAATAGCGGGATTGCGCTCTTTGCGTTCGCGCTAGGGTTTGCGTTTGGTGTCCCGACCGCCGCGCTATTGATCTATAATGGCCTTCATTTGGGGAGTTTCTTTGCCGTGTTTTGGGCCAAGGGGCTGGCTTTCGAATTGACCGGATGGTTGTTCATTCACGGCGTGACAGAATTGTTCGCGATCATTCTGGCCGGAGCCGCCGGTTTCATGATTGGCGGCGCCGTCGCCTTCCCCGGACGCAAAAGCCGAATGCAATCCATGCAGCTGGCCGGTGAGAAAGCCGCAATGGTGATTATTGGTGCTGTGGTCATGTTGTTCATCGCCGCCTTGCTTGAAGGGTTTGGGCGGCAGCTGATCAATGTCGACGGGGTGCGGTACGCCATTGCAGGGACCACGCTGGTGCTTTGGATGACCTATTTCTATCTACCGCGCCGCCGCGGGCCGGAGGCTTAACGTGGCTGATACTGCGACACCTCTTTCTGCCCCCGAGCGACAACGCAGACACGCTGTAAGGGTGAAGACTCAAACCGCCGAACAGAAACGTATCCGCAAAATGGTGACGCCTGAGGGCGCTGTGCTGAACTTTAAAATATCGACGTTCAGCGAGCGAATGGGCGCATTTATCATCGACATTATTTTTCAATTCCTAATCATCATCGGGATCGTTTTAGTTATCGGCTTTATCGCTAGCCCCTTTGGGTTTAACGGCTGGCAAGTCGCAGGGGCGATCGCAACGGTCTTGATTTTCTTTGTTCGGAATTTCTATTTCATCTTTTTTGAGATCGGGCGCAAGGCCGCCACACCGGGCAAGCGGATGCTGGGGCTGCGCGTTGCAACCCGCAACGGAGGACAGCTAAAGGCCAATGCGATCATCGCTCGCAACTTCTTACGGGAGTTAGAGTTTTGGCTGCCGCTTTCTGCGCTTTTCGGGCTTGGCGGTACGGGCGTGAGCGGCTGGATAAGCCTCTTAATTTTTGCCTGGTGCATGATCTTCGTATTCTTCCCCCTGTTTAACAAAGACAAGATGCGGGTTGGTGACTTGGTCGCAGGAACGATTGTAATCCACTCACCCAAAGTCCAACTTCTAAAGGATATCGCTTCAGCCACACCGCATGCTGTGAAGCAAAGCGGCATCATTTTTACGCCAGCCCAACTGGACATATACGGCATCCACGAACTGCATGTATTGGAGGATGTCCTGCGCCAATCGACGCCAGATATAAAACGTAATGTCGCCAATCGGATCGCGACAAAAATCGGCTGGGTGCCGGAGCCGGGGCAAACCGACATTCTTTTCCTAGAGGCGTTCTATGGCGGCCTTAGAAAGCATCTTGAACAAGGCATGCTGTTTGGGAAAAAGAAGGTGGATAAATACGACTTCTCATATTAAAATTTACGGCATTACTTTATTAATTCACCGATCTTTTCAATAAAATTTCCTGCAGGGTCTTTTGGTAGATAATCTAATATCGATTCTCTGCCCATCTTACCTATCTGTTCCCAATTATTGATCTCTTGATTGGCTCTAATTAAAGCTTCTAATATTGATCCTGGTTCCGGCTGAGGGATAATAAACCCAGTGCGGCCATCATCTATAACTTCAGAGGCGCCTCCAATATTAGTCGCTATACATACGCGCTGTGACAGCAGCGCACTTACCAGCATTATTGGTAAACCTTCCATCCGAGAAGGCATAAGCAATGCTTGATTTGAGCGCCATATCTCAGAGATGTCATCGACACGGCCATGGACGTGAAAATTTTTCAAACCCATACTGAGTATTCTGTGCTCCAAAGCTCCGCGGTCGGGCCCGTCTCCGTAGAAATTAAAAGTCCAGTGTGAAAATTCTTCAAACTTCTTGTAAGAAGCTATATCCAACAACAGGTCTTGACCCTTATGAATGAAGAGCAGTTTAGAAGGAATAGCAATACTAGGGCCATTCATAATCTCGGGCCATTCTGTAACAACGCTCCTATCAATGTGATAAGGATTGAAATGAATGTCTCCATGAGGCATCGGCTTACCGATCCTGTCTTCCATAATTTTCTGATTATTTTTGCATGTGAAAAAGACCTTTTTGGCGTTCATGTAACCATGGCGCACTTGGGCCTTTGTTCTGACACGCACCGGCCAAAATCGCTGCTCTTTAGTTAATTGATTGACTATTACATAAGGAATATCAGCATCACTAAGCTGCCCGTAATACTGTATTCCCTCATCCTGATCACCAATAGACACGATTGTTAAATCTGGCCTGCACTTTAAAAACTCAGTGAAGCCATCATCCTCTTTGAACAAGATTTTTGCACCGAGATGAAACAACTCATTCAAAAACTCAGGCAATGGATCCCATTTTTTTATCAACACAACAACACTATGACCGTCTCTCAAAAAGTTGAGAGCACTTTCTTTCCAGAGCACCTCACTACCGCCATTGTGAGACCCATTGTTAGTTGTGATGAAGCCAAACATCTTTCTATGCTGAGTAAGCTCGCGAGACTTCTTATGAAGCACTGAAACAATAGAACTTTTACTGTTTCGCTTCACGCCTCTTATTTTATAGTCTCGGTCAATAAAACAATCTTGAATTTTGATGTGCCGAGGCAAAATTGGGAAATGGCTATTAATAAAATTCCGAACTCGCATGATCTCTAGAAGATAGTCTTCTGAATTCATGTTTGATGCTGTTGCGCTTGAAGAATGCCGCCTGAAATTGTTCAATACTTCAGAAACATAAGCGATCCCTCCAGTAACTAACAGATGCGCATACAGCAGCCAATCTCCCGCATAATTTGATGACGCAAGAAGACTCTTTACATCACCTACGGCAGATTTTCTAAAAATTACCGCACTTGCATTGGGTATAGTATTTCGAAACCCAATAGATGAGAGTACTTCTTGTGTTCCATTCTCCTTATAATCAGAATACCATTTACTTAAGCTTAGAGCATCAGTATGCGCCTTATTATTATCAGATAAAACACGTCCCTCAGAATTTATTTTTCTTGATTGACAAAACACAATATTGACTTTGGGAGATGCTTTACTCAATAGGACACTTAGAAATTCTGCATCACATGAATCATCTGCCTCAGCGATCCATAACCAATCAGAACTTGCTAAACTGATCCCTTTAACCCATTGCTTGTATACTCCTAAGTTTTCTTCGTTAGTAATTATTTTGTATGGAATTCCATTAGCATACTTCTCGAAAATCTCGGTTGCACGCTCGATAGAATTATCCGAGGATTTATCGTCAAGAAATAGAACCTCATCAGGTAGGCGAGTTTGATTTAGAACACTGGTTATGCGTTCTTCCAAAAATTGGGAATAGTTGTAGTTTGGAATTATAGCCGTGACTGTAGGCAGGCTATCCTCATCATCTTCACCATGGCTAAAGAAAGCCGCATCCGCTTGTTTCGGCTCAACATTCAGTTTCTTTGTACCGTATTTTTGAATGACATCCGCAAAAATAAAGTTAATCTTTTTCTTGAGAGCCCCTCTTGAGAACAGCTCCTTCGCGCGGGCTCGTCCTAACTGACCCGCTGAATATAGTTTCTGGCGGTCAGCCATCAATTCTTCGAGGTAATCAAGAGCCTTAGTAGGCTGAAGAAACGGTATGATGCGCCCAGCACCACTTGTTCCAATGACGCTTGGAATTGCGCCATGATCATACCCGACAACCGGTCGACGCGCCGCCATCCCTTCCGCCAAAGTTCGCCCAAATGATTCCGAAAACTCTGATAGATTAATCACAACGTCAACTTGTGAAATGGCATCAACACTTTTTTCAATATACCCCATAAAGTGTAGGTTAGGAATTTTCTTAACCTCGGACGCTCTTCCCTTTAAAGCTTCTGACAATGGCGTAGTCGGACCAAAAGCCATAAATTCAATTTGCAAACCTCTCTCAGCCGCAGCCTCAGCCAAGGTACATAATCCAAGCAAACCTTTCTTTTGCGAATTCCAACGCAACTCTTGAAATCTATAATGATGCTCAAAGCG
>JAQWGO010000084.1 GCA_029238175.1 Henriciella sp. | reverse complement strand
TGATGCATTGGCAGGGTTTGAAAAATCAGGTCACTTCTTCTTCCGCCCACCGATTGGTCTTGGGTATGATGACGGGTTGATTGCGGCCAAAGCCATCCTGGAAATGCTGGATCGCAACCCGGACAAAACAATGGCTGACCTCAAGTCGGAACTTGGTGTCGCTTACACCTCGCTGACCATGTCCCCTCATTGCGATGATGAGCTGAAATATGGCGTCATCGACCAAATGGTTGCTGAATATCAGGGCATGCTCGGGCAAGAAATTTTAGGTCGGAAAATTATTGACGTGAACACTGTGAATGGCGCCCGCGTCACCCTCGAAGATGGATCATGGGTTCTGGTTCGCGCCAGCTCCAACAAACCCGAACTCGTCACAGTCGTTGAAAGTATGGTCAGCGAAGCCGACATGCGCGCCCTTTTCCATGATGAAGTAAAACCACGCCTAGGTAAGCACCCGGAAGTTGGTGCTTATAATCAGGAGATTTAGGTGAGCCATTCTGTGTTACCAGAAGCAAGCACTCAAAACGGGTAGCGATAGGTGCTAAGAATTCGCCGACAACCAATCATAGGCTTCGTTGATCTTCAGCATTTTCTGGGTCGCCTGTTCTTTAGCATCTTGAGCAGAATGAACATCCGGGTGATATTTCTTTGCGAGCTTGCGATAGGCTGACCTAATTTGGCCACGCGAAGCGCTTTGTTTGAGCCCAAGTACGCTAAGTTTCATACTTCGCGCTTCGGCTGACGCCGCCGCTTCGGGGTTGGCGGCCTTCTGACGAGCTCGTTCATCGGTCCGACTGTGTACAGTCTTCTCATATTGGCGTTGACGCGCTTCAAACGCGGCCTTGAAACGCTCCCGCCGTTCTTCATGACTGTCGACATTGAGGGGTTTCTCGTCCGGCATGAAGAACTGGCTAAGAAGCTCACGGTCAGAGATGAATTTGATGCCGCGCCACAACGGATACAAAATGACGAAGGCAAGGCAAATGACCTGCACAAAGGCATCATGCTCAGGAAAGTAGATCAACACGCCAAGCGCGCAGAGCCAAAGCAGAGGAAGCGGAACGCCATAATTCATGCCGCCCGATACCTATTAATGGCTTATACCGCGCTAAACTGATCGATTGAATTTCAATCAATTCAGCCCTTAGCGCACATCACTACAATACTTGAGAAAGCGCCAAGACCTAAGGCTGTTTCGCTACGCCTTCGCGGCGAGGATCAGCGCCGCCTTCAAGGCCGTCTTCGGTCACAAGAATAACATGTAGTCCGCTATTTTCACCTCGGCGCTCCTGAACAGTATAACCCATTTGACGCAGCGCCTCCGCTGCTTCAGGTCCGCCTTCGCGGTCAACTTCAACGCCGACAATCTCGCCGCGCGCTATTATATTCGGTAGATTGATCGCTTCTTGTGGCGTCTTCCCCCAGTCGAGGACGCCAATGATTGTTTTGGCAGTGTAGGCGATGATTGAATTTCCGCCCGGAGAACCTGTGACCATTTTCAAATCGCCGTCACCATCAAACACGATCGTTGGCGACATCGAGCTGCGCGGGCGTTTACCCGGCGCAGGCGCGTTTGCGACCGGCAAGTTCGACTTGCGTGGTTGGCGTGCAAAATCGGTCAATTCATTGTTCAAAAGGAAGCCATTGACCATTCGGGAGTTACCGAACGCTGCTTCGACAGTCGCAGTCATAGACACCGCATTACCGTCAAAATCGACGACTGAAAGGTGAGTTGTGCCGGGCACATCTTCGGTCGGGTCTTGACCCCACATTCCGACCATTGAGCCCATGCCAAGCACCTCACCCGGATCGCCGGGAAATGGCTTCAAGCTCGGCGCAAACCGTTGTTCAGCACGCGCATCAAGGTACTCGGAATTGATCAGTTCAACCGCCGGCACTTTTACAAAATCTGCATCAGCCACATAGTGATCACGGTCTGCATAAGCGAGACGTTGCGCATCAACAAAGGCTTGCAGATAAGCCTCTTCAGTTGCGTCATCCCCCTTAGGCGCAAGGCGGTCGTATAGGCCAGCAATCATGTTTTGTGCGACCCCGCCAGAGCTTGGCGGCGGCGCTGAACAGATTTTGTACTCTCGGAATGCGCCGCAAAGCGGCGGCCGAACTTTCACCTCATAGGCTTCAATGTCAGCAACCGTCATTGCACCTGGCATCGGCTCTTCCGCAATAGCTGCGACGATCGCCTCAGGAATTGCGCCCTCGTAGAAAGCGCCTGCCCCTTCGGCTGCGACGAGTCTAAGAGTTGCTGCATAATCCTGATTGTCCCGCATAGCGCCCTCTGCGAGCGGCTCACCATTAGGGTAGAAATAAGCCGCGCTGACAGGGTGATCATCCAATCGCACCGCGCCGCGCAGACGCTCGCTAGCCAGTAGATTAGCTAAACGAGGCGAGACGACAAAACCGTCTTCAGCTAGCTCAATTGCATTCGAGAAAAGGCTCGCCCAATCGGCTTTACCATGACCAGCGTGGGCAGCACCGTACATGGCGACAGCGCCTGGCACACCCGCAGAGCGGCCAGATTGCCAGGCTGGAATGAACCCTAGGACTTCGCCATCTTCGATAAATAAGTTCTCATCGATCGCCATCGGCGCGGTCTCGCGGCCGTCATACACAACGGTCTCATCGCTGGCTCGGTCATAGACAACCATGAATGCACCGCCGCCAATGCCAGATGATTGTGGCTCAACCAGACCTAATACTGTGTGGATCGCAATTGCTGCGTCGACTGCATTCCCGCCATCGCGAAGAACTTTTAGGCCGGCCTCAACCGCGCGTGGGTCCGCAGCCGCGACCATCGCGCCTTTTGTCCAACCGTCATCGACGACTGGCGGTGTCGGAGCTGGTTCACTGACAGGGCCCTCAGATTGCTGACATGCCGCAAGAGCAAGAATTGTTGTGAGGGCGATGAAAGGCAATCTAAACGACATTGTAGCTACAGCTCCGGCTTGGCGAATTAACTCCGCCAACGTAGAGCGTATGTTACACAGTTGAAAGGCCTATCCATGTCCGCACCCGGTAAAAAGAATCTGATCACGGATGTAGCTGGCCTTAGAGTTGGCAACGCGGAGGATCGTGACGTCGTTACAGGTACAACTGTGATCCTATGTGACGAGCCAGCAGTTGCAGCGGTCGCTGTCGCGGGTGGCGGCCCCGGAACCCGCGAAACAGACCTACTGTCTGCAGACACTCTAGTAGAGGCTGTCGATGCGATCGTTTTGTCCGGTGGCAGCGCATATGGTCTCGCGGCCGCGGATGGTGTTGCGGCCGTATTGGGCGCGCAAGGCCGAGGTTATGGCCTTGTGGCGAGACCCTGCGTGCCGAAAGCCCCCATTGTGCCATCCGCAATCTTGTATGATCTCGCGAACGGCGGAAACAAAAATTGGGGTGAAACACCGCCTTATTCAGCGCTTGGCAAAGCAGCACTAGCGGATGCATCCGGCAACTTTTCACTCGGCCAAGCGGGCGCCGGCATTGGCGCGAAAGCTGGCAAGCACCAAGGCGGTCTCGGCTCGGCTTCAATCGTCACAGATGACGGCATGACGGTCGGCGCGATCGCGGGTGTGAACTGTTATGGCTCAGTTTATATGCCGGGCACAAAAGCGTTTTGGGCCAATCCATTTGAAATAAGCGGTGAGTTTGGCAGCGTGCAGCCACCAGCAGGTTACTCTGTCGATGCGGAAGACTGGGGTGACGCCAAACTGAACCCTCAACCGGGTCAGAATACAACAATCGCCTGTGTTGCCACCGACATTGCATTGACCCCCGGACAGGCGCGCAGGGTCGCGCAAATGGCGCTCTCTGGATTTTCCAGAGCAATACGCCCGGTATTCGCCCCGTTTGATGGTGATGCCATTTTTATCGTCTCAACAGCAAGGAAACCGCTTCCTGACCCTTCACCGCTAAGTATCGCCCGGATTGGTGAGCTTGCGGCCAATACCCTCGCCAGAGCGATCGCGCGCGGCGTATGGGAAGCACAGTAAAAAGCTGAAATGGGTGGTTGCATTGCGGTTTTTCCGGAGCTATATGCTCGCTCTCGGCATGCTTTGGTAGCTCAGTTGGATAGAGTACTTGACTACGAATCAAGGGGTCGGGGGTTCGAATCCTCCCCAGAGCGCCACTTCCTTTAGATACAATCAGGCGCTTTCGCACCCAAAGCACACGGCGAATATCTCCCCGTTTGCATAATGTCTCCCAAGGTCAGCCTTGGATACTCGCGCCGAGCGCGTTACATAAAGGTCTAACGCCGGAGATATCTCATGTTCCTGAACTTCTTTAACGAGTTGCGCGAAGCTAAAGTGCCTGTCACGCTGAAGGAATACCTGTCGCTTATGGAAGCGATGGATAAGCAGGTCATTGGCCGGGATGTCGAAGAATTTTATTACTTATCGCGCGCCGCGCTCGTAAAAGACGAGCGCAATATCGACAAGTTCGACAAAGTCTTCGGACACGTCTTCAAAGGTTTGGATAGTTTTGCAGACGCCGTCGATGTTCAGGAAATTCCTGAAGAGTGGCTTCGTAAAATGACTGAAAAGTTCCTGACCGAAGAGGAACGCGCGGAGATTGAGGCGCTCGGCGGCTTCGAGAAGCTGATGGAAACGCTTAAACAGCGCCTCGAAGAACAGAAAAAACGCCACGAGGGAGGAAATAAATGGATCGGCACAGGTGGCACATCACCCTTTGGCGCCGATGGTTATAATCCTGAAGGCGTCCGTATTGGTCAGGAAAAATCCCGTCACCGCCGCGCGACCAAAGTCTGGGACAAGCGCGAGTTTAAGAACTATGATGATAGCGTAGAGCTCGGCACCCGGAACATCAAAGTCGCTTTAAAACGCTTGCGTAAGTGGGCCCGCAAAGGTGCAGCCGACGAGTTGGATCTAGATCAGACAATTCGCAATACAGCGCGCCAAGGCTACCTTGACATCGAGATGCGCCCCGAGCGACGCAACTCTGTGTCAGTGCTTCTGCTGATGGATGTCGGCGGCTCTATGGACCCGCACATTAAAGTCATGGAAGAGCTGTTTTCAGCTGCGCGCGCTGAGATCAAAAACCTCGAATACTATTACTTCCACAACTGTCCTTATGAGGGCCTTTGGAAGGATAATCGGCGTCGCCGCGCCGACGTCATTCCAACTTGGGATGTTCTGCACAAATATCCGAGTGAGTATAAAGTCATCGTCGTTGGTGATGCGACCATGAGCCCATACGAAATCACTTATTCAGGTGGCTCCGTGGAGCATTGGAATGAGGAGGCTGGCGGCGTTTGGATTCAACGCTTCGTTCAGCAATATCCAAACATGGCTTGGCTGAACCCGGTTAAATCTGGCGCTTGGGACTATACAGGATCGATCCAGCTGATCCGCGAACTCATCGGTCCGGACCGGATGTTTGAGATGACACTCGAAGGCTTAGACGGCGCGATGAAAGAGCTTGGCCGCTAGCTAGCGATACGTCCGCGCAGCTGCGGTGCGGACATGCCGCCCGTGGCCGCTTTAGACATCAGAACGTCTGCTAAGGTCGCGACAAGTTCTGGCCCCGCGACTGGCTTCTTAAGCGCTCTGTCTGCGCCCATCGCAAGACACGCCTGACGGCGGCCATCGGTAATGTCAGCCGTCATGACAATGATTGGCGTTTCGCTATTTACACCGGAATGGCGACGAACTTTATCAATTAACGTCATCGCATTACCGTCTGGTAGGTGCAGATCACTGATAATCATCTGAAATTGTGTACGCGTGCAGTACAGCTCCGCTGCATTGATTGTTCCTGCATGATGTACTGTCCAACCCGCCTGCTCTAACGCATCAATTGTAACCATTGCTGAGGCTTCGTGATCTTCAATTAGCAAAACATCGCCCAGCTCAAACTTTCCGCGCTTGGGAGCTTCGACATTTTTCCACGGTGTCGCCTTCGCGCGCTTAACTGGTACCATCAGGGTAAAGACGCTGCCCCCGCCTGGATTATCCGCATGGTTAAGCTTGCCGCCAAGATGATGCGCGAGAGCCTGCGAGATCGTAAGACCTAATCCCCAACCCGGTGTATCATCTGCCGCGCGGCCCTTTTCAAACGCTTGCAGGAACCGCTCTCTGTCATCACCAGAAAGTCCTCGCCCTGTGTCAGACACGGCTAGACTAAGCATCAAAGTACTGCCGAGGGTTTGAGTCGCAATGGATACAGACACATCGCCTTCAGAGGTAAATTTTAGAGCATTACTGACAAGGTTATTCGCGATTTGCCGGATACGACCAAGGTCTGCTTCAATTCGATGGGGCCCGTCCGGTACAAAATTCACACTAAAATCAAGCTTACGGCGCGTGCTCTCTGGTGACCATAAGCGGCGCAGGTCATAGATAAGCTCCGTAACGTCACAGGCCTCTTGCTGAGGCTCAAGTCGACCAGCTTCAAGACTGGCATAATCAAGCGTATCTTTCAGGATACGATCAAGCGTATCACCGGACCGAACAATCGTTTTTGCAATCGACCGATTTTCAGGATCTCGCACGCGGCTGACGAGCATCTCTGCCAGCCCCATCATGCCAGTTAGCGGTGTGCGAATCTCGTGTGCGAGCGTACCCAATAGAGGAGACTGTTCAGTTAGATCAGGTGTAACCTCCGGAACCGCCACAGCAGCAGGCTCCATCGCGGTATATAGCTCAATCAGCTTTGAGGCGTTCAAAACGCCCGCAAAACGCCGATTACGCGTGATCATACAACCGAGTTTGCTTCGCATTACTTCAGAACTGTGCGGCGCTTCAATAAAAGCCGATATTGTGGTTTCTGCGTCGACGATTATTGGCTTTGCGCGCTTCACCCGGGAGATGCTGACTTTTTGAAGCTGATCCGGCGTTGCAGCTGCGGCTAGCTCAAAAACCTCCGCACGGCTTAGCAAGCCTGCGGGCTTCTTTTCTTTGACGAGCGTTAAATACGGGAGGTCAGCATGCTTCTTAAACATGCTGACCGCTTGCGCTAAAGTCGCGTCTACGGAAATTAGTACTGCCTTATCAAGACAATCACCGATGCTGACAGCCATATGCCGAGCCCCATACTCTACTTAAGTATGAAAGATTGACGGCAATTCCTTTACGTCTTGCAAACCAAGCTGAAAAAAGACTGCTAGCTGATTTCGCTATGATGGCGAACAATCTTGTTGACGAGGCCGTATTCAACAGCCTCCTCTGCACTCATCCAGTGATCGCGGTCAGTGTCAGACTTGATCTTTTCAAGCTTCTGACCCGTCGCTTCAGCAAAGATGTTGTTCAAGCGTTCGCGCATACGAACAATCTCTCGCACTTGAATTGCAACGTCAGACGCCTGTCCACCAACGCCGCCGCGTGGCTCGTGAAGCAAGAAGCGCGTATTTGGTAAAGCGAACCGGTTTTCTTTCTTCGCCGCCGAATAGATCAGGGCACCAGCGCTCGCGACCCAGCCTGAACCGAGCACTTTGACGGGTGCGCCAACAAACTTGATCATATCATGGATCATGTCGCCAGATTCAACGTGCCCACCGGGCGATGAAATCACTAGAAGGACCGGGTCAGCATTATCTGAGGCTAATGCCAGCAGACGCTCACACACACGGCGCGCGAGTTTATCGTCCACGCCGCCTGTGAGCATGATCGTGCGAGCATTGAACAACGCTTCTTCTAGAAAAGCATTTGGTTCAGCCATTGGGTTAGATTCTGGCTCGTCGTCGAGGCGTATCATGAAAACTCCGCATATTTCTTTCGCCAGATGTGAGGCGCGTGGTCGCCCGGGTCAAGCGGTAGGGTGCCTATTTTGTGTGGGTTACTTCTAAGCCAAGGATTTTAACTATTTCTTCCGGCTCAGTTTCGTCTTCAAACTGGTCAGCCAGCGCTTTATTGATAGGCGTTGGCGGATTGAAGGAGAACTCAATCTTACCGCCCTCTTCGTAGAAAGACGCATACGCGTTCATCCAATCAGCAGCTTGCGGAAACTCCATCGCGCCCTGCGTTCCAGCCATCCGCAGCATCATTCCGACATATTTCCGCATTTGATCAGGTTCCATGCCCGCAAGCATCGCGCCCCAACCTTCGTTTGAATATTCCTTGCCGATCGCATGCGCAAACCCAAATATCTTATCCAATCCGCCTTTATCTTCCTCGCTCCAACTCATGCTATAGAACGTAAATGCGTCTTCAAATGCGGCCTCCAATGCTGCTTCCTGATCTTGACTTTCATAAGCTGTCTTCACCGCGGCATATGTTGGCATATCCAATTTGATATCGAACTTTGAGTGGCTGAAACCGTCGACACCATAATCGAAGGATGTGCGTGTTGCGCCTTCATCAGCATTCCACGTCCCCAGAAAGTTGACGTCAAAGGTTACCTCATCGAGATCATAATCGGGCATCAATTCGAGAGCCTTGCCCATACCAATCAAAAACTCATCAAATTGAGCCTGTGTTTCCGCGTCCTCAACCGGGGCGGTAGAGCGCATGCCGGCCTCAACAATCGGCATAAAGACGCCGATGATCTCACTCGTCTCAAGCGTGGCGTCATCTATTTGAAACTCAATCTTGCTCGGAATGGCCCACTCGATTTCGGACAGGCCTACATAACCTCGTTTCAAGCTGAAAATTGGTTTCTCATTGATTACGACTGACGTATCGCGAAAATCCCAATCTCCAAGGCTCATTAGGTCACGCTCTTCTATTGATGGAACTTCGCCGCGCGCGAAATAGCCTGCGATTTTGTCCAATTGAACGTTGCGAATGCTTGAACTGCCCTGAGATGTTTCCTGAGAGAGGGTTAAACCATCTGGGAACCGTGAAAGCGCTATCGCTTCTTCGCTGCCCTCAATCCCTTTGTATGTCGTTGTTTGGCTTGATGCCGAATTGAGAGAAACTGCGTAATCTAGATCAAACCCGGATGCACCGCGATAAGCAACAAACGGGACTTCGTATGAACTCTCGCTAACCGCGCCGGGTTGTGTCATCGCGAATTTGCCGGCCATGTTTTCCAAAATAATATCGTTATAGCCCACCGAACGTCCGATCGCGACCACGTGCTGGGCAAGATGTAATGCGTTCAAAAACGGTTCTTGATCACTCTCATCCATACCTTCCAGCTTTGATGCCGGGATCAGCGAAAGCTCCCACGGCCTCAGACTCGCATTGGTAGAAACGATCCGTTCCGCGGTGCTGATTACTTCGCCAATTCGGAAATCGGTCCCTTCGGGAAGGTCTTCGCCTGTCATCTCTAGCAAGCTTCCAAACCAGTGATTGAACGCACTATCGAGACCGTAATAGGCCATGTTTTGCCCCTCAAAACGGGTATATATTTGACCCGTCTCAAATAACCGCTCTCCTTTTAGACGAGCAGCAAGCAAATCAGTCTCCAGCCCCCAAACAGAGGCTTCTTCGAATTGCAAACCAAAGCTAACCTCGTCTTCATAGCCAATTTTCAGACCGGTAAAGACAGTCGCCCCGCTCTTTTCATCAAAGCCCTGGGATCCCAACTTAGCAGGGCATTTTCCGGCAACGCCGCCACAAGATCGGTCAGGTTCGCTTCTGAGGTGCCCTTCATCTCGAACGATGCGTTCAGCAAATCGTCGAATGAAGACGTATCAATCGCCGCGACTTCACCCTTATTCGAAAGATTGGAGTTGGGCGCGTCCGAAGATTGACCGCATGCGGCAAGGGTTAGCGCCGCAACGGCAAATATAGTTTTCAAACGCATCAAATTATTCCTCTAGCTCGGCATCAACAATTTCGACTGGCTCCAGCTTCTGCTTACGTTTCCAGAACGGCGCCTGAGGGTCAGATTTACGGTCATAAAGTTTAGCATAATACTCGCTTGCCGTGTAGTTCAATGGCTTAGGCGTAAGCGACATACCAGCTGTCCGGAGGCGCTCCACAACGGCATCGCGCAGATGGAGGCCAGATAGGAGATTAGACTCAAAGCCGTACCCCTTCATCCAATCACGGACGTGCCAGCTACGCGTCGTGTGTGCTTCTTCAGGCGGACGGCCTTTATGCTTCTCCCAGAGGTATAAGCTCGCGACAGCTTCAACAATGACAGCTGATGCATTCTGATAGGCGGGCGTCACATCCTGATGCTGAGCCATCGCAGCCCGCAGCGCCATTTTTCCTGCCCCTAAATCGTCATACAGGCCACGAATTCGTGTCATCGCACGCGGGTCAGCTTCACTGGGCCGGGCTAGAATCGAATCCAATTGAGGATGAGTTATCGGGAGGAGTGCAGGGCTACCGGAACCAATCTCCCCCATTTCAGCGATCATACGTTTGATATTGAACTGAAACTCATGCCCAACCCCGGTCAGCGTTAGCTTTTCCATGTCACGTTCACGATCCACCCAGCGCCACGCTGACCATGCCATGAACACAACCGCACCAATCAGGACCAGCAGGCCGCCAACCAGGAATGTCTGAAATGTTGAATCACTCATTGTAATTCTCCTTTATCCCCTTGTAGCAAAGGGAATTGCAAACGACCACTTGCAATTTGTTCTTTTTATGTTCTTATTTAGCGATGCGCCAACCAACCGAAATAGAAAGTCTGTACTTAGACTTTGATGGATTCTTCGCAAATGCGGAGAAAACCCTAACACCCGAGCTAAGGGACCGCCCTGTCGGGGTGCTTCCTCTTGCCTCTAAACATACTAGTCTGATCGCACGTTGTTATGAGGCTAAACGCTTTGGTATTGAACGTGGGACAAGAGCACTAGAGGCTCGTCAACTCTGCCCTGATATTGCACTTCCTATCGCGCGGCACGACGAGTATGTGAAACTGCACCACCGCATTCTGAAAGTGGTAGACCGATTTGTTCCAGTCAAAAAAGTTTGGTCTATCGATGAAGTGGAATGTGCTCTTATCGGCCGCGAACGCAAAAACGTAGAAGCTTTAGCGCACCATATAAAGACTGCTCTAAGAGCAGAGTTTGGGGAATTTTTAACATGCTCAATTGGATTTGCACCCAACCAGTTTCTTGCAAAAGTAGCAGCAGAGATGAACAAACCAGACGGTTTAGAAATCTTGCACCCCGCTGACTTGCCAGGGCCGCTACTGAGACTTTCTTTGACTGATCTGCCCGGTATTTCTTCAAATATGGAACAGCGACTAGTTAAGGCAAACATATGCTCTATCGAGACATTATGGAATCTCACCCCGAAACATGCCCGCGCCATCTGGCATAGTGTCGAGGGCGAGAGGATGTGGGCACAGTTACGCGGATTTGCAGTATCTCAGCACGAAACGACACGGCGCATGTTTGGCCATGGTCGAATTCTATCATCAGATTGGCGGACTCCAGAAAAAGGGCGTGATTGTTTGCGGCTTCTGACAGCTAAAGCCGCACGACGACTAAGACGCGAAAATTATACAGCAAGCGCACTTAGCATTTCACTTTCCACACAAGATGGACGATGCTGGAGGCGTGAAACACGCTTTTTTCCCGCACGAGACGATCATACATTCTTGCAAGAAATGGGGCGACTCTACGATTCAGGAATAAAACTGCTTGGGCAACCTCGGCTAAAGAAGCTCTCGGTTATACTTCACGGTATACAGCAAGCAGGACAGACTTCCGATGATTTGTTCGAGCAAACTGAAACACGGACCTCACGCAAACGCTGGGAAACCCTGACTGACGCCATGGACATGCTCAACGCCCGCAATGGAAATTGCGTTGTATCGCTTGGCATCAGGAAAGAGCCACCGGGAGGATATGCCGGAGCAAAAATCGCTTTCGGCCGAGTGCCAGAACTTAATGATTTCGCAATGACACCAAACGCTGCTCGCACGCTTCAAAAAGTTCTTGAAAAGCATGAGTACTGACGGGGCTAGACAGCAACGGGTGCCTTAATATGCGGATGAGCTTGATAGGCTTCCAATTTAAAGTCTGCATATTCCCATCCGAAAAGGCCAATCTTATCAGGGTTTAAAATCATGCGCGGCTGCTCATATGGTTCGCGAGTAAGTTGCAAACGCGTTTGTTCCAGATGGTTTATATACAAGTGCGCGTCGCCGAATGTGTGGACAAACTCTCCCGGCTCTAACCCTGTTGCTCGCGCCATCATCATCGTCAGCAAAGCATAGGATGCGATATTGAACGGGACACCAAGGAAGACATCAGCCGAACGTTGATAGAGCTGACAGTTTAGCTTTCCGTCCATAACGTTAAACTGAAACAGGCAGTGGCATGGCGGCAGCGCCATATCGGGCACGTCAGCCGGATTCCAAGCAGAGACGACCAAACGCCGCGAGTTTGGATTGGTTTTAATCTCGTCTAACACCCACTGAATTTGATCAATCACCCGACCATCCGGCGCAACCCAACTACGCCATTGCTTACCATAAACAGGTCCGAGATCACCGTTCTCATCGGCCCACTCGTCCCAAATGGAAACCTTGCGCTCTTTTAGCCATTTGATGTTGGTGTCGCCCCGCAGGAACCAAAGCAGCTCAACGATGATCGATCGAAGGTGAAGCTTCTTGGTTGTTAGAAGCGGAAACGTGTCTGACAGGTCAAACCGCATTTGGCGTCCAAAAACGCCAATGGTTCCTGTGCCCGTGCGGTCACCGCGCTCAACACCGTTCTCAAGAATATCTCTCAGCAAGTCGTGATACTGTTTCATTCCTATGCATTTCCCTGACTCGCATATGAAAGTCCAGCCCGCACCGCGCGCTGAGGTGGTAAACAAACTACTATCAACCCGTCCCAAAACACAATGCAGTTCCTAACGCGGATGAAAGCCAACTTTCGCACAACAAGCGGTAATAACCGGAATAGGTAATGGGGCGCGCTAGCGATTGATGGATATGATGAACCTTTTTAAACGTCTTGGGCAGGATCGATCTGGCCATATCGCGATCATTTTCGCGCTTTGCATCATTCCCGTGGTTTCAATTGCTGGTTTCGCAATAGATTTCTCCCTGCTCAGCTCAAACAAGAACAAAGTTCAAAGGGCCGTTGACGCATCGGTTTTAGCAGGCGCCCGCGCCATGCAAGCTGGAAAGACCCAGCAGGAAATCCGAAATGTGATGTATGACTATATGAGAGGGCAATCTCAAACTAGCTCAAACAATGGCTACAATTGCTACTCGATGAACGTGCAATTCCCTCAAGGTAGCCAAGACATTGCGGCGAGTATCACGTGTGAGCAAAGCGCAACGTTGATGCAGGTTGTCGGTAAAGATAAATTGAAATTTGGCGTTTCATCGACCTCAACTTGGGGCATCGGCAAACTCGACGTGGCGTTTATGTTTGACGTTTCAGGGTCAATGAGCTGGAAACCACCTGGCGCCGGGTCTGGTGATCCGAACCGAATAACATCGCTGAAAGCGGCCGCGCTGCAGGCGGTTGATACACTTAAGCCTGCCAATGGCGACGCCGCGACAGAAGATGTTCGCATCGCTATGGTGTCGTATGATTCTAATGTGAATGCAGGCGATTATTTCGAAGAAGTTACAGGCCTTGCAAAGACGCGAACTTACAACGCGATCGACAAATACGTTGAGTGGGAAGACATTGAGACCACTTCTATAGAGCGCCAATATGCCTGCGAAGAGCGACGCTACTGTAAAAAATTCTACAAAAAGGGCCAAAAGAAAGGCCAGTGCAAGCCAAATGGTTGGCGCACGGAGCAGATCAATTGCAGTTGGAAAGACGTCGAAGTAACTGAAGTCGTACCAACGGCCGTCGACAAAGAGCGCGTTGTTACAAAAACAATTACTTCTACTTGTGTTTGGGAACGCGACGGCGATCATGCCTTTGATGACAAAGCACCCGTTCAGCCTGCAGACTTCGTGAATCAAATCGACGACGCACACCAAGTAATTTACAATGTCAGCGAAGAAGAAAACAATCCAAACGGCTATCTAGCTGCTGGATACGCTTACTTCCAAGATAAAAGTGACACTAACGAAGGTAGCAACAACGACTGGAAAACATCCGGCATAACTTGTAGCAATCACAAACCTATCGGTTTGACTAAAAACCGGTCAACACTGACAACATACATTAACAACCTCACTGCAAATGGCGGTACTGCTGGTCACCAAGGCATTGCTTGGGCGTGGTATCTGGTATCCGAGAATTGGAGCAATGTGTTCACTGGTGATGCGACCCCTTTACCGTTTAATGAGCCTGACTCAGTCAAGGCCGTAATCCTCATGACTGACGGTAGCTTCTTAAACGAAGAATTCGATGCTCAGGGCGATTCAGACGAACAAGCGCGTTTGATTTGCGACAAAATGAAACAGCAGGACAAAGTTATTATTTATACGGTCGCATTCGGCGCACCAGATCCAGGTAAAGCCGTATTAGAGTATTGCGCTTCGGGTCCAGAATTCGCGTTCGAGCCCGAAAATGGAGACGAGTTAGAACAAGCATATCAGGCGATTGCAACATCAATCTCTGACCTTCGCGTGAAGTTCTAGATTTGATGGTTAACTTGGCTTTGCTGGTAAACGTCAAACTTGATCAGCAAAGCCAACCTGATCGCAACAGACTATCATCATAACCGTAAGTGGTGGGTAAACCAGAAGGGTTTCGGGCCATGCTAAATTGGGTCAATAGAGTCAGCAGTAAGCTGGCCAAAGTACAAAACGGCCATGTCTCGGTCATTTTGGCATTATCGATCTTTCCAATAGCTGTGGTGGCTGGATTTGGGATCGATTTTTCGATGGTTGCAACAAAGAAAAACAAAGCCCAATATACACTCGATAGCGCCATCATTTCTGGCAGCCGCGCGATGCAAACAAACGCATCGGTTGATGAGGTTAAGCTAAATGTCCGCAAATACTTCCAGGCAGCGCTCTCAACGAATGAGGGACTGCTGGAATGTGATGACCCAACAGTTTCGATCGAAGGACAAAACCTTTCCGCGACTACAATTTGTTCACAAGCAACGACACTCTCTTCGATTGCTGGCGTTGACCAGTTACGTTTTCGCGTATCGTCTGCGTCGACTTACGGTATCGGTAAAGTGGACGTCTCATTCGTATTTGACGTATCAGGATCGATGATTGGGTCGCGCATGTCAGCGCTCAAAGACGCAGCAGTTGTGGCTGTCGATGAATTGCTACCAGACAATCCGGCCGAAGGTCATGAAGAAGACATTCGCATTTCTATGGTGTCGTACAATAATTCTCTAAATGCCGGGGACTTCTTTCAAGCAGTGACAGGTGAGAAAGCGAGCCAGCAATATTCATACTATAGCTATTATTATCGCCGCTGGTACAATATTCCTTATACTACAAATTGCGTATTTCAGCGAACCGGTTCCGAGAAATTTACAGACGCACCGCCAGAAATTGATGCTTACTCCACGGCTGCAGAATACTGGGATCGTGAAGACTGTCGAAACTCAGAGCCAGTACCGTTGACCACGAACAGAACGAAATTAGTAAACTACATCAATAGTCTAAACCCGTCAGGCGGCACGGCTGGCCATCTCGGCGTAGCTTGGGGTTGGTACATGATTTCTCCAGATTGGTGGGCTGGACTTCAATCCTCCATGATTGAACAAACGTGAGAAACAAGTGTCTCACTTAGCGCAGCGATGGTGGGCGGTGCCCCTCTTGCCTATGATGAGCCGGACTCTGCAAAAGCTCTAATTCTGATGACCGACGGCTCGTTCAACGCAACGATCAACAACTCACAAGGCTCATCGACATGGCAAGCCCAACAGCTTTGCGACAATATCAAAAACACCGGTGTGATCATCTATTCTGTCGCATTTCAAGCGCCCCAATCTGGCGAAGATGTCCTTAACTATTGCTCATCAGGACCTGAATTCTTTTTCAATCCAGACAATGGCCAAGAGCTGACCCAAGCCTACAAGGCCATCGCGACATCAATCTCTGATTTGCGCCTGACTCAGTAAAACGCATTGCCGGAGGCTCTCAGTAGCGCTTCCGGCATAAAGCCTGCACACTCACGGTATGAGCTACCGCGCTGTCCTACTGTCTGCGTTTGTGTTCTTCCTGCTTTCCGGGCCGGTTGAATCACTCGTCGCACGGCATGTTTCGCCGGATTGGCAGTACAGGCTTACGATTATATTTTGTTTCTTTTCCGGTCTGGGGCTCTCAACCTTCGCACTCCTAAAGCACCGCTCCCGCTTTTTGACGGCGATCAAAGCCGCTTGGCCGGTCTTTGCTTTCTCAGCCGTCGCATTGGCGAGCGTTACGTGGTCAATCAGTCCGTCAGCAACAATACCAGCTGCGCTAGCACTCACATTCTTTGTGCTCGCAACCACAGCGCTTTGTGCCATGGTAACTTGGCGAGAGCTGCTGATGGGAATGTTGTTAGCAACTGTCTTCATCGGAATTCTATCGCTGGTTCTGATCCCGATCGGCGGGCTAATGGTTGATATTCACGAAGGTGCCCTGCGTGGGCCATATGGAGAGAAAAATCGCGCAGGCGTTGTTTACGCAATTGGCGCACTTAGCGCGATGGGCCTCGCGTTCACCGACCGCCGCCTAAGCTGGTTGCTGGCCGTCCCGTTTTTCCTCGTCCTGCTCGTCCTCAGCAAATCAGGCACTTCTATTTTGGCATGCGGTTTAGGCTTATCCGCTTTTGCGTATGGTGAGATTTTGAGAGGCAAACCGCTTCGTCTTGTCCTCGGAAGCTGGCTCGGCATAATCGTCGCCGCCGGGATTGGAGTCCTGGTTCTCAATAATGCTGAAACTCTGCTCGATATGGCAGGCGAAGATGCGACCTTCACAGGTCGGAATAAGATCTGGACATCCGTCTTATGGCGCATCCAAGAATCGCCATGGCTGGGTTACGGCTATGACGCCTTTTGGCGGGAGGGCAATGTCAGTATGGATTGGCTTTGGTACGAAGCAGGCTTCGATGTTTTCAACGCGCATAATGGTTGGCTCGAAACGATGCTGGCAGTCGGTATTCCTGGCACTGCGTTGATGCTCTGGTTAGTGATCCGCACCGGCATCGCGGGATTGGTTGGCCTGAACGGAAACAATGACGCTAGACGCTTCGCCCTGCCCGCAATTGTTATGATTTTGATGATGAGCCTAACAGAAAGCGCGATCGGCGGACCCGAAGGGCCCGCCTGGTTATTCCTACTAGTGATAGGAACCAAAGCTGCGATGGGGCAAGAAACCCCAAATCGACAATCTTAGCTATTTAGACCCGATAAGTGTTGTCTTCGCTTTTGGCATTGCACCCATTGGCCACCCCGCACAAAGCGCTTCACGTGCCGCTTCAGCCGCCTCAACGGACGCTTCTTTGACATGACCATATCCGCGAATGTCATCTGGAACTTCCGCAATCGCGACGGCAAGCTCTAGGTTTTTCGACGATAGTTCCGCCGCAATTGTATCCAAAGCTACGATATAGTCGTCCCGCAGAGCCCGCTCCATCTTGCGCTCTTCAGTATACCCGAACAGATCAAACCGGGTGCCACGCAGGCCTTTAAAACGCTTCATAATTTTGAAGCTGGTCTTCATCCAAGGTCCAAAATTCTTCTTAATGAGATGCCCATTCGCATCCTTTTTGGAGAAGAGCGGCGGCGCCAAGTGGAAGTTCACTTTTCCGCCTTTAAACGTCTTCGCAAGATAGGCATCAAACTTACCATTCGTCCAAAGACGCGCGACCTCATACTCGTCTTTATAAGCCATTAGCTTGAACGCATACTTGGCCACAGCCGTGGTCAGGCGCTCGCCCAGTTCTTTTTGCGATTCAGCGGCGCGAACTTTTGCGACGACATCGCGATATTGCTGCGCGTAGGCTTCGTTTTGATACTCCACCAATCGCGCCGCACGATCTTCGATCAACTCGTCCAGCGTCATTTCAGCCACATGCCCGCGCGGGTCTTTTGCATTCTCTAGACGGTCAGGGTTATGAGCCGCCAATCTACCAAGATCGAATGCCGCCATATTATCTTCTGCTTTGACGCCGTTGAGTTTGATCGCGCGATACACACCGCGCAAAGAAACCGGAACACCGCCTTTTTGCCAAGCAAACCCAGCCATGATCATATTCGTGTAGATCGCATCATTGAAGTAAAGAATCGAAAGTGCTTCAGCATCAAACACACCAAAGTCAGAGGCTTGGCGCTTCACACGCGCCGATAGCAAATCAGCTTCAAATTTCTTATGCCGATCCCGAATAAACTCACTGGTTGGGGTCACATCACTATTCGCCCAAGCCATTGTACGCTCTGCATCCATAAGGTTTAGGGCATCTCCGCCCGCGGCCACAACCAAGTCACACGCGATCATACAATCGGTGCTGGCGGGTGGTACACGGCCTGTTGAGATCATATCTGGCTCACGCGCAAAACGCAGGTGGGAAAGGACTGGCCCGCCTTTTTGCGCAAGCCCAGTCATATCAAGACTAGATGCGGCATGACCGTCAACGTGCGCAGCCATTGCTAGAATAGCCGCAACCGTCGTGACGCCTGTACCGCCAACACCTGTGAACAGTACATTCCATGCGCGGTCTAAGGTGGGGATTTCAGGCAGCGGAATACCAGATGCGTCAATCTCACGACGCGGTTGGTCTTTCGCCGTAAACTCACCATCCGTGACGGTGATAAAGCTTGGGCAGAACCCCTTCACACATGACAGGTCAGTGTTGCAGGTCGACTGATTGATCCGACGTTTACGGCCCAGCTCTGTCTCAACAGGTTCAACCGACAGACAATTAGATTTGATCGAGCAATCACCGCAACCTTCGCAAACCTCTGTATTGATCAATACACGCGTACGATCCGGTGCGCGAAGACCGCGCTTAGAACGACGGCGCTTTTCAGTCGCACAAACTTGATCATAGATTAAAACGGAGACGCCCGGCGTATCGCGCAGCATTTTCTGAACCGCATCCAGATCATCGCGGTCATAAATCTTTACCCGGCGCGGCAGATCTTTGACATTCGCGTAACGGGTAGTGTCCTCCGTAACGATAACAATCGTCTTGACGCCCTCACCCTCAACTTGCTGGGCGATCTGTTGCGGCGTCTGTCCGGACTCAACAGTTTGCCCGCCCGTCATGGCAACAGCATCATTATAAAGGATCTTATAAGTCATGTTGGCTTTCGCCGTGACCGCTGCCCTGATCGCTAGTGAACCAGAGTGAGAGTATGTTCCATCGCCAAGGTTGATGAACATGTGGTCTTCGTCTGTCGCAAAATGCTGACCGATCCAGGCAATGCCTTCGCCACCCATTTGACTGGTCATATCGGTATTACGGTCCGGCATGAAGTTCGCCATATAGTGGCAGCCAATGCCGGCAAGCGCACGCGATCCTTCTGGCACGACTGTCGATGTATTGTGCGGGCACCCCGAACAATAATGCGGTGTACGAACCGTTTCGGTAGCATTGTTGCGCGCGGCTTCACCAGATCGTCCAACGCGTGCAAAATATTCATCCGCGCGCGACATATCCCACCCTTTAGGGAATACATTCATCAGCGCTGTGGCCATTTCTGGCACTGGGATTGAACCTATTTGGCTGAGCAGTGGCTTACCCTCAATGGTCCGCTTGCCCTCAATCATCGGGCGCTTCTTTTCAGGCAGTGTATAGAGCGCGGCGCGCAACTGATCCTCAATCAATGGACGCTTGTGCTCAATAACAAGAACCCGCTCAAGCCCAGCGCAGAATGCACGAATGCCCTCCGGCTCCAACGGCCAAGGCATGGCAACCTTATAGATTGTGATGCCAAGTTTTGAAGCCTGATCAGGTGTAAGACCGATCGCTTCAAGCGCTTCAAATACATCACGAGCAGCTTGACCGGTAACAATTAATCCAACGCGCGGTTTAGCGCTTGGAAGAATGACGTGATCCAGCTGGTTCGCGCGCACCCATGCTTGCGCCGCAGGCAATTTGAACTCGCGAAGACGGCGCTCTTTCTCCAAAGGCGGATCATTGCGGCGAATGTGAACGCCGTCATGCGGAAATTCAAACTCTGGCGTAACGAACTTCATACGGTTCAATGTAATGTCGACCACAGAGCCGGAGTCCATTGTGTCAGCCAATGCCGTCATCGCGGACCATGCGCCGCTAAATCGACTCATCGCCCAAGCATGAAGACCGTAATCGAGGACATCTTGAATGGATGCTGGATTAAGAACCGGAATCTCAGCGTCGGCCATCGCATATTCAGACTGTGAAGGCAGCGTTGACGACTTACACATGTGATCATCGCCTAGAACAGCGAGTACGCCGCCAAGCGCCGACGAACCTGCAGCATTTGCATGCTTAAAAACATCGCCCGTACGATCGATGCTCGCCGCTTTACCGTACCAAATCCCAAAAAGCCCATCACGTTTCGCGCCCGGGAACAGGCCAAGCTGCTGACTCCCCCATACAGAGGTCGCGCCGAGATCTTCGTTCAGACCTTCCCAAAACTCGATATCGTGCTCATCGAGCCGGTTTTGGACGCTGCGAAGTTGTTGATCATAGCCACCAAGCGGGGAGCCGCGGTAACCAGAGATAAAGCCAGCCGTATTGTGACCTGCCGCGAGATCGAGCTTCTTCTGATCCATAGGTAGGCGAACGAGCGCTTGAATGCCCGTCATGTAAGCTTTTCCCTCGACAAGATCGTATTTGTCGTCCAGCGTAACTTCACGATGTTCCAAGGCGCACCTCACAAGTGTTGCGTTTAGGTCATATATCCCAATAATTTCAGGAAATAGCTTGCCTTTTTTGCGCATTAGGCGCTACTTATAGCAATATTATGCCAACAATACGCCATATCGGGGAATATATTGTCAGAAACTCTTGATACAATTGATGCTAAAATTTTGGATCTGATTCAAAAAGACGCGTCACTCTCTGTTGCCGATATCGCCGATCGCGTTGGCCTGTCTTCTTCACCTTGCTGGCGCCGAATTAAACGCATGGAAGAAGCCGGGATTATCAACGGGCGTGTCACCCTTCTAGACAGGCAAGCTCTTGGCCTTGGATTTGAAGTGATCGCCAACGTAAAACTGGCGCTTCCGAGCAAAGAAAACCTCGAAGCATTTGAAACGCTGGTCGGCAGATGGGCTGAAGTCACCGAGTGCATGACGGTCACCGGCGCGGTTGATTATATCATTCGCGTCACGACCACGGACATGTATGCCTATGATCGCTTTTTGCGTGAAAAACTTCTCGGCTCTGCGCTCGTATCCGACGTGCAATCTCGAATAATAATCAATGTTGCCAAGCGTACGACCGCTTTACCACTCGGCCTTGTAAGCGACTATGTTCCGGCCAAGTAATACCTACGTCTTCGATTGACATGGTTCGCTCCCGTTGAGACGGTGGGTGCATGAAACGTCTGCTGCTGCTCACATTGGCTATCCCCCTTCTCTGGGGCTGCAGCCCTTCAACGCCTGTCGAACTATCCGAAGAAAGCAATCTAGTCATTCCAGTCGTCGAGCGGCCAGACACTTGGCTCCAAGGTGTTTTGACCACCGCACAAACTGAATATCGTATTGTCGCGATGGGCGCAGCAGTCGCCAGACGTGATGAACCCATCGAAATCGCTGTCACGGGCCTGCGCAGAAATTCGGGATCAGATCCAGTATTAGAGACCGATCATTGGCACCTTGGATCAAATACAAAGGCACTAACCGCCCTTCTCTATGGCAAATTGGTTGAAGAAGGTCGCGCAGAATGGGGCGCCACCCTACCCGATCTTTTCCCCAATCTTGCAAACGATATAAACGCGGATTGGGCGACCGTAACAGTGGAAGACCTTCTCGCGCACCGCAGCGGTGTTATGCAACTTGGCGGGTTCTGGCTGAATGCCCGGCGCAATGATGAGGCAAACATAACCACGCAGAGGCTCGAAACGGTTCGAAAAGCTCTGCTGAAAGCGCCGTCAGATAAGCTTGGCACTTATGATTATAACAACCTGAATTATATTATTGTGGGCTCTGTAATCGAGCAGCTTCTCTCAGATAACGCTACAAATCCTGTTAGCTGGGAAGACGCCATGGGCACCTATCTACTAGCACAATTTTCAGACGCGAACGCACCAAATCAGTTTGCGTTCGGTCCACCGCTGGACGGACTTGAAGGGCATCGTTCTCTGTTTGGAGGTCCGCTAAAACCAGTTGGCACTGGGAAAAGCGCTGATAACCCTAGAGCATTGGGCCCTGCAGGAACGCTCAATGCGACACTGAAGGGGCACGCAGCTCTCGCGCGTGAATTTCTCGACGATGACAGCACTCTTATTCCGCGGCCTTTGCGAGAAAAACTATTCCGTCCGCACCCCAACCCCGAGAGCACTTACGCAATGGGTTGGAGCGTAAATGACCACAAGGAATTTGGACGGCTTTACGCTCACGCCGGATCCAACACAATGTGGCTCTCGCGGATTACGATCGCGCCTGATCTCGGTCTCGTTGTGATCGTAAATGCGAACCAGTTCAGCGACGATACGATCAAAGCGACAGACCAAGTGACTGAAGCCGCGCTGAGGCGCGCCCTGAAACCCTAAAACTAGCTGGGCTAGCTCTAGCAAAGGCGCGCCAATTTTTCTTAGCGTTTCGTTACGAGCTTATGCCCGCTCCACGCACATTGCGATGCCTTCGCCGCCACCAATACAAAGAGAAGCAACGCCCTTCTTAGCGTCACGGTCTTCCATCGCTGCCAAGAGCGTGATCAGGATACGCGCGCCTGACGCACCGATGGGGTGACCCATGGCGCAGGCCCCGCCATTCACATTCACAATGTCGTGGCTAATTCCCATTTCCTGCATAGCGATCATCGGAACCACGGCAAATGCCTCATTGATTTCCCAAAGCTCAACGTCGTCCTTGCTCCAACCTGCTTTCGCCAGCGCTTTTTGCATCGCCGGAACAGGGGCAGTTGTGAAATTCTCAGGCTCATGCGCGTGGCTGGAAGACGAAACGATCTTCGCAATTGGCTTCAAGCCGCGCTTCTCTGCCTCTGATGTTTTCATCAAGACGAGCGCTGCAGCGCCGTCAGAAATCGCTGAAGCATTCGCGGCCGTGACTGTACCGTCTTTGCTGAACGCAGGGCGCAAAGTTGGAATTTTGTCAGGTCTTGCGATACGTGGCAACTCATCGGTATCGACGACGGTTTCGCCCTTACGCGACTTGATCGTTACGGGTGCGATTTCGCGTTTGAACTTTCCCGTCTCAGTCGCTTTTTGAGCGCGCGCCAATGTCTCAAGTGCGTATGCATCCTGTTGCTCACGGGTGAACTGATACTTCTCAGCGATCATGTCGGCGAAGTTGCCCATTGGGCCGCCAGCATATGCGTCGGTTAGGCCGTCCAGCGCCATATGGTCCTGCGCGCCCATCGCGCCGTACTTGTGGCCTTTCCGAACATTGATCAGGTGCGGCGCGTTGGTCATGCTTTCCATGCCACCGACAATAACGATATTTGCATCACCAGAAGCAATCGCCTGACGCCCCATGACAGTTGCCTGCAGACCGGAGCCGCACATCTTGTTGATCGTGGTTGCCTCAAGGCCCTTATCCATACCGGCTTTGAATCCAGCTTGGCGTGCGGGCGCTTGGCCCTGCCCCGCTGGTAGGCAGTTACCCATGATAATCTCATCAGCATCATCAGCGCTAAGTTTAGCTTCCTCGACAGCTGCCTTAACCGCGATAGCGCCAAGCTCATTTGCCGAGAGAGCGTCCAAGTCACCCAACAATCCGCCCATCGGCGTACGAGCCATACCAACAATTACAACCGGATCAGAAGCAGACATGAGAAACCCTCCAAGGTTTTATGAGATCGCACTTTTGTGCACATGCGAACAGATGGTGCCTCAAAGGGGCGCTCGTCAAGTTCTGCACGCTTGAATATTTTTTGCAAATTATCGAACACGCATTGGATCGGTCGTATCCAGGCCGACAGCCCGCTCCATAATATCAATTAGCTCATCATCAATTTGACCGACGTCAAAGACTTTCACATGGCGCAGTGACTTGCCTGAACCTTCTATTCGCCTCAGGTAATCGCCAGCCAATCGCGCACCCTGCCAAAGTTGCAAATTACACCGGTCGGCATGAGCAATGACGGAGAAAATCCGTTCATTGCCGCTCCAACACGGAAAACCCCAAGCAAGCTTCACGGTAAGATGCGGCCATCGGATTTTGATGTGATCTTCAAGCGCGATCGCAATCCGCGCTTGGTGTGCGCCCAAATCATCAAAATAGGCACAAACAGTTTTTGGTTTGGGCATCTAAAGCCTCCCCACTTCCTTCTGAAGTTGATGTGAGGCTATCCCAGTGTGCGCCGCACAAACTAGGCCTAATCTAAAATAAATATAGCTGCCGTGGGCTTGATCACGCTTCGCCGATCTAACGGGCGTGTTTCTTTAAGAAGTCGCGTAAATCATCATACATGCCAGACTGGTTTGCATACTCACCAAAATTACGTGCTTCACTCAACCATTCACGCGTTGTCGACTTAACCTCATCAAACGCATCCTCAAAATGCTCGTTCGTAATCAAGGTTATATTCTCTGGGCTCAGTGAAGAGTCGAGAGCATAATCCACAGATGTCTCAACGAGAGACTCAAGGTCTGCCCCGGAAAAGCCTCCGGTGCGCACCACCAAGTTCTCCATATCCAGCAGGTCAGAGACGTGGCGTCCCTCAAGTAGGCGTTTGAGAATAAATTCGCGTGCGACCTTGTCCGGTGGCGGCACAAACAGGGTGCGATCAAAGCGACCGGGCCGGCGGAAGGCTGAATCAAGCGACCATGGCAAATTGGTTGCGCCAAGCATCAAAATTCCCTCATTCCTGTCACTATCCATCTCGGTGAGCAAAACAGAAACGACCGTGTTCACTTTGTACCCTGAATCGAATTGGCGACGCTGGGCCAATGCTTCAACTTCGTCGAAAAACAAGACATGCGGTCGATTGGCGCGCGCATGCTCAAATATTTCAGCGATGCGACCTTCTGCTACGCCAATATAGCGATCCAAGACTTCTGCAGCACGCACTTCAGTAAATTCAGCTTTAACTTCGTTCGCGACAGCTCTCGCGATCATGGTTTTCCCGCAACCGGGACGACCGTACAGCAACACACCTCCTCCAGCTTTGCGCTTAAACTTCGCGACCATTCCGGGATTTTCAAACGGGCGAATGATTTTGCGATGGATCTGACGCTTCACTTTGTCGAGGCCGCCAACTTCATCAAATGTCACGACTTGCCCATAATGGGTTGCTTCTGCTGCGGGTGCAGAACCGGGCCGTAGGCTAACGATATTTGTCGATGGCTGTTCATCAGTCTGATGGATTTCAGTTGTGGCTCGCCAAACTTTTGAAGCCTCATACGCGTCAGCTTTTTCGAGCAGCTCAGCCGCGCCTATACGAAGGTCGCGTTCACCGATCAGTTGTGGGTCTATATCCGCCAGAGCTTCGACGATTTGGCTGCTATCAGAGCTATTCTTCAAGAGGATGAGTAACGCTCTAAAAGTTGCGTCCCCGCCGGTTCCAGCGCGCACCAACTCCACCAAGCTTTTAACATCAATCGGTATCATTAAGTCATCTCTTTTAAATATTCAGATCAATAGTCATCGAGCTTTATTGGCTTCGTCAGCTCCCGATAAGGGTCGCCATCCCACTCTTCTCCAATGGCATAATGAACCAATAGCGCCCATGCCACCGCAAAAAGACCAACCAAAACGACTATACCCTGCCAAATCGGTAAGAATGGCGGCATCTGATTGACCTGCGCCGCGTAAACGATCGACGAAATACACAAAACGACCCAAAGCAGGTTCGTCAAATGCCCCGCAACTGGACCGAAAGCTTCCGCCGCTTTTGCCGATCCCCATTGCAATGCATGCCCCACAAAAAATGGCGGAAATAACGCAAGCATGCTGCCCCATCTCACCCACCGAACCGGCTTGTAAGACGGGTCGATACGCCTAGAGCCATCCGCAAGAGCCTTCGCGTCACCAAATGCAAATTGCCTGAACCGAATGAAAGCAAGTGTTTCAAGCACTTTGGCATCGCGTGCGCTATTTTGCACGACTTCGGAGAGTGCTTCACTCGCCCTAAATGGATTACGCACCTCATATTCCGCGAGGCCGAGATACTTGTGCAGCTCCATATTATCGGGCGTCTCAGCTAACAGCTCCCGCAAGATCACTATCGACTTGGAAGGGCTCCCAAACTGATGCTCCCAAAAGGCAAGCAAGTTCTTGTACTCATATATCGCGTCTGGGCGAGCGACCTTGAAAGCATCCAGCGCTTCCTTTGATGCTCCATACAGTCCGCGATACATTGGGATGTGAACGCGGTTTAGGTGCCCCTGCAAATGATCCGGCCGCAAGCGCAAAAGCTGCTCATTCGTCGAGCTGGCACCTAAGAAGTCACCGCTAGCGAGAGAGGCTCTCGTGAGCAAGGAAAGCGCATTAAAATCATTGGGGTCAGATTGGAGCGCCTGCTTTGCTGCACGGACGGCGGAGTTGACATTACCCGCCTCCAGCATCGCCCAGCCAGACTCAATCAATCCTTCAGACATAACCTATCCTTTGCATCAACAAAGAGAACAACTCTCATAGAACGAATAAAGGCGAAACCCGTTAAAGATTTCGCCTCTTTTCTTTTGAATTGCTTTTGATCTTACCAGATACGAATACGCTCTTCAGGTGGTAGATACAGCGCGTGATCTGGTCCGATATCAAACGCCTCATACCATTCGTCAAAGTTACGAACGATACCATTCACACGGTAATATGGCGGGCTGTGCGGACCGCGAATAAGCTGCTGACGCAAAGCTTCTTCGCGGTACTTGTTCCGCCACTGCTGAGCCCAAGCCATGAAGAAGCGTTGATCGCCTGTGTAACCGTCGATGACCGGCGCCTCTTCGTCTGCGCCAATCTCACCGTCGCCATTCGTATCGAGGCTCATCTTGTAAGCTTTGTAAGCCATTGAGAGACCACCTAGGTCACCCGTATTCTCGCCAAGCCCGAGACGGCCATTCACACAAGTCTCGCCATCATCAAGCGGACAGAATGCGTTATACTGGCCAACCAATGCATCAGTCTTCGCAACAAAGGCTTCGTTGTCTTCGTCGGTCCACCAGTTACGCAATACGCCGTCACCATCCGACTTAGAGCCTTGATCGTCAAAACCGTGACCGATTTCATGACCAATCACGCCGCCAATCGCGCCGTAATTCACGGCTGGATCGGCATTGATGTTAAAGAATGGCGGCTGCAGAATTGCTGCAGGGAACACAATCTCATTCCGGTTAGGGCTGTAATAGGCATTCACTGTTTGCGGCAGCATGAACCATTCAGTCTTGTCGATTGGCTGACCCAGCTGGCTGATCATGTCAGCGTATGCCCATTCATTCGACGACATAACGTTTTCAAACGCACTGTCTCCGACGCTCATACTATCATATGTTTCAAACTTTTCTGTGAAACCAATTTTCGGTGTGAACTTGTTTAGCTTGTCACGCGCTTCGACTTTCGTGGCTTCGCCCATCCAGTCGATCTCGTCCAGATTTGACGCCATCGCTTTGCGAAGGTTCGCCACAAGCTCATCCATGGCTGCTTTGTTTTCAGACGGGAAATGCCGCGCAGCATAGACTTTACCGACAGCTTCGCCCAGTGAACCCTCAACTGCGCCAACAGCACGCTTCCAACGCGGACGCTGTTCTTCTTGGCCGCGCAATTGCTTCGAGTAGAACTCAAACGATGCATCGTCGATTTTCTTCGGTAAGACCGCCGCGTGGTCAGATAGGAAATGCGCAGTTAGATAGGCCTTCCAGTCGTCCAGATCGGCATTCGCCATCACACTCATGATACCTGCGATGCCGCCACCAGAGATTTTCTCAACCTGTTCATCGGTCAAACCTAGCTCAGCAATCTCTTCTGCATCAGGCGTCACTTGACGAACAACAAACTCTTGCTGGTCGGAAATCTTAAGGCCGGCCAGCATAGCCTCCACCGGGAACTCACCACCTTGGGCCAAGAGATCGGCTTTGCTCATCTTGTTATAGGTTAGATTGCGGTTACGCCCGACAGTGCGGTCCCAATGGGCCTTTGCAATCTCCGTCTCAAGCGACATGACGCGCCCGGCTGCTTCGGCTGGATCAGCATAACCAGCCTCACCAAGCAGCAACGTGAGGTACTTCAAATAGCCCTCACGCGTCTCAACATTTTTACCTTCATCATTGAGGTAAGCATCGCGATCCGGAAGGCCAAGGCCGCCCTGAGTCACGTAGAAAATGTAGCTATCCGTATTCTTGGAGTCGACATCGACCCAGCCACCAATAGGGCTAGAATATCCGTTCGCAGCAAATACTTCTGCGAGATCTTCGCGGCTTTCAATCGCGGCGATGCGATCAAGATATGGTTGTATCGGCGCTAATCCCGCCGCTTCAATGGCATCAGTATCAAGATAGGCGTTATAATAGGCAGCGACTTTACCCTCAAGGGTTGCTGCATCCGGCTGCGCTGCTGCGAGTTCTTCGATAATCGCCTTTACGCGCGCTTCGGACTTGTCGCGAAGCAGCGTGAACGAGCCGTACCGTGTCTTATCGTCGGGCATTTCAAAATTGTTGTACCACGCACCGTTGACGTGACAGAAGAAATCGTCGCCAGCTTCAAACCGCTTGTCCATCGCGCCAAGATCAAGCCCGGCCGAACTCCAGTCATCGCGGTCGACAGCATTGATAATCGGCGCTTCGCCTTCGACACCTGTGCAATCACCAGCATAGGTCGATTCAACTTCCAGCTCTGCTCCTGCAGTCGTAACCGCTTCGTCTATTGCTGGCACATTACCACTATCAGCCGGGGCTTCAACCGCCGCGTTACAGGCTACGAGTGCCGCTGCTGCCGCACCAATCATCAGTAAGTTCTTCAAGGCTCTCTCCCAAGAGTTTATGTACTAGGTCCCCACCCGATTAAATCATTCAGCAGGGACGGGTGTCGGCTTATGACCACTCGTTCCGATCAATTCTTCTTCATCGATCGTCGCTTCGCCTGTGTAGCTTTCACCAATCTTGCGATATGGACGACCACTCCAGGTCCAACGGAACACGCGACCAACTTCGGTTCCAACCGCATAAAGACTCGGCACAAGGAACAGCGAAACGAACAGAGCGAATGCCACCGCATAGCCCAGCGCCACAATCATCGGTTGCAGGAACTGAGCCTGCACCGACCGCTCTGTGAGCAGCGGCAAGATACCGACAAAGGTCGTCACTGATGTCAGTAGGATTGGGCGGAAACGGGACACACCTGCATCAATAAGAGCTTGAACAGCGCCCTTTCCTTCGTCTCTTCGCCGGTTAACAAAGTCCACCAGCACGAGGTTATCATTGATCACAACCCCAGCTGCCGCAGCGATGCCAAAGATAGAGAACATCGCCATGGACGTTCCCGTGATCCAATGCCCCAAGATCGCCCCGGTGAGTGCAAACGGGATCGCTGTCATAAGCAAAAGCGGCTGCGCATATGACCGGAATGCAATTGCCAACACAATATACATCAGGACCATAGCCCCCAAAGCAAGCGTTTGCAACTCAGTGAAGAAGCGTTGTTCCTCTTCGAAGCCACCTGCAACACCGCGCTCAATATCCGGGAACTGACGCTCAAACTCCGGCCAGAAGTTTAAGTTCATGTCACTCATGATTTCGCCGCGTCCGCCATCACCTTTTACTTCCGCGAAAACAGAAACCGAACGCGTTCTGTTTCGGCGCAAGATGCGGTTGATGCCGGGTGCATACGTAAATTCAGCGACCTGAGTTAGTGGTAGCTCACGCCCATCGGCAGTCCGAATGCGCAGATTGTCTAAACTGTCCAGATCTTCTCGCGCAGATTTCGGCAAGCGAACCATGACGCGAACATCTTCACCATCACGTGGAAGGCGTTGCACCTCTTCGCCAAAGTATGCTTGGCGGACCTGTCTTGAAACATCAGCCAGCGTAATGCCAAGGGACTCAGCACCCGGCCTCAGGGCAATCTGTAACTCATCCGCAGCAGCCGTTAGGTTATCCCCGATATCGTAAGCGGCTGCATACGTCGCAAGGTGATTTTGAACGACCGCAGATGCCTCACGCAGACGATCAAGATCCGGATGATTTAGAGCAAAGCGTACACCGCTATCTTCTTCATTATCGGTTAAGTCGAATGTAATTTCTTCAGCATCCTGGATAGGCCCAACCATCTCACGGACGCGGTTTGAAATATCCTTCGTTGCAAGCGTTTCAGGGCGGCTTTCAGGGGGGGCAAGACCCACCCATGCGCGAACCCTGCTATTGGAAGCAACAACTGATGATCCACCAATTAAACCGCCATCATAGCCGTCCTTACCTGGCACAATTTGGTCGGCCCATTCTCTATCCAACTGAGCTTGCGCGGTATCAATACCAGCCTGCAATTGATCGCGGACCTCGAGTGTTCGAGAAAATGGGGTTCCGTCAGGCAGCTCAATTGTGACCTGGATTAAATCGCCTTCAATTTCTGGCATGAATTTGAATGGTACAATCCCAGTACCAACGAGCGCAAGTGCAAAGGCAAAAATGCCAAAAAACAGAGCAATGGTCGCGTAGCGCATGCGCAGTGCAAACTCTAAAGCTGGTTTGTAAATATGGTTTGCAAACCAGATCAAACTATCAGCGATACGTGCCTGCATACGAGACAACCAAGGCTGTTTCTGATTTGGGTCTTGCTTCTTCATATGCGACAAGTGGGCAGGTAGAATGAACATACATTCGATGATCGAGAAGACGAGCGAAGCAATCACAACGAAAGTAATTTGCTGGGTAAAGATACGGGTTGGTCCACTCAACAGAGCCCAAGGCGCAAAAGCGATAATCGTTGTGATAACACCGAAAACGACTGGCTTGAGAACCATTTGAGTGCCGACAATCGCGGCATCTAAGCCTTCTCGTCGCCCACTTTCGACCTCGCGGTGAATATTTTCCCCCACCACAATGGCATCATCAACGATGACCCCGATCACCAAAAGTACAGCGAATGTGGACAGAATATTCCAAGAAACACCAAGCAGCGGCAGCAGCATAATACCGCCAGCAAACGCTGTCATAATACCAATCGTAACCCAGAACGCCACAACAGGGCGAAGAAATAGGATCAAAACCAGCATCACGAGAACCGCGCCAAGCAATGCCGATTCCGTAATCAGAGACATACGCGCTTTGAAGGGCACTGAATTATCCCAAAGCACATCAATACGCATTCCGGCTGGTAATATGCCCGAAGCTGGGTTGTTCGCACGTTCAATATACTCGTTGAAACTATCAGCGTAGTTCACAATATCCATTTTATCCGGCTGAACGACGAACACGAAAGCTGTGGGCTGATTATTGAATGTCGCTCTCAAGTCAGCATCAACAAAGCCATCAACTACATTTGCGACATCACCGACGCGAATAGTGCCTTGATCGCTAGATTGGCGAATAATGATATTGTCGAACTGCTCTTTCGTATCGGCAAGATTTCGAGACGTCATAGAGACATCCCCGACCGAAGATCGGATTTGACCACCAGATGAGTTCAAAGAAGACTGACGAATGGCCTGCGCAACTTCAGAGAAGCTCAAATTATAGCGGCGCAGAGCTTCTTCAGATACTTCGATAGAAACTTCCTCAGGCAGAATACCGTCAACAACGGCCAATTCTCCACCTGTAATCTCGGCGATATCATCGCGAACTTCGTCCGCAACGCGCTTAAGCGTCAATGCGTCTACATCGCCGTGAACGACCGTACCAAAGTACCGGTCACGCTGCTCCCAGCGAGTGACCTGAGGGCGGAACGCAGCTTGCGGAAAGTTATTGATCTGATCGACCCGAAGCTTAATCTCATCGATAAACTCCTGCATATCGATATCGTCACGGCCCCGAATATTCACAACGCCGAAACCTTCACGGCCAATCGATGTGATGCGGTCCAAGCCATCAATGTCCGCGACAGCTTCCTCAATACGGGTGATAATTTGTTCTTCAACATCCTGGGGTGAAGCACCGTTCCAAGCGACAGAAACAGACGCTCCGGCAACAGCAACTGTCGGGAACATTTCTCGTTCCATATTGTTGAATGAAAGAATACCGCCCAAAAAGGCAACGACCATTAGAAGATTAGCAGCTACCGCGTTACGGGCGAACCATGCGACCATACCTTGCATTACTGTGCTCCTTCTGCACTCGTATTAACCAGCTCAACCGCCTCATCAGAGGCCTCGTCGTCTTCAGGCTCATCATCATCAAGACCCGAAGCCTCACGCGAATGGTTCTTAATCGTGCCGTCTTCCATGCGCTGCAGGATTGTGATTGTCATACCATCATTTGAACCGCGGATCGGACTTGTCAAAGCAAGATCACCAACATTAACATCATCGCTGCGGAACCAAGCCCCAGTTGGATCAGAATGAACAAGATCCACCTCAATTATGCGAAGTGTGCTTGTCTCAGGATCACCAACAAAAATTTTGTTACCTGAACGAACCGCTGACCGCGGCGCGATCAAAAGATCATCGATACGCTTGCCAGCCACTTGAGCGTTTACAAACAGACCCGGCGCCATAGGCGCGCCATCGTCTGCACCTGCGCCATAAGGATCTTTCAGCTCGGCAATAATATTGATCAGACGGGTCTGTGGGTTCACTGCAGCGGAGGTTCGCGTAATTCGGCCATTCCAAGCCCGCAATTGCCCTGCAACATTACCGCTGAAGATCACTTCAGGGCCCTTCTGGGTTGCCGATTCAGCAAATGCCAGTGGCAAACCAAGTTGACCCAGTTGATCATCAGTCAACGGCAACACCACCTCAACGACATCGGTCGCAAATATACGCCCAAGAGACATGCCCGGCGATGCAAACTGACCAACCTCAACATTCTCTTCGCGAACGCGTCCGTCAAACGGTGCGGTCACAGTGGTACGGCGAAGCCCAAGTTCAGCATCAGCGAGTTGCGCCTTGGCAGAGTCCAACGAAGCTTGAGCTTCTGCCAATTGTGGCTCGCGACGCGCCAGCGGGCTACTATCAGCAATGCCGAGGTTTTCGAGATCTTGGATCGCTATTTCAGACTGTGCACGCTCTGTTGCCAGGCGCTGCTCCGCGCTCGCCACACCCGCACGCGCTCTAACAACTGCGAGCCCGTAGTCAGCACCCTCTAGGCGAACCAAAGCTTGCCCTTTACGGATGAAACCACCGTCTATGAAATCTGGTGAGACATAAGCAATCCGCCCACCAATCTGCGGCGCAACAACAATTTCGCGGCGTGGGCGGACCTCGCCTTGCGCTTGGACGTTAAAGACCAGATCGTCACGGGTAACTTCTTCAGAAAACACTGAAAGTCCGCCAAACTTTTCGTCTGCCTGCTCCGGCTTAGGCTGAAGCACACCAATCGTTACGAAAGCGACCACTGCCAACGCAGCAAGAACTACAACTGATATTATTATTGGGAGGATACGGCTCATGGGAGGATTGTCTCTTCAGGACTAGTTATTGCCAATTGTGTCGGCTCTTGCGGCGCAGCCACAGGAAGTCCGCCACCTAAGGCAAGATGGAAACGCACGCGGTTCGATGCACGGGCAGACCGCGCGGAAATAACCTGACTCTCAGAATTAAGGCGTCGGGTTTGGGAATCAATGAGATTGAAAATGGAGACAAGGCCATTTGTGTACTGCCGGGTCGCCAATTCTTCAGCCAAAATCGCTTCTTCGAGCGCACGGCCTTGAGCTTCTTCTTGTTGGGCGAGAAGTGTATCGGCAGCTAACGCATCCTCAACCTCACGCCATGCAGTTAGCGTTGTCGCTGCATAATTTTCAACAGATGCTCTTGCACGCGCAATCGCTGCGTCACGATCCGCCTTTAGCGCTCCACCGTTCAAAATCGGTGCTGATAGGCTGGCGATCAATCGTGCTGCGACGCGAGTTGGATCAAGCACATCAACCAAGTCATCTTCATTATTGTTGAGCGACCCCGTCAGGCGAAAGCTTGGCAACAGAGCCAAACGGGCTTGTTCTGCGCGTAGGCCTGCTGCGGTTACGCGTGCTTCAGCCGCAACGATATCGGGACGACGAGAAAGCAGCAAAGTTGGGTTACCTGCCGCTTCGATTGGAGCAAGGCTTGCAATCTCAGCTGATGCATCAAGCTCCGCACTGGGATAACGGCCTAAAAGAATTTCAAGACGGCGAGCAGCGTTTCCACTTGCTTGGCGACGTCCAGCAATTGTCGCTTCTGACGAAGCCTGCGTTGTCCGCGCCGTGCGCACATCAAGTGCATTCGCCAAACCACGAGAGAAGCGACGCTCAGTCAGCTGAAGCGCGCGGGTACGTGCTTCATATGTCTGAACGGCCACCCGCTCTTGAGCAAGCGCCTCATTCAGATCAAACCAAGCAATCGCAGTCTGAGAAGCAAGTGAGAGTTGCGCCGCAGCGAGATCGGCTTCGCTGACGATTAAATCTGCTTCAGCAGCGTCAATTCCAGCACGAAGACGGCCCCAAAGATCAAGGTCCCAAGAGAAGTCTAGACCCAAACCGAAGGCAGGGTCCGACGCGCGGTCATCGATTGATTCAATATAGTTACTTGCGCCGCCAGCTGATGCACTTGCAGACAGGTTTGGACGAGTGCGTCCGTAAACACTGCGCGCCTGCGCTCTCGTCGCTTCGACCGCGTAGAACTGAGATCGGATAGAAGGGTTGGCCGCGAGCGCTTCACGCACCAGATCCGCTAATTCAGCATCATTAAACTGGCTCAACCAATCTGTCGCCGGAACCGTTCCAGCAACACCAAAGGCTGCCCAAGTTTCCGGAGCATCGGCTGCAACTGGAAAGACTGCAACAGGCTCACCGCCAAGGTTCGGCATATCCGGCAAAGTCGAACATGCGCCTAGCGCCAGAAAACCTAAAACTACACCTGCTCGTATCATCAAAACCTCTTCAGCCGAGTGAGCTTGCTTTACGCGCCGCCTATTCGACTGTCAACAAATAATTATCGTTTTTCAATAACCACGGAAAAGTTATCAGACTTGCCCGTGACACTCTGATCTGTATACGCCACTAATGGGTTTACAGACCATGACGAAGCCAAAAATGTAATGGAACGGATAATGTCGCAGGACGAATCCAAGACGTCGAATGAGAACACGCAAAGACGCGGCCGGGGCCGTGACTTCGCGATAATGGTCAGCGGCGGCGTCGGCATCCTGACGCTATTGTTCATGAGTGGCTCGCTTGGTGTCGTGGAAGCGATCACTGCTGCAATTGTGATGTGCGCCGGAACGTTGGCCTTCTACATCAGCTCAACGCCGACTTTAAGAACCAAGCACGAAGCTCCAAGTCTGGAGAGGGAACCTTCGGGAACTGGTCAAGCTGCACTTGATGCGATTGAGCCCTTTATTATTGCATTGCCATTCGCTGCGTTGCTTGTGCGTCCGAACGGACGAATCGCAACCGCAAATGACCTTGCCCGCAAACTTTTCCGTATCCCTGACGCTTCCGAAACACCGATCAGTATCGCGCTTAGACAGCCAGATCTGTTAGCTGCAGCCGACCGTGTTGCTGCGACCAAGGCCCGCGAAATGGTTGAATTCACCCTGCATGGCGAAGCCGAGACGTGGATGGCTCATATGCAACAGGCACCAGAACCCG
>JAQWGO010000049.1 GCA_029238175.1 Henriciella sp. | reverse complement strand
GTCGCTGCAGCCGGAGCAGCGGCGCAACATAGTCGCGGCTGAACTCTCTGCGCGCCTGCTGCGTACCAGCAACGTCTTGCAGCAGTCGGTCCCATTTGATGATAGCCAAGCGTAGCTCTTCATCCCGAACCAAACTCAGGTCGCGGTTAGCCACGGCCTCAATCAATGAAGGCGCACGTTCAGGATGTGATGGCAGGACCAAGGCAAAAGCTAACCGCTCAATAGTTTTGATTTCGTCTAAATCAGCATCCTTGCGACTGAACGTATCCTGCAGTCCTGTCATCGCAACCAACGCGTCTTCCATAAAATCGATCTTCGCGCGGGCATCATCGAGAATAATCTCCGCATCAGTAATTAGGTTCTGCTCGAACTGAACAACCGCAGCCCTGCCTTGCCGCGCCTCATTCCAATTGTTCACCTGCAAACCAATAAATACACCAAACACCACAATCAGCGTTTCCACGCCAACGGTGAACCAGTCCTACTTGCGAAACGCGGAGGTGAGGCGGCGCAGGATCATGGCGCGCCCTCATGGGTGATCCCTAGCGCGCGATCGACCAAGCGATGAACCTCCTTCAACTGTGCGTCCCACGGCAACAGGCCATCGCGCAAATAGGCATCATAAGCATCGAGGTTCTCGGCCACAGCATTCAGAAAAGTCTGGTCCTCTCTCATCGCCGCCAGATCGCATACGGGCAGGGTCTGCATTTCACCGAGCTCAGCATCAAAGACAGGGGCGACCTTCACCAATTGCGGATTAAGCATCAGCAAGTTGTTCGACAAGGACTGGTCGTTTTGGCGAATGGTGAACGTGTCGACGCGCTGCTCGTATTCAACGAGGGCTGTGCGCAGCGCTGCGTCCCTGATGATGGAAATTCGGCCCGAATTCTCCAGCTCCACAACCGAGGGCAGGCTAAGAACGTTGATATTGTAGTAATGAGACGTCGCAAGCGCCATGCACTCGGCTTGAGTGAGTTGAGCACGCGCGGCCACGCCGAAAATAACCTCCGTGGCAGAACGAAGGTCATCAATGACAGCGATCCTGCGGTCGCGCACTCGCGCCGAAGAGTCTTCAACGCGAACGATGTCTGGGTGCAGCCGCTCCAGAAAACTCAACTCGTCCACTCTGTCGCCGCGCGCCTCATTCCAATTATTTACCTGCAAGCCGATAAACACACCAAACACCACGATCAGCGTCTCCACGCCAACGGTGAACCAGTCTTGCTTGCGAAAAGCGGTGGTGAGGCGGCGCAGGATCATGGCGCGATCTCCAATAACTCTTGAATTGTCTTGGGATCATCTTCACCGGTGTAAACCAATTCGAAAATGGGCTGGAATTCATCCAGTTTCAGGCACTCGCCATAGACAGATTTTGCGCCCAGTATAGCCGCGCCTAATCCACCATACTGCTCCTGAAAGAGCGCTTTCGCGCCTTTATGCTCATAACCGAGAAGCGTAATCTCTTTCAGCAAGTAGCGCGAGTTGATCAAAATCAAATCGCCAATCACGGCAAGCTCTCCAAGTGTGCGGAGGGCTGAACGCCGTTCCGATGCGCTCAAAGTGCCTGACATTGAAAGATGGGATAACTGTCCCCGCAGTCGCCAAGCCATTTCATCTAACTGGTCTGTTTCGCTCGCAAGATCAAAAATGATGCTGAGCTGACTGAACTCAGCCCTATCCAAATGAAGCGCGGTTTCACTCGCCATCAATGTCTGCCAAGATTCATCAGGCCAAGGGCGTAGAGGCGTTCGCAAAATAAGCGGCAATGCAAATTCAGAAAACTGAGACCCCTCATCAAGTTCTAAATCGGGCGCCCAAGCGTCACCATCTTCGGTGAGTTTTGCAGAGAGCGTTCTTATTTTTTGAACCCGGCAAGGCTCGTTCGCCAATCGCTCATTGCTCAGGAACAGTAGGATTGAAAGTTCAGCTTCTATGGAATCAAGCGCTTGCGTCGTTTGCGCTTTTTGCTGACGCGCCTCACTCCAATTTGTGATTTGGAACGCGATGAGGATACCCACGACGACAATGAAGAAGTCCAACCCCACGGCGAACCAGTTTTGCTCTTTCACATGTTTCGTTACACGCCTTAACAGCATTACTGCCCCCCAATTCCTTGCCCCTGCCGCAAGCTATACACACCGCCACCAACTTGAAAGCGAAATCCTTAGCCGCCCCAATTGCGACATTACGGACATTTGAAGAAAAGCCCCTTTTGTTTCTTTCGAACGAGTCTTAACTCTTACGTAAGCGGTACAGCGCAGCGTTCATTGCAGCCGCAGACTTATTTTGGAGACAACAGAATGATCCCTCGCTCAGTCGCGATCCCAAAAAATTGGAAGACGTTTAATTTTGCCAGCTTCTTCTCGGCAATTCTATATCCTGTGCTCGGCGTTGCTTTGCTCATCACAATGATTGTTCTTGGCCTCGCTTTGGAAGCGTTGAACCTACATTGGTACTACCTTCCCATCGCACTTGGCACAGTCGCGCTGACCGTCTTTATCTGCAATGCTGGCATCGGTCCGCTGCACCGTATCATGCAGCATAAAGCCGGTGAGCTTAAAGCCCCGGCACAGATTATCACGATGCTGAATCTTATGATCGCGATGCAGGGCAATGTGAAAGACTGGATCAACTATCACAGCCAGCATCACCGGTTTGCAGACGCACCCGGCGACCCACATAATCCGTTTGAGTCAAAGCGCTGGGCGTGGGTCGGCTGGATCATCTTTCGCGATGCGAAAGATATGACACGTCCATTCCCGATGTGGATCAAGAAACATCCCATCATCACGTGGATGGACGGTTTTTATAACCAACTCTCCCTCGTACTTCACCTGGCCGTTCCAGCGGTGATTTACTTGATCGTTTGGGCCGCTGGCGGGTCGCTCATGCTAACGGCAATCCTTCACGCCAGCTTCATCATTGGCCGCGCAATTCAGTTCCACGCAACAGTCTACGGCATCAACGTGCTTGGCCACCTTCCAACACCAAAATGGGCTGATCATTTGATCGGGCTTTTGACAGGCGGCGAAGCTTTTCACGATCACCACCATGACGAACCGCAAAGCGCCCTCCACCGCCCTCGTAAAGGCCTCTGGAACCGCATCGTCGACTATAATGGCACGATCCTCCTCGTGTACGAAAAGCTAGGCTGGGTAAAGAATTTGAAGATCGCACCACGATTTGCTTGAGACCTAACCCGCAAGGGTGATGGCTAGGAAATATCAGAGACCTACAGTGGCATTCATTCAAGGAGTGCTCAATGACTGTAGGTCTTTCACGTTTTAGCGCGGTAATCGCTCTCGCTTTATTCTCGCTGCCCATCACCTATGCTGAGCCTCTGCCCGCCTGCCCCGAAAATTCGGCGCAAACCGCGAGCCAAATTGTCCAACACTATCGAACCGCAAACCCAGTTGATCCAAAATATGTCAATGTCGCCAACAGCCTGCAGAAGGTTTGCACACAAGACTATGTTACGAACCTTGGCCTCGCCGAGGCGTGGGCAAGCTTGTCTCTGCGCGGCGGCTTAGATCTGCAACAACGCTACGAAACGGCATCTCGCGCCATGTCGCTGCTCATCCATATCGAAGCGCTACCGTCGAGCAAACACAATTACGATTTGGCTGCCGAAGCGCGCAAGAAAACAATCCACCAGCTCGTCGCCATCGCGGATGCAGGCGGCCAAAAGATCAGTTGGCTTGACGGCGCAACCCCTTTCCCCGTCTGCGAGCGCGGCTTCTCGAATCCCGCTCAAAGCCTCTGGTACGCATATAGAAAAAACCAAGCCAGCGCCCACACGCCCATATTGCTGGAGGCACAGGCGAAAGCCTGCATGAGCGGCACGATGAAAGATCCGCTCAAGTATTTGGCCGAATACAAAATCGATCTGGCCGAGCGCACTAACGCCCCTGCGCAAGCATATGTCTACATGACAGAGGCGCGCGATCTTTACGACACCTATGGCGGTGAAGACCAATCCGGCCTTGGTTGGAACCCGGAGCTACGCGCTAGTTTCGATCGCAAATATATCAAGGCCGGACTGAAGGTGATGGAAGCCGCCGGAGTTATGTCAAAAACAGACCTCTTCAAGGCGGAGAACATGAGACTCAACCGCTCCAAACTTGATCTGCAATGGTATATTGATCAATCATGGGGAG
>JAQWGO010000032.1 GCA_029238175.1 Henriciella sp. | reverse complement strand
TATCGTACAGAACGTCAAAAACAGCGAAGTCACCGGCTTTGATATTGGCGGCTGGTTCATGCACCTTTGGTACGAAATCATTCTGCTGGCCAAAGCCGCAAAAAGCGCCGCATGATATATATATTGTAAGGCTCTTTCTTCATGAGCAACAAGTGTACGATGACAAAGCCTGACATCATAACGAATACATAAACAGGTATCTTCCCCGATCGTGCCAGCAGAATGATTTCGTACCAAAGGTGCATGAACCAGCCGCCAATATCAAAGCCGGTGACTTCGCTGTTTTTGACGTTCTGTACGATATCGCCGCGCGAGAAGCCCGATAGTGCAAGCGTGTGCGAAAGCACGACCCACCAAGCGAGCAACGCGCGCCAACCCTCTAAGATTGTAAATCTCTGCATCACTCTACTCCCGCCAGCTTATGATAGCATTCTGCGGTGATAGACATGCGTGACGGCAATATCAAACGCTTCTTGTACCTTAGGGTCTACCGATGCTTGAATAAGTGAAGCCGCGCTTCACCATATCGGACGCTTCATAGATATTGCGAAGATCGACAACGACATTCCCCGCAAGCGTGTTTTTGACCCGGTCGAGATCAAGTGCGCGGAACTGATCCCACTCAGTGATGATGACCATTGCGTCCGCTCCATCCAGAGCCTCGTATGGATTTTTAGCATAGTGAATGCCGTCCATCATGTGGCTAGCTTCTTCCATGGCTTCTGGGTCATAAGCTTTGACAATTGCGCCAGCGGCGATCAGCGCAGGAACAATATCAAGGCTCGGCGCGTCGCGCATATCATCGGTGTTTGGCTTGAACGCGAGGCCCAGCACACCGATCGTTTTGCCAGAAACATCGCCGCCCATCGCCGCAATGACTTTTTCAGCCATCGCCTTTTTACGTGCCGCGTTCACTTCAACGACAGTATCGATGATGCGGACAGGGCTTCCATGGTCATTGGCTGTTTTGGTCAGCGCCAATGTATCTTTTGGGAAGCAAGAGCCGCCATATCCAGGACCAGCATTTAGGAACTTTTTGCCAATCCGGCCATCTAGGCCGATTCCGCGAGAGACTTCCTGGACGTTCGCGCCAACCTTTTCACAAAGGTCTGCCATCTCATTGATGAAAGTGATTTTCACCGCAAGGAATGCGTTCGCGGCATATTTAATAAGCTCTGACGTACGGCGGCTTGTAAAAACAATCGGTGTCTCATTGAGGTAAAGCGGACGGTAAAGCTCGCGCATAACATCAATCGCACGCTCATCATCGGTTCCAACAACAACCCGGTCAGGGCGCTTAAAGTCACCGATTGCCGCGCCTTCGCGCAAGAATTCAGGGTTAGAAACAACCGCAAAATCTGCATCTGGGTTTGTTTTGCGGATGATCGCTTCAACTTCATCGCCTGTCCCAACGGGAACTGTTGATTTCGTCACGACGACGGTGAAGCCTGTCATGAGCGTCGCGATCTCTTCTGCGGCAGCATAGACATAAGATAGATCGGCATGGCCATCGCCGCGGCGTGACGGAGTGCCCACAGCGATGAACACCGCATCAGCATCGGCAATCGCGTCTTTGGCTTCGGTCGTGAAGAATAAACGTTCTTCGTTGACATTGGTTTCAACCAGCTTGTCGAGGCCCGGTTCAAAGATTGGCATCACGCCTTCATGCAAGCGGTCAATCTTATTTGCGTCTTTATCAACGCAAGTGACCACATGGCCAAAATCGGCGAAACACGCCCCACTGACTAGCCCAACATAGCCAGTTCCGATCATTGCTACACGCATGGCTCACCTCGTCTGTTTTTGGTGCCCTGTAAGGCGAGGACACGTGCATTTTTTAACCTTGCGGGTCAAGACCTAGCGGCATTCCGACTGTATGCAAAATTGTACATGTTTTGGATTTCCTTGACGGAAACATTGCCAGACATGGGCCTTTGCCCCACTTAGCAAGAAACCAATTACAGGAGGCCGCAATGGCTACAGGTCGCGAATTTGATGTCATCGTCTATGGCGCAACAGGTTATACGGGCCGTTTGGTCGCTGAGTATCTTTCGAAACAGTACGGCGTTGGCGGTGATCTGAAATGGGCCATGGCTGGCCGTAGTGCGGATAAGCTCGCGGCTGTTCGTGATGAAATTGGCGCGCCAGCTGACACGCCATTCGTTGTTGCAGATGCCAATGATCCAGCCAGCTTGAAGGCGATGGCGGAACGGGCAGGCGCGATTGCTACAACCGTTGGTCCTTACCAGCTTTATGGCGAAGACGTTGTCGCAGCGTGCGTCGATGCTGGCACTGATTATGTCGATCTTTGCGGTGAGCCGGGCTGGATGCACGAGATGATCGGCAAATACGAAACCAAGGCCCAAGCGTCTGGTGCGCGCATTGTCTTCTCCTGCGGCTTTGACTCAATCCCGTTCGACCTTGGCGTTTGGTTCACACAGGAAGCGGCGAAGGAAAAATTCGGCGCGCCTGTTCCACGCATTAAAGGCCGCGTCCGCAAGATGCAGGGCACGTTCTCTGGCGGCACATTCGCCAGCTTTAAAGAAACAATGGCTGCTGTTGGCCGCGACCCTAGCTTGATCAAAGTCCTGCAAAACCCATTCGCGTTGTCTGGCGGCTTTACAGGTCCAGATCAGCCGCACGGCATGGCAGCGGTTGAAGATGAAGACATTGGCAGCTGGTCTGCACCTTTCATTATGGCCTCAATCAATACCAAGAATGTTCACCGTTCAAACGCTCTTATGGGCCATGCTTACGGCAAGGACTTCGTCTATGATGAGATGATGCTGACAGGCCCGGGTGATAAAGGCAAAGCCATGGCTGAAGGTATGGCCAGCACAAATATGATGGGCGGCGACGGCCCAGCCCCCGGTGAAGGACCAACCAAGGAAGAGCGTGAGAACGGCTTCTATGATGTCATGTTCTATGGCATTGCCGCTGATGGCGGCGTCGTCGTCACAGGCGTCACGGGTGATAAAGATCCCGGCTATGGCTCAACTTCGAAAATGCTTGCTGAAAGCGCCATCTGCCTCGTCAAAGACGATACAGGGACACCCGGCGGTATTTGGACCCCAGCCCCAGCCATGGGCGCTCACTTGGTCAAACGCCTAGAGGCGAATGCTGGACTGACATTTAAAGTCGAGAGCTAAGCTCTCCGCGGCGGCCCCTAACGCAACGAGACGGCTTGCCGTTGACGTGCGCGTCAACCATATCTCTCCCAGAAGACAAAAAATTGGGAGAGATATCATGGCCGAAGCTTATATTATTGACGCATGCCGCACACCGCGCGGGATTGGCAAACAGGGAAAAGGCGCGCTGGCGCACCTGCATCCACAGCATCTGGCTGCGACTGTCCTTGGCGCAATTCGTGACCGCAATGATCTCAACACCGCTGAAGTCGATGACATCATCTGGGGCACAAGTAGCCAGCGCGGCGCGCAGGGCGCGGACCTTGGCCGAATGGCTGCCCTTGATGCCGGTTATGACGTAAAAGCCTCTGGCATGACGCTGGACCGCTTCTGCGGTTCAGGCATTACCACAGTCAGCCTTGCCGCAGCGCAGATTATGTCCGGCATGGAAGACGTTGTCATCGCTGGCGGCACAGAAATGATGAGCTATACGTCTGCCACTGCCGATCCCAAGACACCGCCGATGATTGATAGCGGTAACCTGCACTTGCGTGACCTGCATCCGCAAAGCCAGCAAGGTGTCTGCGCCGACGCAATCGCGACCCTTGAAGGCATTGACCGCGAAGCCGTAGATCAGCTTGCCGTCACCAGCCAACAGCGCGCAGCCCGCGCTATCGCCGAAGGGCGTTTCGATAAATCACTTGTGCCTGTCCATAACCGTGACGGGTCCCTCGCGCTCGACAAAGAAGAGTTCCCGCGCCCGCAAACAACAATGGAAAGCCTGTCAGGTTTGAAGACTGTCTTCAATATGTGGGCAACGATTCCAGTGGATGAAGCCGGCACGACCTATGGCGATCTCGTCACCAAAGTTTATCCGCAACTCAAAGACAACATGAACCACGTCCACCATGCCGGAAATTCTTCTGGCGTCGTTGATGGTGCAGCGGCGCTTTTGTTAGCGTCTGAAGCCGCGGTTGAAAAGAATGGTTGGAAACCGCGCGCGCGTATCGTTGCAACGGCGAATATGGGTGATTGCCCAACGCTTATGTTGAATGCGCCCGTCGCTGCGGCGAAGAAAGTACTCGATAAGGCTAGCCTGACGACTGACGATATTGATGTCTATGAAATCAACGAAGCCTTTTCAGTTGTCGCAGAGAAATTCATCCGCGACCTGAAACTTGATCGTGAAAAGGTCAACATTAATGGCGGCGCGATGGCGCTTGGTCACCCTATTGGGGCAACAGGTTCAATTCTAATTGGTACCGCCTTAGATGAGCTGGAACGTTCTGGCGGCCGATATGGCTTGATCACAATGTGCGCCGCGGGCGGCATGGCACCCGCGGTCATTATTGAACGCATCTAAATGACAGGGCGAGTCTAGGCTCGCCCTGCTCTCACCTATGCGTTTTTCTGGTCAAACCGGGTAACCAGTTCGACAATCACAACGGTCAGGGCATGGCCCGCGATACCAAACGTCCAACCAATTGTCGGCCACAACATAACATATCCGGGATAACCGTCTCCGAGGCTGATCCCGGCAAATACGATCATTCCAAATACGAAACTGGCCAAATGTATCCAGAAGGATAGTTTAAGTCCTTCCAACCCCTTTGCGGCTTTCTCTTGTGCCGCAATGGCCTTCTGCTTGACTGGATCCTCGATCAGGGCGCCAATATCAACGTTAAATGCAGCCGCCAGCGCCATGACAGATTCGCGCGAAGCTGCGTCACCTTTCTCTATGCGTTGAAGTGTGCGCAGGCCAATGCCTGCTATTTCGCACAGGTGCTCTTGTGACCAATGACGCTCCTCGCGCCAGCGTTTAATCTTTGTTGCATCAGGTGTAATCGGCATTTGTTTTTCCTTCGCCTTGATTGGGGTTTAACACCTTTCAAGATGCGGATAAATGCCCGTTGCGCCACGTCAGACGGGTGTCACAAGCTCGTCAAGCACACGCCACCGAGACGCCAGAAGACCGTCAGTAAATATCTGGTGGGCTAGTTTCTACAGCACTCGCAAACTAACATGTTGGTTCGAGTGAGTGGTCGGAGCGAATCGGTACCGCCAGTTAGCTCGCCTGAGCTTGAACGATCCAACATGCCGAATCCATGCGAACGCGGCCATCTGAAGACAAGTTCTTCGAGAGCCGCTCGACTACAGCTTGATGGACTGGTTTTGGATCGATCTCTTGCTCAGAAATCAGACCGGCGAGTGGCCCGATTTGCAACATAAGGTTTGCTGTTGTCTCTAGACTCGTTCCAGGCAAGGTCAGTTCAGTAATCAGTGGCTCAATAGAGATGCCCTGCCAACCTGCTTCGCTGAGGTGACCGTAGACGCGATCTTTGTCTGCGAAAGCGAATGGGCCGGGTGCGTTTGGATCGGATGGAGTTGGGGTTTGCTTCAAGAATGGAATGGCTGCTTGAATTGGTCCCATGATCCATTCGTTCAGGGTGATCGCCTGCCAGCAAACGAAAACGATGCGACCTTCAGGGGTAACCTGATTACGAATATTCTGAAAAGCGCTAGCGGGATGATCGAAGAACATCACGCCAAAGCGCGAAATTGCGATATCGAATTTTTCTTGCGTGCTGAATGTACTGGCATCTGCAAGCTCAAACCGTGCGCTTGAGCCTGTTTGGCTCGCGCGCTGTCTTGCGAGATTTATCAGAGGCTCTGAGACGTCCACACCCAAAGCGCTTACTTTGCCATCCGCAATATTGGCTGCTTGCAAAGTCATGGCTCCGGCACCGCATCCAATATCTAGAACTTTCTCGCCAGCTTTAATGTCTCCACTTTCAAGCACACTGCTCGCAAACGGCGCGAGAAGCCCGTCGAGCGCGCTCGACTGGTCCGCCCATTTCTGGCCTGATGGGCCATTCCAGATATCGATTTGTGCATCATTGGGCATAGGAATTGTCCTTGTTCTAATCTCAGCCACTCTGATGAAAGGGGCGCTTGTGATCAATCGCCAATTTTCTCATTTAGCCTATGCAATATTTCGTTGTGGCTTCTAAGCTGACCTGTCTGCATCTTTATTCGGCTTGTTTATGGTGACTTAGGCAACGTGAAACGCGTGATTTTTTCAGTGTTTTCAACGGCACGCTTTGAGACTGATTTTCAATCACTTTGCAAATGCTTCGCACTATCATAGTCAATTGTTTTTATTGTGTTTTTTAGTTTGATTTGAAGCTGCAAGCGTCCTATTTGGTGGATCATAGGTAATTATACGGAGTCAGAGCCATGAAGGGCGATGCAAAAGTTATTGAGTTTCTCAACGCATGTTTGAAAAATGAACTCACCGCGATCAATCAGTACTTCCTCCATTCACGGATGCTGAAAGATTGGGGCGTCAGCATTCTGGCGGAATATGAGTTCAAAGAATCCATTGAAGAGATGGAGCATGCCGATTGGTTGATCGAGCGCATTCTATTCCTGGGCGGTCTTCCAAATCTGCAAGACCTTGGACGTCTTCGGATTGGTGAAAGCGTTGAAGAAATTCTCAAAGCTGATCTTGCTCTAGAGAATGACGCCATCCCTGAGCTGCGTGATGCGGTCCATTATGCCGATAGCGTTCGCGATTACGTTAGCCGTGACCTGTTCAACAAAATCCTCACCAACGAGGAAGAGCATGTCGACTATCTGGAAACTCAGTTTGAGCTGATTGAGCGTATCGGTATCCAGAACTACATTCAGCTACAGTCTGCACCGAACGCACACTAAACGACTGATAACTCATCCCCAATACGGATGATCTCGGCTACTAACAGGTCGAGGTCGCTGTATTGGGTGCGATGGTTGGTAATGTTTACGCGTATGGCAAGCTGGCCATTTATGCGCGTCGTGGACGGTGCCGCGATGCCGTCGGTTTGCAGCCGAATGACGATTTTCTCATTCAACGCTTCATCGCCATTATAGACAAAACAGCAAATGTTCAGATCAACGGGTGCAACCCGTTTTAGCTTTGGATGGGCATCAACCAGTTCGGCTAAATATTGCGCTTGATCACAGTTTTGATCGATTAGACGGCCAAGTTTATCAGGTCCATGTTCAGCAAGTTGTGCCCATACTTTTAACGCGCGAAAACTACGCGAAAGCTCAGGGCCATAGTCCACGGGCCACGGGTCACCCGCCGCCAAGCCTTCATCGGCGCGTTTTAGATAATCGGGATTCGCTGCGAAGGCTCTACGATGCGTCTCTTCAGACCGCATCAGAGCCAAGCCTGCATCATAGTTTACGTGCAGCCATTTGTGTAAATCAAAGGCTTTAGAATCAGCTGCTTCAATACCATCACGCTTTGCTTTTTGTCCGTCCGCATGGATAGCACATGCGCCA
>JAQWGO010000019.1 GCA_029238175.1 Henriciella sp. | reverse complement strand
ACGCATCCTACTATTCTGTCTGATCATAGGGGCGTTGATTGCCTATATGCAGCGGTCTGGCGGTATATCCGCGATGGTTGAGAAGCTACACTCTAGCGGTCTTGCCTCTACACCGCGCCGAGCAGGTTTAGTAAGTGCGATTTCAGGTGTCCTGATCTTCGTTGAGACGAATGTCAGTCTACTGGCCAGCGGCGTTTTAGGGCGGCCTTTGTTTGATCGATTAAAAGTTAGCAGAGCGCGTCTAGCTTACATTATCGACTCGACCTGTTCCCCGATTAGTGTGCTTATTTTGTTCAACGGCTGGGGTGCCTATGTGGCGACCCTGATGGCCAGCAATGGTGTGGATCAAGAGTTCAGCGTTCTGTTCAAAACGATCCTGTTCAATTTCTATCCTTTGCTAACGGTTGCGGGGGTTTTTGCGACCGTTTTGATTGGTCGCACATTTGGACCGTTGGCAACTGCGGATGCCAATTGGAGCCCGCCTTTAGGGGCAGCGGATGGTATTCCTGACGACGAGTTAGAGGATGCGCCTAGCCGTGCTTTATATATGGCCATCCCGATGGCGATCCTGATTGGCGGCGCGCTTGGTTTCATGGTTTGGACTGGCGGCGGCGATATTACCAAGGGCTCCGGCTCCCAATCTATTCTGTGGGCGGTCGTGTTAGCCACAGCGGCTGCGTTCTTGTTCTTGATGGCGTCAGGCCGGGCCAAGGGTAAGGGCGTCGAAGTTGGCTTTCGGGGTATGGGCGACCTGCTGCCTGCGGTTACAGTGATCTTCATGGCGCTCGTCTTGGGTGATAGCTTGAAGGCGCTTGGTACGGGTGAATTTATTGCCGGCGTTGCAGCGACCATCCCGGCGCCGTTTACAATCCCAGCTATCTTGTTCGTTGTGGCCGGCGTGACCAGTTTCACCACGGGGACAAGCTGGGGAACGTATGGCATACTTGTGCCAATCGCGGTGCCGCTTGCGGTTGGTGCGGGTATCCCGCTTCCTTTAGCTATTGCTGCGGTTATGGGCGGCGGCGTGTTTGGGGACCATTGTTCGCCTATTTCAGATACGACGATTATCGCCTCACTTGCGGCAGGGTGTGATCACATGGAGCATGTTCGTACGCAGCTGCCCTATGCGCTGACGGCTGGTGCTGGTGCGATCCTGCTTTATTTGGCGGCGGGTTTAGTCGCCTGAGTTTACGCGCGGCCTTACAAAGGCTGCGCGCCACTCCTATCTATAATTCACGCTAAGGCGCGATGATAAGCGCGATCTGTCTGGCGGTGTCTCTTCACAATCAAAGTTCGTTTGATTGATTTTCCAGAGACAAAATAGGGGGTTGATCGGTTTGGGCTATGACAGCCAAACGGATATGACCAGAGGCGAATGCCATGTCAAAAGACAAACAAAAGTCCAACAAAGAAGTCCGTAAACCTAAGAAGGCAAAGGTCAAAACCAATGCCTCTAACCCATCTGTTAAGACTGGATCAGTCTTGGGCGTTGATACCAAACGGCGTTAGCCTGAACGGTTCTGGTAAGCCAGTACCGCCGCGCGTAGTAGGGGTTCAGTGAACGTATTTAAAGCGGGATGAGCCTTGCTGCGTGCGGGCGGTGTTTCTGGTGTTCCGGTCACGCAATAACTGAGTGAGATATCCAGATCGGGCAAATACCATGCGCCCGCATAGAGGCCATATGCTTCGCCATGATGTCCCCACATTGTCTGGCCCGCCCATGGCGATTCCTCGGCAGGGTGGATGTGCACTCCTGTACCAAACTGTGTGAAATAACGCTGGTCATGGAAACCGTTTGATTCAGCGTCGTTTAGCGTCCAAACGGGCTTGGTCAGTTCTGAAGCGTACTTCAATCGCGCCGCAATGGTTGCGAGATCAATTAAGCTGGCACGCAGGCCACCTTGCGGGGAAAACAGAGTGCCGTTCTGCCCCGGTGCATATGTGGAAAGATCTTCGCCATACTCCATGAGAAGCGTCGGTTCATTCTTGCGCAAAACCTCCGGCCCGTCGGTTTGGACTTTCCAGCCTCGCTCGGTCTCTCGGTACAGTGCCGCGCCTTTCTGGCGCTTTGGCGTGCTTACATTCGACCAGTTGAAACCTGCATCAAGGGCGTGAGGTTTCAAAACAAAATCGTGGCTTAGTCTGTCAAACCGGCGCTGCGTTACGCTTTCCAGCACAGTCGCGGCGAGGCCGTAATTCAGATTGCAGTACTCGAAACCATATGGCGGCTGCTTGCGCCTGGTTAAGTCCCATCCTGAAAGGTCACGGATATTCTTTGGATGCGCAAGCCAGTAGATGTCAGGGTCAGATAACCCTGACGTGTGCGAAAGAAGCTGGCGAAGAGTGACCCGTGCCTCGCTTGCGGAAAACCCAAGCGCTTCATTGACCGGCCTATCAAGGCTCAATGTCTTATCTTCATGCAGCTTCAGCGCTGTCAGAGCCGTTGCAAGCTTTGAAATCGATGCAGCCCTAAATGGCGATCGCACTGTAAACTTACGTTCTCCAACGATTGCATCACCGGCGACTTCTTTGGCGATGACAACGCCGCGCCGCATTAAAACAAACCCAGCAGCAGGCGCGCGTGCCAGCGTCGGCGCATTCACCAATCCATCAACAATACTCGCGGGCGTTTCTTTCCTGAACGGTGACTGGCCGCACGCACTTAACCCAACACCCGTTGGGATCAAAGCAAGCGCTGCGCGGCGTGTCAGGATCATGATCTAGCCGAGTATTTCGTTCAAGAAGTCCGCGCAGGCCGCGAAGCTGCGGCGGTCGGCTTCGGCGCTGTATTGGATGCCGAAGTCTAGGTTTTGTGCAGCTGGATTTGAGAAGGCGTGTAATGTGTTGCCATAGGCATGTAGCTGCCAGTTGGCCTTGGCTTCGGTCATTTCCTTGCTGAACATCATAACATCTTCAGGCGTTGCCATTGGGTCATCCCAGCCATGTAAGGCCAAGACCTTTGGCATAACTTTATCGGCTGTGTTGCCTGCGCCACCTAGAAGGCCATGGAAGCTAACGACGCCTTCAAGGTCCATATTCGTGCGTGCCATATCGAGGACGCAAAGCCCACCAAAGCAGAAACCAATCGCCGCAGCCTTGGCTGCGTCAGATTCAGTTTTTGCGACATTCAGAGCAAATTCGAGGCGTGATTGTAGTTCAGTGCGATTACTCGCGAGCGGCTCCATAAGCGCTTGGCATTCCTCGGTGGTTTCACCGCGTTTGCCTTTCCCGTACACGTCCACCGCAAACCCGGCATAACCTTGTTCGGCCAGCCACTTAGCTTTGCCTTGTTCAAAACCGGACTGTCCGCCCCAAGCATGCGCAACAAGTACGACAGCTTTTGGTGTGCCGGAAGGCATGGCGAGGAAGCCTTCATAGGTTTGGCCGCCTTGGTCATAATCAACAATACGCGTGGTCACACTCATCGGGGGTCTCCTGAAATTACGATCTGGCTTGATTTAGCTTGATGCTGGCATTGCGGCTAGGGCTTGCCAAGGGGAAAGGCGCGGCGCATTTGTTGCTCTATGAAGAAGATAATTATCGATTGCGATCCGGGTCTTGATGATGCGGTGGCTTTAATAGCGGCTTTTGGGGCGAAGGACTTGTGTGTCTTGGCCCTCACAACGGTTGCGGGCAATGTGAAAGGCCCTCAAACCGCCTATAATGCGCGGGTGATCCGCGAAGTTTCCGGGCAAGATGAAAGCGTACCAGTCAGTGAAGGCGCGCCGCAGCCAATTTTGCGCGATGCGGTGACTGCGGAAGACTTTCATGGCTCAACCGGCTTGGGCGGGATTGATTATCCGGATCCCGTGCTGCCGCTATCGGGGGAACATGCGGTCAATACGATTATTCGTTTATGCCGTGATGCAAAAGATGCCCCACTGACCCTAATTATCACCGGGCCGATGACCAATGCCGCACTAGCGCTGACGATGGCACCGGATATTCAGAGCGGCATCGCAGAGATTGTCCTGATGGGCGGGGCCGATACTGAAGGCGGTAACATTACGCCGTTTGCTGAGTTCAACATTTATGCTGACCCACATGCGGCGGCAGTAGTTTTTGGCTGTGGCCTACCCATACGCTGCCTAAGTTTAGATGTGACGCATGGTATTCGCACGACCAAGGCGCGGTTGGCAGCCGTGCGCGCCGTGGGGAATAAGCAGGCGCTTGCCGCGGGCGACTTGCTCGATGCTTCTTGCAAGCTGGAGTTTTCAGCCAAGAGTGATCGCGACGCACCCTTGCATGACCCAAGTACGGTTTTGGCCTTTACGCATCCACATCTGTTTAAAGGCCGAAAAGCCAACGTTTCAGTTGTGACAGAGGTTGGCGAGCAGTTTGGGCGTACGGTTCCGACATTTGCTGAAAGTGGCAACGTGCTTTGGTATGAGACAGCAGATGATGACGCAGTCTTCGCGGCCCTTTGCGGGCTTTTGGAGGGGCATTCATGAGCGTTCGGATCGGTGTTGTCGGCTCAGTCAATTTAGATCTTGTGGCAAGTGGTGCACCATTGCCGAAGGCGGGCGAAACCGTAACAGGCGCGAGGTTCGCGCAGCACCCCGGAGGCAAAGGCGCTAATCAAGCGCTTGCGGCGCGGCGACTGGGTGCGAATGTCTACATGGTTGGCCGCGTTGGTGATGATGCATTGGCCGAAACAGCTCTATCATTGCTTCGGAGAGATGGTGTTGATGTTCAGGGCGTCATGGCCGAGATCGGCCAGTCCACGGGCGTAGCTCTAATTGCGGTATCACCCGAAGGGGAGAACCAGATCATTGTTGCCAGCGGTGCCAATACGCTTGTCGATGCTGGCGATGTCATGGGTTTGCCAGAGTGTGACGCTATACTTTGCCAATTAGAGGTGCCGATCGTGGCGGTGATGGCTGCGCTGGATCGGGCGCCGAACCTATTTGCCATTAATCTAGCGCCCGCGATAACAGTACCAGACAGACTGCTGAAAGAGGCTAACTTACTGATCGTGAATGAAGGAGAGGCTGAATTCTACGGTCCCGCACTTCATACTGGTAAGGGTATGGTCGCTGTTACGTTAGGCGGCGCAGGCGCAGTTCTTTATCATACTGGCGAAGAGATTGCGCGCGCGCCTGCCTTTGACGTCCCTGTAGTTGATACAACCGGGGCCGGAGACACGTTTTGTGGAGCGCTGGTCACTGCATTGGCTGAAGGTCAGGCGCCGGCTGATGCAATGCGCTTTGCGTCGGCTGCAGGGGCCTTGGCAGTTACCCGCCCTGGCGCCCAGCCGAGCTTGCCATCTCGCCAAGCCGTCGAAGCTTTGCTGAAGCCGTAATAATGGCCGGCATACCCATTACGCGCCATCAAATTAGTGATGCAAAGGCAGACGCGATAATGGCATCGGTCAGGTTAGCGAGACAGCTTCCATCTGGAGACGTGCCTAGCAGGCTTGCCACATCGAAAGACGCGGCCGAATTGTTGGACTTTCTGTCTGATCCATCGGTTCATGCGCCCATCTATAGCTTACCAAAACCGCTATCACATGCGGCGCTTGAGGCTTTCATTGATGATCATTTGGAACAACGCGCGCGGGGCGAAGGTTTGTTATTCGTTCGCCCAGATGAGGCAAGCAAGATTATGGGCTATTCCGATATTCAGATTTGGCCGCAATGGGCGGCTGCTGAACTTGGCGGCGCTATACGTCCCGACAAACAGGGGCAGGGCGAAGGCATAAAAGGCGCCGCCGCTAGCTTTACATGGATGTTCGAAACGTTGGGGCTGGACCTGATTTGCGAAACCGCAGCCGTCGACAATATCCGCACGGCGAAATTGTTAGATCATCTTGGCTTTGTTCGCCAAGGACAGATTGTGAGTACCAGTAGCGACGGCACAAAAAGGCCATCACTTGTCTGGGAAGTTTCACGTCAGCAATGGGCTGATACGCATGGTCTAGAGTTTTAGGCTTTCACCAAACCAATTTCGCGCAAGCGTTCCATCAAATAATCCTGCGCCGTGATCGGTGCTTCGGCTTTGCCGCCTTCCTCGATGCATTGCGGTAGAGCTTCGATCAGGAAGTCCTGATTGAAGTGCAGGAAGAATGGCGTTGAGTAGCGCGGGAATTTTGCGCGCTCGCGAGATGGGTTGATCACGCGGTGTGTCGTTGATGGCAGGACGCCGCCAGTCAAGCGTTGCAGCATATCCCCGCAATTGATCACGATCGCACCAAGAGGTGGGTTCACGCTAAGCCATTCACCGGAGCTGTGTAGCACTTGCAGGCCAGATTCTTCTGCGCCAAGCAAAAGCGTAATGACGTTGATGTCTTCATGGGCGCCTGCGCGGACAGTTCCGGCTGGAGGCGGGTTTTCCTGCGGCGGATAGTGTAGCAGACGCAGGATAGAGTTCCCCATTTCGACCTTGTCATCGAACCAGTCTTCAGGTTGGCCAAGGTGTAGCGCGATGCCTTTCAGGAGCTGCGCTCCAAACGCGTCTAGCGCTTCATAGAAAGCACGCGTTGCGGCATCAAACTCTTCGACTTCGGGGACGCTTGGCGTGTCCTTCATCGTCGCGCGGTAAGGGCTGTCAGCGGGTAGGGCGCGGCCAGTATGCCAAAACTCTTTCAGGTCAGCAGCTTTTGCGCCCTTGGCATTTTCTGTGCCGAACGGCGTGTACCCACGCTGGCGGCCATTGGCGGCGTCATGGTATTTTTCTTTGACGTCTTCAGGCAGGGCAAAGAAGGCTTTGCTAGCGTCGATCGCGCGCTGAATAATGTCTAGATCAACAGGGTGTTGATCGATAACGGCAAAGCCCGTCTCACGGAAAGATCGCCCGATTGCGTCAGAGAAAGCTTGCTTGTCTTCGCGCCAAAGCGGGAAAGGGATCGGTGTAAAATATTCGGTCATGCCCCCTCATAAGCCGAGAGGCGAGATAGGGGAAGTCAGGAACTTCCCCTAATGTGTGGCATTTCGCGGCGGTTAGTAGCCTGCGCCAGCTGGCATGTTCCAGCGGCCATCACTACCTTTGCAGACTTCGACAGGTTCGCGAACAACGCCGCCATCTGGCAAACGAGTCTCGCGCTGTACGGTCGTACATTCCGGAGTTTGTGTATAAACGCGGCGTGGTCCGGTTGTAGTCGTGGCTGTATTCGTTGGACCACCATAGAGGTCGTCATGATCCTGCGGCTGTGTTGAAACTGTTCTTGTGGTTACCGTGCGTGTCGGCTGCGTCGTTGTTGAGTAGACGCGTGTTGGTGCTTGCTGCGGCGTTTCCCATTGCGGCCCAGTTGGGGACCGCGTCGGCGCGTAAGGATCACTGCTATACTCATAAGTACGAGTGGTTCTGCAATTGGTGCTTCCGGCCGCAACTTCGCTACCAATCGCTGCGCCGATCACGCCGCCGACGACGCCGCCTAGAATTTCATCTGTGTCGCCGCCATGACCGCGATATCCCCGGTGCCCTCTATAACCTCGATGGCCTCGGTAACCTCTGTGCCCGCGATATCCGCGATGTCCACGATAATTATCATCGTTGCCATCAGCGATCGCCACACCGATTACCGCGCCAGCAAGGCCGCCAATTACGGCGCCAGCTAAACGATCATCATTCTTTTGTCGTTCGCACCCACGGTTCACACTAGAATGTGAATTGTGCTGCGTGCCGTAGGAATTGCCATATCGGCTATGGTCAGCTTGGGCCAACGGGGCGAGGCAAAGCGCGGTAGCGCCAACAAGAAGAGCGGTGCGGATCATGAGAGGATCTCCTTTTTGGGCGTAATGCCCGACTTTAGAGGAAATAGTGCGATACGGTTCCTGAACGTAGTCTGAAGGCGCTGCAATACGCCCACTGGACGAATGGCCCCCGGCACGCCATCTTGTCAGTATGGGTATTATGGATCGCGTATCAAAAACAGCAGGACGCGCCCGATATGGTGCGGCCCAAGGCTTGCGCTCAGCTTGGTATGGCGGACAGTACGCGTTGGCGCGGCGTCGTTCAGCCGGTTTCAATCGCCCCGGCGAGCCTGCCTTCAAACCCGAAAACAAGCCTGATCCAAAGAACTTGCGCAAAGCCTATTTCGGTTTGTTCCGGCAAGATCGCGCGAACATAGAGGCCGGCCTGTATCCAGATCCGGTCGATCGCGAACTACGCGTCCGTGATTTTCCCGCTGCGGTGAAGCGCGCGAGGGCGTTCCTAAAAGACGTCGCAGAAGTTGATCGCAGGCGTCTTGATCGCGATGGAACAGAAGTGCGCCAGAATGAAGCCGCCGACCCGAAACGCTTTCCGGCTTACTACCGGCAGAACTTTCACTATCAAACGGACGGCTGGCTGAGTGATGAGAGCGCCGAAATCTATGATCACCAAGTCGAAGCTCTGTTTACCGGTACCGCCGATGCAATGCGCCGAGGGGCACTTGCCGAACTCGCACGTGAGATCAAAGGCCAAGATCAGCGTAGTCTCAAAGTCCTTGATCTTGCATGCGGCACCGGGCGGTTCATGGCCCAGACACTGCACGCTTATCCGAAATTGAACCTCACAGGATTAGACTTGTCTCCACCCTATGCCGAAGCGGCGCGGCAGAACATCCGCAATTGGAAGCAAGCTGAGATTGTAGAGGGCAATGCCGAAACCCTGCCGTTCGAAGACAATAGCTTTGACCAGATCGTTTCGATTTATCTCTTCCACGAACTTCCACCTCGCGTTCGTCCAAAAGTGATTGCGGAAGCCGCGCGAGTTTTGAAACCGGGCGGAACATTCATCGTCGCCGACAGTTTGCAGTTTGGTGATAATCCCGGCTTGGACGGGTTCCTAGAATACTTTCCCGAAGGTTTTCACGAACCTTACTATAAAGGCTATCTTGGCTGGGACTTTGAACCGGGCATGATGTCTGCAGGCCTAGAACACGACCGTATCAATCTTGCCTTCCTGACCAAAGTTCGGGTCTGGCGAAAACCGAAATAGGAGCCTGCCATGGCCGAACGTAAACTTATGCTCATAACAGGGGCGTCTGCTGGCATCGGTGCGGAGTTTGCGCGCCAGTATGCCGCCAGAGGCTGGGACATTGCCTTGACCGCGCGCCGGGCTGACCGTTTGGACAAACTTGCGCGGGAGCTGGAAGAGCATCACAAAGTTGCGACGATTGTCGTGACGCAAGATCTAGCCCGCGCAAACAGCGTTGATACAATTTTGAAAGAAATCAAAGAGGCGGGGCGTCATGTCGACGGCGTCGTAAATAACGCAGGTTATGGCCTGCCGGGGACTTTCTTTAATACGAGTTGGAAAGATCAAGCCGCGTTTATGCGTGTGCTTTATACGGCTCCAATTGAGCTGACGCATAAAGTGCTTGGCGGCATGGCTGAACGCGGCTTTGGCCGCATCATTAATGTTGCCTCGCTGGCGGGTTACACACCCGGCTCTAACGGGCACACGCTATATGCCAGCGTCAAATCTGGGTTGATCAAGTTCTCTGAGAGTATTCAGGCCGAAGCGAAAGCGGCTGGGCATGAAGACGTCCACTGCACCGCGCTTTGCCCGGGCTTCACATGGTCTGAATTTCACGACGTAAACGGCACGCGGGATAAGACCAACGAGATGCCGAGCTGGATGTGGATGGAATCTGCACCCGTTGTAGAGGCTGGCATTGAAGCCTGTGAACGCGGTCAGCCGGTTGTGGTTCCCGGAGCCGTAAATAAAGGTCTTGCGACACTCATAAAAGTGTTGCCAGAACCGCTTGGGCGGATGTTGGTTGGGGCGCAGTCGAAACGTTTTCGCGATGCCGGTGATGACTGATCCTTGCGGGGCTTGGTAAACCACCCTAACTCACAGAAAACCTGAATGGAGTCGGACCTTTGCAAGACCTTCTTGGTGCCCTTTACGGCTACTTTATTTCGCCAATCCTGACGATCTATTTCTTCGCGATATTTGCTTATGTCATTCTTGGCTGGCTGATGACGGCCGGGGTCGTTGATAGCCGCAACCAAACATTGCGATCGATATATAGCTTTCTGCACTCAATCATTGAACCTGTTGCGGGACCGATACGCCGTTTCGTGCCGCCGATTGGCAATCTGGATCTTTCTGTCTTGATAATCCTTCTGGCGATCCCGTTTGTTCGTGATTGGCTGTTGCCGAGGCTTATTTTGGCAGTCCCATTCTAAAAGCCTGACACGGTTTCAATTCAGAGACTCTTGTTCTACATGCGAGAGTGTAGGCGCATCAACGATTCCGATGCCGAAAACCTGATCAGGGAGTGGATGGGTTATGACTGCGAGCGTGATTTCCGGAAAAGAGGTTGCCGCCGACGTGCGCGCTGATGTGAAAGCCGCTGTCGACGCACTGCCGGGCCAACCAACACTCGCTGTTGTCATTGTTGGGGATGATCCCGCAAGCCAAGTCTATGTGCGCAACAAAGTGCGTCAGACCGAAGAGTGCGGCATGCGTTCGCTGCACCATCACTTGCCCGTTGATGCAACACAGTTTGAGGTCGAGAACCTGATCTCTGATCTCAACGGCGATGACAGTGTCGACGGCATTCTATTGCAGCTTCCGCTACCCAAAGGGCTGAACGAAGCCTCTGCGATTGAGAAGATTGACCCAGCGAAAGATGTAGATGGTCTGACTGAGTCGAGTGCGGGGCGTCTAAGCCTCGGCAAGTCGGGGCTCCGCCCGTGTACGCCGACGGGGTGTGTGATCCTCGCTAAGCGTGCGCTAGGAGATGATCTGTCAGGCAAGCATGTCGTCGTTATTGGTCGCTCTATTCTTGTCGGTAAACCAGCCGCGCTTTTGTTCCTTGCCGAAAATTGCACGATTACGATCGCGCATAGTCGAACCAAAGACCTACCAGAAGTTTGCCGAACCGCTGATATTGTTGTCCCGGCAGTTGGTCGTCCGCAAATAGTCAAGGGTGACTGGTTAAAGCCCGGCGCTTGCGTCATCGATGTCGGTATCAACCGAATTGATGCCCCAGAGCGCGGCGAAGGCAAGACAGGTCTGGTTGGCGACGCGGACTATGAAAGCTGCGTCGAAACTGCGGGTTCCATTACGCCAGTGCCTGGCGGTGTAGGGCCGATGACGATTGCATGCTTGTTGCGCAACACTGTACTCGCGGCATGCGCCCGGCGTGGCTGGAGCGTGCCTGAAGGGCTGTGAGCCAACCTTTTCAAACGTCCAAAAACCCGGCTTTTCAAAGACTATGGGAAGATCAGCTCGGGCAATGTGCTCTTTGTCAAAAACCCATGCTTCGAAACCGATTTGAGGCGCCGCACGCTCTAATTTGGCAAAAACTGCGCGCGACGGTTGATCACATCATGCCGAAATCAAAAGGCGGCTCTGACGCAGCACAAAACCTGCAACTCGCGCATGCGCATTGCAACAAAATCAAAGGCAATAAAACTTAGCCTATTTGTCGAACGTCTCAGGAATAGATTGGTCCATATTCCGCGCTGGTTCGCAACATGGCTGTTTACCAACTGGTTTTGCCGGTATCCCTGCAACAGTGCACTTGGCGTGAACATCCTTCAGAACCACTGAACCGGCGGCAATCTTCGCTTCATCACCAATAGAAATATTACCAAGAACTTTTGCGCCAACAGAGACCAAGACGCCTTTACCAATTTTTGGATGACGGTCACCAATCTCTTTGCCTGTTCCGCCCAAGGTTACGCCTTGAAGGATCGAACAATTGTCACCCACAACAGCGGTTTCACCGATCGTAATCTCTGTCGCATGGTCCAGCATTACACCTTTGCCTATCGTTGCGGCGGGGTGAATATCGACAGCGAAAAGTTCACTTGCACGCGATTGGAAATGAAATGCCAGTGTTTCGCGGCCTTGTTTCCAAAGCCGGTTGGCAACGCGGTGCGTTTGTAGAGCGATGAACCCTTTAAAGAACAAGAACGGTTGCAGCATACCGCGGCACGCCGGATCGCGTTCTAGTGTTGCTTGCATATCTGCTTCAGCGGCTTCGACTAGCGTAGGGTCAGCGTCATAGGAATTGGCGACGACTTGTCGAACTTGCTGCGCGCCCATTTCTGGGCCGGCAAGCTTCTCTGCGATGTGAAATGCCAGCGCGCGGCAGATTGAATCATGACTTAGGATCGCTGCGTCCAAATAGCTCGCCATGGTTGGCTCGTCCGCTGCAGCAGCGCGGGCTTCAAAACGCAGGCGCGTCCATACGGGTGGCGGGGCACCAATGTCTGGATTGTGTTCCATGGCTGGTCCTCTATTCGGCAGTGAAGTAGAAATGGACCTTCATGCGCGTCGGTTCAAGTCACGCTTTTGTGGGGTCAGCTTTTTGTTTGTGCAAAAACCGGATCGCAAACTCATTTGCTTGGGCGCGAACAATCTCGCCGCGCAAGCTGCCAACACGGACATATTCACCCAAAATCGGAAGCGGGCCATCGACCTCAAACGCCGCACCTGTAAGCGAAATGTCGATCACGCGGCACTGGAGTTGACTACCATTCGCGCGCGTAACCAAAGCTGGACCGCCAGTTGCTTTACGGGGCGCAGAGCGCTCGTCACTTAGGCTATATTTTTGTGATTGACCAACCAGACCAGTCGATCCGCTAGCTTGTCGCGTTTATGCTGCGTGGCTTCAAACGCTACCGCAAAGCCTTCGCCGACATGGCGCACAACTTTACCCATAACGCGGCCAAGATCGTCAAAGTAACAAACGATGGCACTGCCTTCGATTGGAAGAACCTTGGCCTCTACACGCGCACCGCCGCAAGATACGTCTAGCGTGCGTAGCGAATGGTCATCGCCTTCGTGCAAAAATTTTCCATCAAGGTTCAAGTCAACGCGCTGATGCCGCCTACGGTCAGGCTTGCTTCGTACGTATCCCGAGCTCGCGGGATCTGGTTTTAAGGCAGCGCTCATAGTTCATTCCGAAATTAGTGCAGCGCACCGCCCGATTGCCGCGAGCCATAAAAATAGGCGCAGGAGGTTCACAAATGGTTGATAGAACAATGAAACCTGTCACTATTACTACGAAGTAGAAAAGTATCGGGGCGAAGACGCAATGAGCCAGACAAGTGAATTTGATTATATTATCGTCGGAGCAGGTAGTGCAGGATGTGTGCTTGCAAATCGGCTGAGCGAAGATCCCGACGTGAAAGTCTGTCTGATTGAGGCGGGCAAAAAAGATACGTCACTTCTAATTCGCATGCCTGCTGGTGTCGGCAATCTGATCAAAGACCAGAATGATCAAAACTGGGGTTTCTGGACGACGCCTCAAAAGCATATGGAAAACCGCAAGCTTTGGTGGCCGCGTGGTCGTGGTTGGGGTGGCTCATCCTCAATCAACGGCATGATCTATATTCGCGGACATGCGCGTGACTATGACCTTTGGCGTCAAAGCGGTTTGAAGGGCTGGGGCTTCAGTGAAGTCCTTCCATACTTCCGTAAGTCGGAAGCGTATGAGCGCGGCGCGAATGATTATCATGGCGGCGATGGCCCACTGAAAGTGACTGACAGTCCGATGGATGCCAGCATTTATGACATGTTTCTGGAGGCGGGAACGCAGGCCGGATACAAACAGACGAACGATTTTAACGGCGCACAACAAGAAGGCTTTGGCCCGTATCAGCGCACCATAAGCGGCGGCGAACGTTGGAGTGCATCCTTTGCTTATCTTCGATCCATTGTGAAAGAGCGTAAGAACCTAACCGTAAAATCCACCGCTTTGGTCTCTCGCGTCGTGTTTCGCGGTGGCAAAGCGCATGGCGTTGAGGTTGTTGCTCAACGCGGCGCGCAAGCTGAAACAATTCATGCAGTCCGGGAAGTTATCGTCTGTGCCGGCGCTGTTCAGTCGCCGCAAATATTACAGCTTTCGGGGATTGGCGCTGCCGATGATGTTCGCAAGCACGGGATTACCAGTGTCGTTGACCTGCCGGGCGTTGGCGCAAATCTTCAAGATCACCTCGATGTCAGCGTGATCCATGAGATGACCAAGAAAGAGTCTGCGTACTCACAACAGGCAGGCCTTAAAAAGCTTGTCGTTGGAATCCAGTACTTACTGTCAAAATCCGGTGCCGGGGCAGATAACTTCTTGCAAGCAGGCGCGTTTCTGAAGTCGCGTGAAGGCTTGGATATGCCAGACCTGCAAATGCACGTGGTCAATGCGATGATGCGTGATCATGGCAAGTATGATTACGAGAAAGACGGCTACACCATCCATTCTTGCCAGCTACGGCCAGAAAGCCGCGGTACAGTTGGATTGATGAGCGGTGATCCATTCGATCATCCCGCGATCGATCCAAACTATCTTGCCACGGAAGGCGACCGCATAACGATGCGCGAGTCGGTCAAAATGATGCGAGACATTTGCTCACAGAACGCGTTCGATGCCCTACGTGGTGATGAGGTCTTCCCGGGCCAAAGTGTACAAACAGATGACGAGATCGATGCCTTCATACGCGCCAATGGTGAGACGATCTATCATCCGATTGGTACTGTTGCGATGGGCATCCAAGACAGCTCACCGCTTGATCCAGAGCTTCGTGTGCGCGGGGTTGAAGGACTGCGTGTTGTAGACGCCTCGGTCATGCCGACATTGATTGGTGGCAACACAAACGCGCCAACCATCATGATCGCTGAAAAAGCGGCTGACATGATCCGCGGCATCGCAGCACCAGAACCACAAGAGGTTGAGGTGGCGGCATAGAGAGCCCTTATGTTCGCCTTGCAATCTGTTTCATTTCAACAGCTTAAGCCGCTACGCAAGGCGTATCTGAAGACGATAACCGCGCCCTTGGACGGCATGCGGGAGGACGCATTCTTCCCGGTCGCGGCGCATTACGCTGTTCTGACGGATGGACGAACAGTTGGATATTGCAGCTTGAATCAAGAGAACGCGCTTCTGGGATTTCAATCTGTCAGTGACGATGCTGCCAGTGCAGCATTCGTGTATTGTCTGCGTAAACTTCAAATCAAAACCGCTTATGTCAGTACCGCTGAGCCGATCTATCATAGTCTTTGCATGGACTATCAAACGTCGGTTCGCGTGAATGCAATTATGTACTAAGATGGCGGGCATGGGGCTGAACCACCTGTGTTTCCCGCCGATACGCATTACCGTCTCGTTGAACAAAGCGACATTGATATAGCGATCGACTTTGGCCTTCGATCTATCGGTGATGTACGGGAATGGCTAACTGGATACTACACTGAGCGGATCGCGAAACAGGAATTGTTCGGGCTGTGGAACGGTAATGAATTGCAAGCTGCAGGCGAGCTGCGATTGAGTGCAATTCGAGAAGGTGTGGCCGATGTGGGCATGGTCGTTTCACCCGCATTTCGCCGAAAAAGGATCGCTACAGAAATACTGAAGCGGCTACTAGCCGATGGCCGTGACCGTGGTTTGCGCCTGATATGTTCGACGGAAGAAAGCAATATTGGCGAACAAAAAGCAATCGTTCAGGCTGGATTCAAATCTTCTCACCGAATCCTAGAGGTCGCCTTTTCTAACTCTTAGGCTTCCAAACAGAACGCACGTGGATATCCGTCTCTGGTCCCAAGCCAAGCCAGGCAAGGCGTCCATTGTCAGCATTCACAACCACGAGCTTGTCGCCCATTTCAGAAACTGAATTGAGTCGTTTGCGAAGATCCCCGATAGAAATGGCGGCGCTCAGGACGAATGTTCCCGGCATCAATTCAGCAAAGCGGCCAATTTCGTTCAAAATGCCGATCATTGCCGTTCGGCTATCTGCGATCGGGCGTAAGACAATTAGATAATTAGCTTCCGTCGCCGCTTCCAGCGAAACGGGTGCCTGTTCAACGGCTCTAAACAGGCTGGCAAGACGCGGTTGGTCTTTGGCTTCCATGAATGCGCCGCCATCACCATCACCATCAGCAACCTTAGACGTCATCGCAACACGCCCTTCAGTATGGAAAGCGCGCATCTGCCCTAAAGTGTAGGGTCCATACACAATATCATTCGCCATGATCCGCCAGATAGGTGGGTCAATTTCCGATAGGTCGAGAGTTTCATCATTGTTCATGTCGAGCACCTTATCCTTGGGTCATCCTTGATTCGTTGCCGCTTGCCCATAGCCTAGCCCCAAACAGGACCAATAGGGAGACCGCCATGATTGAGAGCGAATTCGTATATGCCAGCGTTGAAGGCAACACGCTGATCGTAGAAATCAACCGCCCAGCCAAGATGAATGCGCTGCATCCGCCAGCCAACCGCGACCTTGGCGAAGTGTTCGATAAGTTTGCCGCTGATAAAAACCTTTGGGTGGCGATCATCACTGGTGCCGGTGACCGCGCGTTCAGTGCAGGCAATGATTTGCGATATCAGGCCGAAGGCGGGGAGATGTTCCCTGTGCCCAGCGGGTTTGGCGGCCTGACCAATCGCTATGACCTCAACAAACCCGTAATTGCTGCGGTGAACGGTGTTGCGATGGGCGGCGGATTTGAGATTGCGCTCGCCTGTGACTTGATCATCGCCGCAGATACCGCGCGCTTCGCTTTGCCAGAACCAAAGGTTGGCCTTGCCGCGCTGGCGGGCGGGTTGCACCGTCTGCCCCGCCAGATCGGCCTTAAACGCGCGATGAGCATGATCCTGACCGGACGCCATGTTTACGCAGCAGAGGGCAAAGAGCTTGGGTTTGTAAATGACGTTGTGCCACAAGCAGAACTCATGGATGCCGCTCGAAAATGGGCAGGCATGATCGCAGAATGTAGCCCAGCCTCTATCCGCTGCTCGAAAGAAGTCGTCATGCAGGGGCTCGACACAGCCAATTTCCAAGAGGCGTTTTCAAAGCGCTATCAGGGCATCACTGATATGGTCAAAGGACCAGACTTTATCGAAGGTCCAATGGCCTTCGCACAGAAACGCAAACCGAACTGGTCCGGCGAGTAAGACAAGAGGATAAACGCGGCCATTCATGGTCGCGCTTATGCCCCCACGCGCTTACCGCGCCAATTAAGGACAAATTGAAGACATGATCAAACTGCACGGATTTCCCGCATCGAACTATTTCAACATGGTCAAATTGGCTTTGATTGAGAAAGGCGCTCAGTACGAAGACGTTCGGGTCTTCACTGGTCAGAGTGAAGACATGCTTTCAAAAAGCCCTATGGGGAAAGTACCTTTCTTGGAAACAGATCGTGGGTTCATCAGCGAGACAGCGGTCATTCTGGATTATATCGACGACACACAGGACGGACCTTCATTCTATCCAGAAGACCCCTTCGATAAGGCGCGCGTCCGCGAAGCCATAAAATATACCGAGCTGTATTTGGAACTTCCCGCGCGCCGTTGTTATGGGGAAGCCTTCTTCGGCAGCGGCCCAACTCCAGAGCACACCAAAGTGGAGGTCCGCGCTGTTATGGAGCGCGGTGTGGCGGCTCTAAGACGAAAAGCTGATTTTGCGCCTTACATTTCAGGCGATGCAATGACCTATGCTGATTTTGTCTTCCTCTACACATTTCCGATGGCCTCAAGCGTTGCCAAGAAAGTTCTTGATTGGGACCTGCCAGCAGAACTTCCGGGCGCCAATGCGCTTATCGAAAAGCTCAAAGCGCGCTCGGCTGTAAAAAAAGTAGATGAAGAAGCTCGGGCCGGACAAAAAGAATTCCGCGACTATTATGCCATGAAATAGAATGCCAAACATCTATGAGCGGCGTTGGGCCGCTTATAGATAGAATCCAATACAATTAGCCTTGAACAAATAGTGAGTTCACCGTCAGTCGCCCGTCAATCGCGTTCTCTGCGAAACTGAAGTCTTTCGGTATATCGCCCGAATGGATCATTGTTCCGCGATACATAATCACCCTGTTAAACTTTGCCTCTGTTCGCGCGATTGTCTCAAACCGCGGATGAGTTCCATCGAAATAGGATGCAGGCGGAGGTCCATCTTGTTTTTCTTCTGCATTTAGAGCTTCGAGATACCTATCCCGGCGGTGCGTGCGCACGGTCTCAAACCCGGTCGAGACGTGCCGATAATGACTGGTTCCGCCCTTTTCTGGGCCACACAGATAATGGAGCAGGGCAATCCGGTATTCGTCGCAGCCATCATAGTGAGGCATGCGCTGTACGGGATGCAAATGCTCGGGATGTGTTGTTACAAGCGAATAGTTGCACTCCATCAAATCAGCGCGGCGCGTATAACCAAAAACGAGAGCCAGTATCTTACTTAGCAACTCGCCCTTCTCTAGCAAGTATTGTGAAGGCGCGTTAGCGCGAAGTCCGGGATAGCCGTTTGGCGAGGCTGAGAACGTCTTTTTAGATGCATCATTTACGAGCAGGCTTGGATCAGCAAAAAAATCGTCGATCACAACCAAAGGCTCACGTTCTCTGCCCATACGTTGGACGGAATATCCGTCATACTGCTCGACATTTACCATTGTGAATCCAACGCTTTTATCTGCCCGAAAAGCTAACTCAGATAATGAATTATGCAATTCCGCAAAACAGCGCTTCATTTGGCGGAAGAGGGCAAAGAGGTTGGATTTGTGAATGACGTTGTACCACAAGCAGAACTGATGGCCGCCGCTAGAAACAGCCAATGTTCAAGAGGCGTTTTCAAAGCGCTATCAGGGCATCACTAAAATGGTCAAAGGACCGACTTTATCGAAGGCCCACGGCATTCGCACAGGAGCGCAAACCAAACTGGTTGGGGGGAGGGAGAGGAGAGGATAAACGCGGCCAGTCTTAGTCGCTTTTATCCCAGAAGCGGATATTAGATCGGGCTCCAACATGTCTGCTTTAGGTCATAAGCGGACGTTAGCTTGATGCCGGAACCCTTGCGTGTGAAAATGCGAGGATGACGAAATCCGAGAAATACTACGAACAGTTT
>JAQWGO010000092.1 GCA_029238175.1 Henriciella sp. | reverse complement strand
ACCGCTGCGTTTCAGCGTGTTGTACAGCGCGCGGTTTTGCACGTTGAAAGTTCAGGCCGTGATGAAGTGTCCGGGGCGAACATCCTGATCTCGATCTTTTCTGAACGCGAAAGCCACGCGACTTACTTCCTGCAAGAGCAGGATATGACCCGCTATGATGCAGTGAATTTTGTCTCGCACGGTGTTTCGAAAGTGCCGGGGCAGAACCGCCCTAGCTCACCGCGCGGCGCCGAACAAGCTGCTGATGAAGGCCCTGTTGCTCCGCAAAATGAGGCGCTCGAAGCCTATTGCGTGAACCTCAACGATAAAGCGCGTGATGGTAAGATCGATCCCCTAATCGGTCGTCAGCTTGAGATTGAACGCTGTATCGAAGTGCTGTGTCGTCGGTCTAAGAACAATCCGATCCTTGTTGGTGACCCGGGCGTTGGCAAAACCGCCATTGCCGAAGGTCTCGCCAAGATGATTGTCGATAAAGAGGTTCCAGAAATCCTCGAAGACGCGGTTATCTGGTCGCTCGACATGGGTTCACTCCTCGCCGGCACGCGCTATCGCGGTGACTTTGAAGAGCGCTTGAAAGCCGTGATGAAAGAGATTGGCGAGCAAGATAAAGGCATCCTATTCATTGATGAAATTCATACGATCATCGGCGCTGGCGCAACATCTGGCGGCGCAATGGATGCATCTAATCTGCTGAAGCCTGCGCTTCAAAACGGCGAAGTTCGCTGCATGGGATCGACGACGTTCAAAGAGTACAAACAGCACTTTGAAAAAGACCGCGCCCTCAGCCGCCGTTTCCGCAAAATTGATGTGGTCGAGCCGAATGTTGAAGACGCTGTAAAAATCCTTACGGGCCTGAAATCAGTGTTCGAGGACTTCCACGGCCTGCGTTATACGAATGATGCGATCCGCTCGGCGGTTGAGCTTAGCCACCGCTACATGACTGACCGCAAGCTACCGGATAAAGCGATCGATGTTGTCGATGAAGCTGGCGCAACACAATGGCTGGTCCCGGCCTCGAAACGCCGCAAAACGATTGGCGTGAAAGAGATTGAGGCAATCGTTGCCAAGATTGCACGCATCCCGCCGAAACAGGTTTCAAAGGATGACGCTCAAGCGATCAAATCCCTAGAGACGGATCTGAAGCGCGTTGTTTATGGCCAGGAAAGTGCGATCGATGCGCTCGCTTCTGCGATCAAGCTTTCTCGCGCTGGCCTGCGTGAGCCTAACAAACCAATTGGTTCGTACCTCTTCACCGGCCCAACTGGCGTTGGTAAAACTGAGGTGACGCGCCAACTCGCGTCGATCCTTGGGGTCGAACTGCACCGTTTCGACATGTCGGAATATATGGAGCGTCACTCGGTCAGTCGTTTGATCGGATCGCCGCCCGGATATGTTGGCTATGATGAAGGCGGCCTTCTAACGGATGCCGTTCTGCAACATCCTCACTCAATTGTTCTATTGGATGAGATTGAGAAGGCACATCCAGACCTTTTCAACATCCTGCTACAGGTCATGGACAATGGTACGCTAACCGACGCGACGGGTCGCAAAGTCGATTTCCGCAATGTGATCCTTGTGATGACAACGAATGCGGGCGCTTCTGATGCGTCGAAAAACTCTATCGGGTTTGGCCGTGGCAAAAAGACGGACGAGCAGGAAGAAGCTCTCAAACGCCTGTTTACCCCAGAATTCCGTAACCGTTTGGATAGCGTCATCACGTTTGGCGGCCTTACTCCTGCAATCATCGAGAAAGTGGTTGAGAAATTCATCCTACAACTCGAAATTCAGTTGGCTGATCGTAATGTTACAATCGAGCTTGCCGAAGGTGCGCGCGATTGGCTCGCCAAGCGCGGCTTTGATGCCGACTTCGGCGCGCGTCCACTCGCACGGGTTATTTCTGAGCACGTGAAAAAGCCAATGGCAGAGGAACTACTATTCGGAAAACTCGCCAAAGGCGGAACCGTGAAAATCGGACACGACAAAAAGAAGGACGAACTGACCTTCAAATATGTCGAGGAAAAGCCACGCAAGAAGCCTAGCAAGGGTAAGACCGAAAAGGTCTAGGCTTAAGCCAATGTCAAATTGAAGAGGCGGGCCTAACGGACCCGCCTTTTTTTATGCTTTGGCTTGCCCGTATTGTCGGTAGCCCCAAAGGGCCAGCAGCCAAATCAAGGTGGACATAACCAGTGTTACGCTGGCGGTAAGTGTCCACCCTCCAGCCGCATAAGATGCTGTACCGACCCAGCTTCCAAAGCCGCCGCCAAGGAACATGAGGACGATGTAAACCGTCATCAGGCGTGTTCGGACGTCTGGGGATTTCGACAAAAATGTCATCCGGCCCGTGACGTCGATGGAAGGGCCGAACGTATTGGTTAGAATAAGTGGAATGATCAGCAGCCACAGGCTATGTCCCGTCACTAACAAAAGCGAATTCACGAACAACTGAACGGTCGTCAGAATGAAACGCGCGCGCCGCGCGCCTATTCTGTCCGCCCATTTGCCAAAGCGCGGCGTTGTGATCATGCTCACCACGGCGAGTAGCGCGAGATAGCCAACCACATCAACGCCGTAGCCTAGCTTTTCAGGAATGTGCAGGCCCAGGCCCATCCAGATGGTGAGGAATACGCCGAAGCTTAGCCCCTGAATCGCGCCGGAGATCAAAATTTCAGGATTGGCTTTAACAAGCGGACCAAGCGAGCCGATTAATCCAAAATAGCGCTTTGCCGAAAGCGGTTCGCGGGAACGCTCGCCGCCATCCATAACCATCGGCAGCAAGATCGAAACGATGAGCATCAAGGTCGCCGCGACATAGTAGATTGTTCGCCAGCCAAGATATTCAGCCACCACCCCTGCTCCGGTTCTGGCGAGCAATATGCCCAAAATAATACCTGTCGTGAGGAGCGCAGTGACATAGCCAAGCCGTTCAGGCGCAACACGCTTTGACGCATAAGCTGGCAACAAGTAAGGCGCGATGGTGAAGAAGCCGAGGACGGTAGACCCCAGCAAAAACACAGTGAAGCCTGGCGCGAACGCCATTGCCGCAATTGATACCGTCTGCGCGGTTACAAAGACGGCGGTCAACCGTTTATTGCTCGCTAAATCGCCAAGCGGAAGCAGCAGAAAGATTCCAAGCGCCAATGCGATTTGGTTAAGCGCTGGGACGATACCGATCATGCCCCTATCGATGCCGAAATCATCCGCCACCAATGAGATAATCGGATGGATATAGTACGCATTCGCCGTAACAACCGCGCAGGCCAGTGTCAGAAAAAAAACCTGCACACCCGATAGATGCTCTGGTTGCGGGGCGCTTAATTGACGATCTGGATCAACCATTCCCCTGCCTAGGCGCAGTTCCTATAGGCGGCAATGGATGACGTGGGGGGACTATTTCCCCGCGCACGCCGCCATGGCTTTCTCGTCAACGCTAAGTGCGTCAGCCACTTTGTAGACTTCATCAGTCGCCAACAGCGTTAGACCACCATCGGCGAGGTCCTGAAATTCAGAGAAGTCACCATCCGCAATATATAGGTCATCTAGACGCTCACCTTTACGTCCCAAAGTTCCGAACGCCGTTTCAATTCCGCGAGACCCAATCGCCTGAAACGCACGCGTGTTTGGATTATTGATCCCCATCCAGGCGATGACTTTAGTCATATCGACACCAGCGGCTTCCAACTCTTCTTGATGGTCGCGGCTATTGATACCTGCAGTCATCATAAGATCCGGCGCAAGACGAGCGACTTCTTTAGCTTGGTTATCATTATACGTGATCAGGATAACATTCTGTTCCGCGCCAGCGGCGCGAACATGGCTGATAATGTTACGGTAGCTGGTGGTTTGCTTTTTATCCAGCTCGACAATTGTGCCCGTTTGCTTCGCCCATAATAGAACGTCTGACAGTTTTGGCGGCTTGAAATCAGTGACCTTGCCAGATGCATCAACTAGGTTCAGCGTGGCAATCGTGTCCCAATCGGTATCGGCAACCATACCGTCGCCGGTTGTGGTTCTGCCAAGTGTACGGTCATGCAGCAAGAAAAGCACGCCATCGCGGCTCTCAGCGACGTCAATCTCATGAATGATCGTGGCATTATCCGTTGCGTATTGCAGGGTCTCAAGACCATTCTCAGGATAGCCCGGCGCTGGCCCGCCCCGGTGTGAAGCCATAACCATACCGCCGCTTTCACGAACACAATCAAAGAATGTCGGCAAGTCAGAGATGTTCGCGGCGCGGCTTACGTCCGCTTCTTCAATGGTGACTGGCGTTTCTGGTGCGGTGACTGTTGGCTGAGCAGCGTTTGTTTCAGCAGGCTGGCAGGCCACAAGACCAAAGCTTGCCGCAGCGACAATTGCAGGAATGACACGGTTCATAGGAGGTTCGCTTTCGTTTCTTGCCGAGACTGATAGTCCAATCTACAAGATGTGGGAACGCCCATAAGTGGTGAAAACAACAATCTTATCGGAGGATACCCCATGAAGGGCATCATGCAGGACTGGCCGCTAACGGTCGACAAACTTCTAGAGCAAGCACGCCTGATCAACCCGACACGCGAAATCGTGACACGCCGGGTAAGCGGTGAGATTGTTCGCACGAACTATGCGGCGGTTTATGATCATTCCAAGCAAGTGTCTTCGGCACTTCTGGATGAAGGTATTCAACTTGGCGACCGGGTTGCCACATTGGGCTGGAACTCTGCACGCCATATGGAAACATGGTACGGCACAATGGGTATCGGTGCGGTGCTTCACACGATTAACCCACGCCTTCACCCGGATCAGATCGCTTGGATCGCGAACCATGCCGAAGATAAGGTCTTGGTCTTTGATACGACCTTCCTGCCAATCATCGAAGCGATCAAAGACAAACTAGAAACCGTCAAAACATTCGTGATCTATGCTGGCGCGGACGACATGCCAGAGAACACTTTAGGCGCCGTCCCGTATGATCTTTGGATCGATGGACGCAGCACAGATGTACGCTGGGGCGACTTCCCAGAAGATACCGCTTGCGGTCTTTGCTACACATCAGGGACAACAGGTAACCCAAAAGGCGTGCTTTATAGCCACCGCTCTAACGTTCTGCATACGCTTGTTACAATGAGCAAAGACGCAATGGGCATGGGCGCGGATGATGTTGTTTTGCCCGTCGTCCCAATGTTCCACGCGAATGCTTGGGGCTTGGCTCTGTCATGCCCAGGCACTGGCGCAAGCATGGTGATGCCAGGCGCACAGATGGATGGCGCATCGATTTATGAGCTACTTGATAGCGAGAAAGTTACCATCACAGCAGCGGTTCCGACCGTTTGGCTACTTCTGCTTCAGTACCTTCGCGAAAACAATTTGAAGCTGCCTCACCTTAAGAAAGTTATCATTGGTGGGTCGGCTATCCCTGAAAACATCTTGCGCGCGTTCGAGCAGGACTTTGAAGTCGACGTCATCCACGCATGGGGCATGACTGAAACCTCGCCGCTCGGCACACTCGGCACGCTGCCACCGCACCTTATGGATGCGGATATCGACACACGTATGGCGCAAAAGCTGAAGCAGGGCCGCCCGCCATTCGGTGTTGAGTTAAAAGTTGTCGATGATGAGGGCAACGAACAGCCACGCGATGGCAAATCCTCAGGTAAACTGCTTGTCCGCGGTGCCGCGATTGCAGCCGGCTATTTCAAAGGCGATGGCGGCAACGTCCTCGACGAGAACGGTTTCTTCGACACGGGCGACGTTGCCAACCTTGATGAGTTTGGCACGATGCAGATCACTGACCGGGCCAAAGACGTTATCAAGTCTGGTGGTGAATGGATCAGCTCTATCGATATTGAAAACATTGCTGTCGGCCACCCAAAGGTCGCAAATGCTGCAGCGATTGGCATCTATCACCCGAAATGGGATGAACGCCCACTATTGATTATTCAGGCCGCTGAAGGTGAAAGCCCAACGAAAGAAGAGGTTCTGGCCTCTCTTGAAGGCAAAATCGCAAAATGGTGGACGCCGGATGATGTTCAGTTTGTGGAAGAAATTCCGCTTGGCGCAACCGGCAAAATCAACAAGCTGAAGCTACGTGAAATGTTCAAGGACTACACGCTGCCGACGGCTTAGATTTATTGATTGAAGTGCTTAAGGCGGGCGTCGATGGCGTCCGCCTTTTCTATACCCGCTTTTTATGCGGCTGCGGGCGCTATCGTTCCGCTAATCCAAGACATTAAGCTTGCGCTATGCATTGGCTTTTCAAGCACTTCTGAATAGCCCGCATCCAAAGCGCGCCCTCTTAAAGTGGAGGAAAAGAAGCCCGTCATCATAAGCGCCGGCGTCACATTTCCTGCTTCGCGCAGGCGAGACAGCAAGGTCAAACCATCAACACGCGGCATCTTATAATCAACCAGCATACAATGGGCATCAATCGGGGTTCGATTGGATAAAAGCTCAACGCCGCTTCGGTAAACCTCAACCGTAAACCCCCTCGCCCGCAACATCATCGTGAGCGAACGACGAACATTGTCATCATCCTCAATGACGACAACTCGGCCGGTCAAAAAGCCTTTATCAGATCGCGGTTTTTCAAACATCCAAGGACGTCACTTTCAGTTGCAGTTTGTAGAATATTACCGAAAGCGAACCATGCGTCCCTAGGTAGGGTTGCGTAGAGTTTTAGCGTTTTTAGCCATCATCTTTCATGCCGACCCCCGCCACAAATGCGATACGTAGCGCCGCTGACAGACTTTCAGCCTCTAGCTTTTCCATCATGTTGGATCGGTGAATCTCAATCGTTCGCGGCGATATAGACAGGACATCTGCGATGGCCTTGTTCGTCAGACCATCCACCAAACATTCAAGAACCTCCCGTTCGCGAGGAGTAAGCTTTGTCAGTTTTGATTGGGCCTCGACCGAACGAAGGTCGCTAACCGATTGGTTTTCCAATTGG
>JAQWGO010000007.1 GCA_029238175.1 Henriciella sp. | reverse complement strand
ATTTTATATGACGACGGACATTGAGTGTGATCACAGTCGCCCGAATAATGAAAGCCGTTAAGCCGCCGACGAGCATCGCTAACGTTACTGACAAACCAAGTGTAACGGCGCCCCAAAACGTAAAAGCGCCAATCAGTGCGGCGGTTGCATAGATATCTTCTCGCAAGATTAGCGGCACCTCGTTACACACAACGTCTCGCATCAAACCACCAAAACTCGCAGTGATGGTTCCCATCATAACCACGACGATCGGACCGTATCCAAGGCCAAGGGCCGCTTGTGCGCCGATAACGCAGAACAGCGACAATCCCATTGCATCAAACCAGATCAGCGCCTTAAACCGCGCAATCCGTTCGCCAAGCACCGCCGAAACCACGCCGCCAGCCAATGCCACGAGAATAATATTTGATTCCTCCAGCCAAAAGACTGGGCGGTCCAGCAACAAGTCGCGCAACGTACCGCCGCCAATCGCTGGCAGAAGCGAAATCACCAGAATGCCAAACAAATCCATGCCTTTGCGCGAAGCCAACAAGCCGCCCGAGAGCGCAAAGACAAAGACACCAAGTGCGTCAGCAATTTGAAGCGCCGTCATGGCTTAGGTTTTCTTTCGGCCCATGCGCGCCAGCAGGCTGCTAGTGTCCCAGCGGTTGCCGCCCATCGCCTGAACGTCAGCGTAATACTGATCAACCGTGGCAGTGAGTGGCAAACTTGCGCCGTTCTCGCGCGCTGTATCAAGCGCAATTCGCAGGTCTTTGCGCATCCAATCGACAGCAAACCCATGCTCAAAATGGCCATCGCGCATGGTTTCCCAACGGTTTTCCATCTGCCAGCTTTGGGCCGCGCCGCCGCTAATCGCTTCGATCACTTTAGAGACATCTAATCCCGCCTCTTCGGCAAAATGCATACCTTCGGCCAGACCTTGAACGATGCCCGCAATACAAATCTGGTTGACAGATTTGGCAAGCTGCCCTGCGCCACTCTCACCAATCAGCGTCATACGTTTTCCATAAGCTGCCATGATGGGTTCGGCGGCTGCAAAAGCCTCTGCCGCGCCGCCGCACATGATCGTCAGTGCACCTTTCTCGGCCCCCGCTTGCCCGCCAGAAATAGGCGCATCTATAAATGCTGCGCCATGCTCTGCTGCTCTGGCGCATAGCGTACGTGCCAGTCCCGCGCTGGCCGTTGTGTGATCTACAATCGTCATACCTGATGCGATATTCGGCGCTATTGCATCAAACACAGCCAGCACGTCTGGATCGTCGCCAAGGCACAGCATAACAAATTCTGCACCCAAAATCGCATCAGCCGGCGTTGACGCCGCCGCGCCTGAATAGGCCTCGGCCCATTGCTCTGCTTTGGCACCCGTTCGGTTCCACACGCTTACATCATGGCCAGCATTCACAAGATGCCCCGCCATCGGATGGCCCATGACACCTAACCCTAAAAAAGCAACTTTCGCCATATTGGCCTCCTATTTCCAGTCTAGGCCCGCAATAGAGCAAATTTCAAATAAATCGCGTTAGCAAATCTCAACCGATCTTCACCCTGATGCCCTATCAAATGCATCAAGACCAGAAGGGTCTGACGGGAAAGATATGGCACATGCTTATACATCCCGGCGCCGTACAGGCAGAAAGCCTGGGGCGCCCGCCCGCAAGATGGGTACTTGGAAATTGGCCTATGCCGACTTCCTAACGGCGCTTTGTGCCTTCTTTTTGGTGATGTGGATCGTCCACGGCGTCTCTACCGAAGACAAAGCCGTTTTGGCTCAACAATTCGGCGGCGACGCAGAGATGACAGAACTTGCGGCAACGCCAGAGCCAATCATGCAAGCAAAAGCCGTCGCACAATTATTACTGGCCGACCCCGCGCTGAAAGAATTCTCATCTAGTGTCACAATCACGGCTGAACCTGATATGGTCCGCATAGAGCTGTCCGATATGGCCACACGGCCATTATTTGCGACAGGCGACGGACAACTCAATAATACAGGCAGCACCCTCACAAAAGTAGCAGGCAAAGCGGTTGCGATCTTGCCATTTAACATCCTGATTGAAGGCCACACAGATTCCAATCCAAGCACAACGCCCGGCTATTCAAATTGGGAACTGTCGTCAGATCGCGCGAATTCTGCACGTAAAATTCTTGTGAACTCAGGTGTCGCACCAAATCGCATTAGAGCCGTTTCAGGTCTAGCGGACACGCGGCCATTGGTGCAAAATTCACCTGACTTGCCAGCCAACAGACGTATCTCGATAGTACTAGTCATAAACGAAAAGACAGCGTAGAAGACGCGTCCTGCAGATGCCCCAAAGGCGATAAGTGACACGGGAGACGACATGACCGCTGAGATCATGGCTCACTGGCCCATGTGGGCGAGCCTTGCGGCCGTTGCCATCACCATAGTTTTCTACATGCTAGATCGCTGGTCGATGGAGCTTGTCTCTGTTTCCGTGATTGCCGGTCTGCTTCTATTATTCAGTATTCCCGGCGCAACAGGGTTTGATGGATCACCAATCACCAGCGCCGACCTACTTATGGGCTTCGCAAACCCTGCCCTAATCACCATCATGGCGCTTTTAGTTGTTGGCCAAGGCCTGTTCCAAACCGGTGCGCTTGAGGGCCCAACGAAAGCCCTCGTTCGTTCGTATGATAAGCGTCCAATCGGAACGCTGATTGGCGCTTTCGCTGCAGTATTTGTGACAAGTGCTTTCACAAATAACACACCCGTCGTCATCATGTTCTTGCCGATCATGTCCGCCATTGCTGCCAGAATGGGCGCGTCCACGTCACGTCTAATGATGCCGCTTAGCTTCGTTTCGATTTTCGCCGGAATGACGACCCTTATCGGCACCTCGACCAACCTACTGGCTGCCGATTCTTATGAACGCCTAACTGGCAGCGAACTTGGCTTTTTTGATCAGACCGTCTTCGGCCTCATCCTCGCCGCTGTCGGAATTACATATATCGCAATCGCAAGCCGCATCCTGCTTCCAGAGCGCGAAGCTTTCTCTGAAACAATGGTCAAATCAGGCAAGCAATTTGTCGCCCAATTTGAAGTCACGCCCGGCCACTTCCTGGATGGTAAAGAAGCCGTCGCGGGCATGTTTCCGGCCCTACGCGATATCACGGTCAGAATGATCCAGCGCGGCGAGCGAGCCCTCTTGCCGCCTTATGACAATATCACACTTCAACCGGGTGACTTGGTCATCGTTGCCGCGACGCGTCAGGCGCTAACCGACCTGCTCTCTGGCAAACCCGCCATGCTGAACGATATCTGGCAAACCGGTGTCTCCGAGCATGATGAAGATACTGGCGAGACACAGCTAGGCCTCGTCGAAGCTGTCATTGCCCCCGGCTCAAGAATGGCTGGACGTACCGTCGAAATGCTCGGTTTTCGCCGCCTAACCCAAGCCGTGACACTCGGCATTCAACGCCGCAGCCGTATGATACGCGCCAAACTCGGCGAAATCCGTCTTGAAGCCGGCGATACGCTGCTCCTCTGCGGCCCAGTTAGTGCATTCCGTGATTTACGCACCAGCCGCGATCTTATCCTTTTGGAATGGTCTCAAAGCGAATTCCCTACGACGACACGCGCACAACTGGCCCGCTTGATCACGCTTATTATGGTGGTTGTCGCGGCATTTGGATGGGTCAGCATCACACTTGCATCAATTACGGCCGCAACGGCGATGATTCTGCTCCAATGCCTGAACCATCGCCAAGCCAGTCGTTCGCTTGATCTAAGGATTTATCTCGTGATTGCCGCAGCACTCGCCATGGGTGTTGCGCTAGAAGCAACAGGCGCCGCAGAACTTATCGCGCAATTAGTTGTTGGTCTAGCATCACCATTCGGAACCCTCGCCGTGCTGTCAGCCATTTTCCTCGCGGTTGCGATTTTAACAAACATTCTCAGCAATGCTGCGACCGCTGTTCTGTTTACACCGATCGCGCTTTCTGCCGCTGATCAAATGGGGTCAGACCCGTTTCCATTCCTGCTCGCTGTCATTTACGCCGCAAACTGCGCCTTTGCGACACCGATTGCTTATCAGACTAACATGCTGGTCATGGGCCCGGGACACTACAAATTCGGCGACTTCATGCGCTTTGGTGGACCACTCGTCTTAATAATGTGGGCAGCATTTACGATTGTGGCCCCTTGGCGCTTTGACCTTTAAATGACTAGATAGAAGTAATGAAACTAGACGAGTCGCTTTTCCAAGTTCCCGGGGTCCGTAGAGGCCTACGCTTCTATGTAACGGGGGCGAGCCCTTGCCCCTATTTGCCAGGCCAACTTGAGCGCAAAGGCTTCACACATCTAACGCAAGAGAACCCCGATGCGCTGCACGACCAATTAAGCCGCGCAGGGTTCCGCCGCAGCCAAGGCGTTGCATACCGGCCAGCCTGCCCAACCTGTAATGCGTGTCGCTCTGTTCGGGTTGATGTGGCGAATTTTAAACCCAGCCGAAACCAGCGCCGCATCTTACGCACAAATGATGATCTCGTTCGTCGTCCGATCGAAGCAAAAGCAAATCGCGAATATTACCGCCTGCTGAAAAACTATCTGAATTCACGCCATGATGGAGGCGGCATGTCGGATATGGGCTATCGCGAGTTTTGTGCGATGGTAAATGAAAGCCCGGTTCAAACGCTGATGTTTGAATATAGAGCTGGCCCCGAAGCGGATGCCCCACTTGTGGCGGTCTCACTGACCGACGTGCTCCGCGATGGCTTCTCCATGGTCTACACGTTCTTTGATCCAGCCATGCGCCGCCGCAGCCTCGGCACGTACATGATATTGGACCATATCCAGCACAGCGCCGAAATTGGCCTACCCCACGTGTATCTTGGCTACTGGATCAAAGGCAGCCAAAAGATGAACTACAAACGCCGCTTCACACCACTCGAAGTGCTCGACGGCGGAAACTGGCGAAGACTAGAAGACGACGAATAAGCGCAAAAGCGCAAAAGCGCATCGCAAGTATTTGCGGGGAGGAAAATATGATTGACCGCCGCAACCTGCTAGGTGCAGGTTTGTTAGGAGCTGCCGGAACTGCGGCTGCTTTAGCCAATCCACAAAAAGCCGCTGACCTTGCCGCGCCCGCCATTAGCCGCAACCGCCGCCGCCTGACGATGGTGACAACATGGCCAAAGGGCTTACCCGGTTTAGGCCGCGCCGCAGAACGCCTCGGTGAGCGTATCAACACCATGTCGGAAGGCCTGATTGAGGTCAAAGTCTACGCCGCGGGTGAACTCGTTCCGCCATTTGAAAGCTTTGATGCCGTCGCAAATGGCTCTGCTGATATGTATCACGGCGCAGATTATTACTGGACAGCCAAGTCCCCCGCTTACCCATTTTTTACCGCAGTGCCATTTGGCATGACCGCCCAAGAAATCATGGGTTGGATAGATTTCGGCGGCGGCCAAGCACTTTGGGACGAGCTATCTGGCAGTTTTGGCATTAAGCCACTGCAAGCTGCGAATACCGGTCACCAAATGGGCGGCTGGTTCCGTAAAGAGATTAATAGCTTAGACGATCTGGTCGGTCTACAAATGCGCATCCCCGGGCAAGGCGGCGATGTCCTACGCGCCCTTGGTGGCTCCGCGCGCACACTTCCCGGCGGTGAGATTTATCAAGCCCTGCAAACGGGAAACATAGACGCTACTGAATGGGTTGGTCCATGGAATGACTATTCTCTCGGCTTCTACCGCGAGGCGCCCTACTATTACGGCCCCGGCTTCCATGAGCCCGGCGCAAGTTTAGCCGTTGGCATCAACCAACGCCTCTGGGACGGGTTTAGCGCTGGCGAGCAAGCGCTAATCAAAGCTGCCTGCGAATCCACCAATCACACTTCGCTGGGTGAGTTCACATACCAGAACGCGGTCTATCTCGACATCCTACAAAAGGAGCATGGCATCCAGCTTCGCTCTTACCCAGAAGATGTCGTGAAAGCCATGTCCGAAGCCGCCTTCGATGTCCGCGCCGACGCAGGTAAGGACGGTCTTGAGAAGCGTATTTACGAAAGCTTCGAAGCTGGCTTGAACACGATGCGCAAATGGTCAGATGTGTCGGACGGTCCGTATTACGCTGCCCGCGCGCTGGGCAAGTAGGCGATCGTAAGATGGACACCAACCTCCTTCTCGGCCTAGGCGAAATTATAAAGTGGGTCGGCATCGCTTTCAGCCCTCTTTTGCTATTGCCTCTATTCCTGCTGATCATGCCCAGCCTGTTTCACAAGCTCGCCGCGCGTATATCAGGCGCCATCGACCGCATGACTGGATGGGTCCTTGCTGCTGCAATGGTCGCGGCAGTTGCGCTTGTGTTTTTTCAGCTCACCGATGTCTTGCTCGCTTATGCTTATGGCTGGTCACGAACATGGCTCAGCGACTTAGTCATTTACGCGTTCGCAACAATGTTCATGCTTGGCGCGGCGGCTGCGCTGCGCGATGACGCTCATGTTCGCGTTGATATCCTACGCCCGCGCCTAGGCAGTCGAGGTCGCGCTTGGGTAGAGCTTGCGGGCCTGTATCTCTTCCTATTTCCCATCTGCATCCGTCTTGTCGCCCTCACTGAGCAAGGCTTAACCCGCAGCTGGCTTCTCCTTGAAGGCTCAAGAGAGAGCGATGGCCTACCTATCGTATTCCTATTCAAAACGCTCGTCCCGGCCTTTGCCATTTTGCTGATTATCCAAGGCCTGTCCGAAGCCATAAAAGCCGCACTCATCCTGACAGGAAAACGCGAAGAGAAACCAACCAACATCGTGGAGGCAAACCATGGAGCTTGAGCTCATTTTTGCTGTCACAATGTTCCTGACAACAATCGCTTGCCTCCTTGCGGGTTATTCGGTTGCCTTAACGCTTGGTGGTGTTTCCCTGATCTTTGGTCTGATCGGCATAGGGTTCGGGATATTCCCTGAACCATTATTGCGATCGTTCCCAAGCCGCATTGAAGGCGGCTCAATCATGCAAAACGGTACGCTCGTCGCGATTCCGCTCTTCATCCTGATGGGTGTGGTGCTCGAGCGGTCAAAGGTTGCTGAAGATCTATTACACATTGCTAGCCGCCTTCTGGGCAAGGTTCGAGGCGGATTGGGGTATGCGGTCATCTTGGTCGGTGCGCTGCTTGCGGCCTCTACAGGTATCGTTGGCGCGACGGTCATCACGATGACCTTGATCGCCCTGCCCTCTATGTTGCGGCAAGGGTATGACCCTAAACTTGCGACCGGAACCATCGCAGCGTCCGGAACGTTGGGCCAGATTATCCCGCCCTCAATCGTTCTAATCCTGCTTGCCGATGCTGTTTCAAACGCCGCTAGCCAAGCGGCCAACCAGATGGGGAATGCCTCTTTCGTGGTCTCGGTGGGCGACTTGTTTGCAGGCGCGTTGATCCCCGGCTTCTTGCTCGTTG
>JAQWGO010000153.1 GCA_029238175.1 Henriciella sp. | reverse complement strand
AGGAAAGCCGATTTTTGAAGCAGCAAGAGATGGCGGTAGATTGAGAATTTTGTCGTTTGTGCAAGGCGTGATCGCGAAGACTGCGCCTAGCATTCTGATAAGAGCGATGTTCGCAAATGCTGTGCCAGCAGACAAGGCGTTACTTGATGATGACTGCATGCGAATCATGTTGCGCGATGGTCTTCGTCACTGCCTATTTAAACATCAAGCTGCCTATAAAAGCGAACTTAGATCCTATGTTTCACCATGGTTGCGAATACTGGACAATATAAACTGCCCGGTATCTATCTGGCATGGGCAAGCAGATAATTGGACACCGGCTGAGTCGTCAAAAGCGCTTTGTAAAAGACTCGGTGCAAAAGCTAGCCTTACCGAGTTTGAAAATCTATCCCACTACTCCACCCTTAAAGCAGTACTTCCAAATATTGTGAGATAACCGCCAGTCAGGCAGCCGTTTCATCGATACAAAATCCCAACTATTGCTATTCGTAAGATCAAAACCTGACATCACTACCTTCTGCTGAGGCATAGCTTACGATTAGGATATTACATGTGATTTTTTCTCACACTGGCCCACAGCGTTACAATCAAGAAACTCTTGAGACATTAGAGCTGCATCAGTGAAAACAAGTATGCCTGAAGAGCCGGCATTTATAAATTGCCGCTCGGTTCAGAATACTCACTTTCCTGTCTACAACCTTACCCCACGAACGCGCGCTCGATGACGAAGTCTGCTGGTTCGCTATTTGCGCCCTCTTTCAGGCCATGCTCTTCCATCAGGTCTTTTAGCTCTTTCGTCATCTCGATTGAGCCGCAAATCATGCCGCGATCTGTTTCGGGGTTGAGGCGCGGAACGCCCAAGTCTTCGAACAGTTTTCCTGAGCGAATAAGGTCGGTGATACGGCCCGCATTGTCGAACTCTTCGCGCGTACACGTCTGATAGAGGCGCAACTTACCCGCAGCGATTTCACCGATGTCTGGATCATTTAGAAAGCCATCTACGATCTCTTTCGAGTATTGCAGTTCGTCCTTCTCACGGCAGGTATGTGTGATGATGACCTCTTCGAACTTTTCGTAAGTTTCTGGATCGCGCAGGACGCTGGCGAAAGGCGCGAAGCCTGTGCCTGTAGAGAAGCAATAGAGGCGCTTACCCGGGACAAGCGCATCATGCACGAGCGTACCGACAGGTTTTTTACCGAGCAAAACAGTGTCGCCAACTTTAATTTTTTGCAGGCGCGAGGTTAGAGGACCATCCGGAACTTTGATGGAATAGAATTCCAGCGTGTCATCCCAGTTTGGGCTGGCGATTGAATAGGCCCGCAAAATTGGCTTGCGCTGCCCTTCTAAAGGCGGAAGGCCAATCATAATAAACTCACCAGAGCGGAAGCGGAATGCAGCCGGACGGGTAATCCGAAACTTAAACAAGCGGTCAGTATAGTGCTCGACACTCAGCACCGTCTCTTCAGTCGGCGCGTTTGGGTTCACTTTTTTTACAGGCGTAGCAGCAGTTGCGGTCACATTGGCCTCCATAGGCGTGTTCAATCTTCAAGCCGCCATGTGCATCTGCACGCGGCAATATTCAACACCTATTATGAGCGCATTAGTTTTGCTTAAATCTCATCATGTTGCCGCAAGTAGGCCGATACCGATAAAGGTCACGATCGCTAACAAGCCGCAGATGAGGCTATTTCGAGGTCCACTTTTTCGGGCAAACATGAGCTTCTCCCTTCGCCGCCACGAATTAGTGAGTATACGCTCATTGTGGTAAGAATGGGGCACCTATCGCCCAAGCGCATTTTCCCAATGTTTGCGGCAGAGGGAAACGTAAACCTCTTTACCGACGCTGACCTGAGCGCCCTCTTTAATGGCGTTGCCATCTTCATCCATGCGGGCTGTCATCGTCGCCTTGCTACCGCAATGACAGATGGTGCGGGCTTCGCGGAGATTGTCAGCTAATGCCAAAAGCGCCGCTGAACCGGGGAAAAGCTCGCCCTGAAAATCAGTTCGCAAACCATAGCAAAGGACCGGAATACCAAAATCATCGCCGATACGGCCAAGCTGCCAGACTTGGGCCTTAGTAAGGAACTGAGCTTCGTCAAAGAAAATGGCATCGATTTGGCCGCGCGTTTTTTCAGCCTTAATCGCCTCATACAGATCCGTTTCGCCGCGATAAAGGTGAGCGTCCGCGCGAAGCCCGATGCGCGATTCAATCTCGCCAATATGCGCATCCGGCTCAGCCCCATAATGACCCGATGTCCAGAGCATCGTTTCCATACCGCGCTCGCGGTAGTTATAGGCGGCTTGCAGAAGCAGCGCTGACTTACCAGCATTCATGGCGCTGTAGGTGAAATAGAGTTTAGACATAGATTCGGGATAGGCTGTTTTCAGCCGTCGGACAATTGCGGGCTGTACTTGTTAGGACATAATTGAGCATTTTACAGCGGACCGCCGCGCCAGGTTGGTAATGGTGCTTCGCCGACGCCGACATTAAACGCCGCTTCGGCAATTAGCCTTGTTGAGTCCAATATTGGCAAACTCGAATCTGACGGAGCAATAAGTAGCGGGATTTCTGTGCACACCAGCGCGACGCTGTCACAACCGCGTGCTTTTAGATCATCAATAGCATTGCAATAGGTCACACGGGACTGGTCTAGGATAACACCATTCACCAATTCCTCGAAAATGATACGATTAATCTCTTCACCATGTTCAGGAATGGCCCAGTCGATGCCATGCGCCGCAAGCGCGCGCGGATAAACCGGCCCGGCCATTGTGAACCGCGTTCCTAAGATTCCGACCTTGCGAAAGCCGCTAGCGCTCGCTTTTTGAGCAACGATGTCGGCGATATTCAGTCCGGGAATAGCCAGATCAGGCCCCGGAGATTCAAGGGCAATATGCGCCGTATTATCGGGGCAGAAAAAGAACTCAGCCCCCGATTTGGCTAAGCGCGACACACTTTCGGCTAGAACTTCACGCACCGCGCCGGCATCCCCCCGGTCCCAAGCGGGCAATGTTCGCCCCATCGCGATATAATCTAGCGTGATATCCGGATGCACCGGCGCTTTAAATCGCTGAGGCCCAAGATGGCAAAACTCTGAAAATGCGAGGGCGGCCCCATCGGGGCTATGTGCAAGAAGTCCGGTATGTATCATCGGCAGGGGCAACCATATTGAAATTTAACGATACAGATCGATTAAACAGATGCCGCGCGAAATACGCGGCCACGTTTTGGTGAGCAAGCAATTGTGATCTAAACCCCGGCCACTTCACTCTCTGCCGCCACGGCTTTCACCCATTTAATGAAGGCGCGAACGTCTTCGGTCAGGTGTCGACCTTTTGGCCAGACGAGCCAGTAGCCGTAGTCGACGCTGATTGATCCGTCGGCAAATGGTGCGATCAAGCGTCCAGCAGCGATGTCGCTGGCGGCAATCGCCCGCTTGGCAAGAACAACGCCGCGTCCGGTCGCCGCCGCTTCAATGGCAAGTGCCGATTGGTTGAAACGTGGGCCGCGCGTGCCATCAACATTTGCGCCCGCGCCGCGCGCTTTTAGCCAGCTGGTCCAGTCTGGGCACGACGGATCAACTTCTGCGCTGACATCGTGGATTAAAGTATGATTGGCGAGGTCAGATGGTTTTCGAATCGCATCTGGGCCTTCGAGAAGTTTGGGGGAGCAAATTGGTAGAACGGTTTCATCCAGCAGTTTCTCTGATTTCAAACCATCATAATTGCCCGCGCCGTAGCGGATGGCGAAATCGGCGTCGGCGGTTGTAAAGTCTGTAATCCCACTATCGGCGCTGACCCATGCCTCAACGCCGGGATGGGCGCTGTGGAAGCGGTCGAGGCGCGGGGCGAGCCATTTGGCAGCAAAGCTTGGCGCAGAACTAACCATAACGCGGCCTTTGCGCGCCGGGGCCTGCATAATGCGGCCTGCTTCTGCGATCTGATCAAAAGCTTCACGCACCAAAGGCAGCGCAGCTTGCGCTGCATCAGTCAGCAAAACACTGCGGCCGGTACGCTTAAACAGCGGGGTTCCGGCATAGTCTTCGAGTTGACGAATATGTTGGGATATCGCGCCGGGCGTGACATTAAGCTCGTCTGCGGCCTTGGTAAAAGATAGGCGGCGGGCGGCGGCTTCGAAGGCACGCAGGGCGTTTAGGGGCGGGAGGCGATCACTTGAGTCTGACATGGCGCCCTTATAAGCAGATTTTGTTTGTAGTTTCTCTAAACAATGGAATAAGCGCGTTATGGTTGCCGTAAAGCCCTTTCATCCTCATTTCTGCGCCAGCTTATAAAGACACCGGATTTTCCTCATGCGCCTGTTTCCTGCCTTTTTCTATACTGACGACGCTTCGATCGTCGTGTTTGGTGGCGGCGAAGAGGCAAGGCGCAAAGTTCGGTTGCTCGCCAAGACGACGGCGAAGATTACTGTGTTTTCCCATGCCGTCCTAGATGGAGCCTTTGCGGCGGAATTTGAGGGGCGGATTGAAACCGGCGACTATGTCGATGCACCGGCGGCTTTGAAACAGTCCCGCTTCGCAATTGTCGCCTGCCGCGAAGAAGATTGTAAACTGGATGCGGTGGAATTGGTGCGCGCATCTGGCATCCCGATGAATGTCGTTGATCGCCCTGATCTATGCGATTTCACTGTCCCAAGTATTCTGGAGCGCGGCGAGATTGTTGCCGCGATCGGATCTGGCGGCGCAGCACCCATTCTTGCGAAAAAGGTTCGCACCCAGCTTGAGGCTTTGATGCCACAAAATATGGGCCCGCTTTCGAAGATGGCGAAAGCGTTTCGACCTGCGGTCTTTGCCGCTTTGGGTAGCGGTGTTCAACGCCGCCAATTCTGGGAAGCCGCATTGAACGGCCGCCCGGCAGACCTTGCGATTGCAGGTGATTTTGACGGCGCGCAGATCGCTTTAGAAGACATGCTGAGAGCTTTCTCAACACCCGATAGCCCTGGAATTGATCCGGGGATCCTCTCAACCGAGGGAGATCCCGCGTCGGGGCGCGCGAACACGGGAATGGTTGCAATTGTAGGCGCCGGCCCCGGTGACCCTGAGCTGCTGACATTGAAAGCATTCCGCTTGATTCAAAACGCCGACATCGTGTTTCACGACCGTTTGGTAAGTGATGATATCATGGACCTTATCCGCCGCGATGCGGACCGGGTTCCGGTTGGCAAGGCGAAAGCTAATCACCTTGTGCCGCAGCAGGATATTCACACGCTGATGATCGAAGCGGCCAATGAGGGCAAACGCGTTGTGCGCTTGAAAGGCGGCGATCCGTTTATCTTTGGACGCGGCGGCGAAGAAGTTGAAGCTCTGCGCGAAGCAGGCATTGAAGCGCAGGTCGTACCGGGAATTTCTGCGGCGCTTGGGTGCGCGGCATCCGCTGGCTTGCCCCTGACCCACCGCGACCACGCGCAAAGCCTGACCTTTGTAACTGGCCATGCGAAGGCTGGCGGCGTTCCTGATCTAGACTGGCATGCGCTTGCCCGACCGGCGCAAACTGTCGTGGTGTTTATGGGCGTTGGAACGGCCGCTTCTATTTCAGAAAAACTTATCAATGCGGGGCGCGGCGCGTCCACGCCTGTCGCCGTGATCGAGAACGGCACAAGAGACAATGAAATCAAGATTTTCGGCACGCTTGCTGAACTGCCGTCGATGATTGACCGCGCGGGGATTAAAGGCCCTGCTCTACTGATCATCGGGGAAGTTAGCGCCATTCCTGCTGAAGCCCTTGCCCAACTTTCCGTGGAGACTGCCGCATGACGTCTGTTCGTCCGAAGCTAAAACCAGAAACCCCAAAAGCAATTACAGCATGGCGCACCGCCAGCGGGCAAAATGTCTGGATGACTGCAGATGGCGGCTGGAGTGAAGATCCAGCTGACCTTGGCGCCTTTACGGGCGATGCCGCGGAAACGGCGCTGGCCGATGCCAAAACACAAGAGCGTGAGATCACTGACCCCTACTTTATGGAAGTCACCGAAGACGGCAAAATTGCTGGCCGCGAGACCCTGCGGGAAAGCATTCGCGCGAATGGCCCAACCATTCCTTACGGGGTTATCATCTAGTGCCGGGACGTGAAATCACAAAGCTAACGCTTTATGGCGACAGCATTTCTGGCAATTGTCAGAAGCCGCGCTGGACCGCCGATTATCTGGATATCGACCATGACTGGATTGAGATTGATATTCTGAATGGCGGAACGCAAACCGAAGAATTTCTGGCGCTGAACCCGGTTGGGCAAGTGCCGCTGGCACGCTGGCCGGATGGACGGGCGCTGCCGCAATCGAATGCGATTATGCTCTATCTGGCGGAAGGCTCTAACCTGATCCCAAGCGATAGTTTTCAACGCGCGCAAATGAATAGCTGGTTGTTCTGGGAGCAATATTCCCACGAAACCGCCATCGCCGTGCGCCGGTTCAAGAAGCATTATCTGAAATTGCCTGACAGTGAGATTGATCCCGACTTGATGGCCAAAGGCCGGCGCGCCCTTGGTGTAATGGAGATGCAGCTAACCTATACAGATTGGCTGGTCGGCGACACATTATCCTGCGCTGATATTGCCTTGGTTGCCTATACCCGCGTGGCTCACGAAGGCGGATTTGATCTTGCAGAATTTCCAAGCGTTGAGCGCTGGGTCAGCCGCGTCGAAGGCGCGCTGTCCATCGGCCACGCCATGCCCAAAGAAGGGGTGACACTCTAATGTACCGTTACGACCAATTCGACGCGCAGATCGTCAATGACCGCGTGGACCAGTTCCGCAGCCAAGTGGATCGCCGCTTGTCCGGTGACATCCTTGAGGATGAGTTCAAACCGCTGCGCTTGCAGAATGGGGTGTATCTACAGCTGCACGCCTACATGCTGCGTGTCGCGATCCCTTATGGACAACTCGACAGCGCCAAAATGCGCAAGCTTGGCGTGATCGCGCGTGATTTTGATCGCGGCTATGGCCACATGACGACGCGCCAGAATATTCAGTTCAACTGGGTCGCACTGAAAGACATTCCTGATGTGCTTGAACAGTTGGCTGAGGTCGAACTGCACGCCATTCAGACTAGCGGCAACTGTATCCGTAACACGACCAGCGACCACTTTGCCGGGGCGACCAAAGACGAGATTATGGACCCGCGCCCTTGGTGTGAGATCATTCGCCAATGGAGCACGTTCCACCCGGAATTCGCGTTCTTGCCGCGCAAATTCAAAATCGCTGTCACAGCAGCCGAACATGACCGCGCTGCGATCCGCGTACACGATATCGGGCTGCATATGCGTAAGCGCGGCGATCAAGTTGGTTTTGAAGTCCATGTGGGCGGCGGCCAAGGCCGGACGCCAGTTATTGCGACCATGGTCAACGAATTCGTGCCGGAAGCTGAACTGCTAGATTATCTTGAAGCGATCATGCGGGTCTATAACCGCTTTGGCCGCCGCGATAATAAATATAAGGCGCGCATCAAGATCCTCGTCACCGAAACGGGCGCTGAAGAATTCACGCGTCTGGTTCAGGAAGAATACGCGGCGCAGCATGACGCTGAAAAGATCGACCTGCCACAAGCAGAGATTGACCGTATCCACGCTTATTTCGCCCCGCCCGCTTTCGCAGATAAGCCTGCGACGAGCGATGCGTTTGAACGCGCCAAGGCGGCCGATTCGAAGTTTGCGACTTGGGCCGGGGTCAACCTACATCCGCATAAAGTGGACGGTTATACGTCTGTCACGATCAGCCTGAAACCGATTGGCGGTCTCGCGGGTGACGCCACCGATAGCCAGATGATGGTTATGGCGCACTTGGCAGAGACCTATGGTTTTGACGACATTCGTGTCACCCATGCGCAAAATGTCGTTCTGCCTCATATCGCGCTTGATGACCTCTATGATGTTTACCGCGAGCTGGATGCGGCAGGCATGAGCACGGCGAATGAAAGCCTGATCACGGACATGATTGTCTGCCCCGGCCTCGATTATTGTAACCTTGCGAATGCGCGCTCAATTCCAGTTGGGCAAGAAATCCAGAAAGTCTTTGCTGACGGCGATTATGAGCGCGATATCGGTAAGCTACACATCAATATTTCAGGCTGCATCAATGCGTGCGGCCACCACCATGTCGGCCATATCGGCATCCTTGGTGTCGACCGTAAGGGTGAGGAATTCTATCAAATCTCACTCGGTGGCCGGGCCGATGAGAAAGCCCGCGTTGGCGACATCATGGGCAAGGCCTTGAAGTTTGACGAAGTGCCGGGCGCCGTGAAGACGATCGTCGACACGTATCGCGGCCTACGCACCAACTCGGACGAAAAATTCATCGATACACTCGAACGCGTTGGCCACGAGCCATTCAAGGAGGCTATTTATGCCGCTGATTAAAGATGGTGCCGAAATCGAGGATACTTGGAGCTTTACCGAAGGCGACGCCGAAGTGCCTGCGACAGGTTGCGTGACGGTTTCTCTTACGCGCCTCATCGAAGACGCCGACGCCCTACTCGCGCGCAATACGCAAGTGGGCGTGCGCCTAGAGCCAGCGGACGACCCGCACGATCTGGAACCTTTCCTTGATCGCCTTGGCCTCATCGAGGTGAGTTTCCCTAAATATACAGACGGTCGCGGCTACTCCCAAGCCCAGCTTTTACGGCGCCGTTTAGGGTATGGTGGAGAGCTTCGCGCGGTCGGTCATGTGCTGACTGATCAGATTCTCTATATGAACCGTTCAGGGTTTGATGCTTACTCAACGACCCGTGCGACCCTACCTAGTGTACTGAAGGCGCTGAAAGAATACTCAGCGTTCTATCAGCCCGCTGCGGATGGAAATGGTTCTGTTTTCGCAAGGCGCCACACAAAGGCCTAAGCGAATGGCATATTCGGATATCCGGATTACAGTCGAAGAAGACGTTCAGCAGCGCCTTACCCGTATCAATGACGAACTGCGTGGTGCTTCTGCTCAAACAATCTTGCGCGCATCTATCCTGCGCGAATGGCAGGATGAGCTAACCTACGTTTCTTCGTTTGGCGCTGAGAGCGCTGTGATGTTGGCATTGATTGCTGATGTTGATCCGGGTCTGCCGATTGTCTTCATGGATACGGGCATGCACTTCCCGCAAACGCTGGATTATAAAGACGAATTGATTGAGCGTCTGGGGCTTTCGAATGTGCGAGATATTCCCCCTGCCGAAGACGAACGCCTCATCGAAGATCCAAAGAACACGCTTTGGAAAACTGATCCGGATGCATGTTGCGCGCTTCGCAAAGTTCGCCCGCTTGAGCCTGCGCTTGAAGGCTTCAACGCTTGGATCACAGGGCGCAAACGCTTTCACGGCGGCGCACGCATGTCTTTGCCCGTGTTTGAGTTTGCCGCAGGTCGCTTCAAAGTGAACCCAATGGCCAGCTGGACCCAAGACGACGTACAAGATTATTTCAAACGCCGTCAGCTGCCGAAGCATCCGCTGGTTGCACAAGGCTATCCGTCGATTGGATGCTGGCCTTGCACCAAGCCGGCTGAAGACCCGAACGATATTCGGTCTGGTCGCTGGGCTGGTCAGAAAAAAACAGAATGTGGCCTACACGTTGATAAAGCCGAGCGTCCACGCGTATTCTAGTCTCCTGTAGGGGAGATTAGATATGCTGACCGTTGCTGAATTTCGCGCTTTAGCGCTTAGCTTGCCCAAATCTGTCGAGAAGCCTCACTTCAATCGCGCAAGCTTTCGCGTTGATGCCCCACGCGGCAAAACGATTGCGACCCTGCTGGAGAAAGACGAAACCGCAAACGTATTTCTAACACCATAAGAGCAAGAGATGTTAATCGCGTCGGAGCCGTCTGTGTTTAGCAAAGTTCCTAACAAATGGGGCGATAATGGTGCCACGACGATCGCTTTAAGCGCCGTGGATGAAACGACCGCCCTGTCGGCGCTACGCATGTCATGGCGGCATGCTGCTCCGGGAAAACTACATGAGCTGCTTTAAGTATCAGACACTTTAGCCAGATATGGCGTTTGTAAATGATACATCCGAATAGCATCCTCATAGGCACCGTTGACGAAAAACTCATCGATCAAGAGGCCCTCTTCTAGGAACCCGCAATCTTTATATACCCTGATTGCCCGCTCATTATCTGTTGCGACCACAAGGTAAAGCTTGTGCAAGTTTAGCACACGGAAAGCGTAGTCCATCGCGAGGCGTGTTGCCGGACGCGCAAGGCGCTTACCTTGGTATGCGGGCGCAATAATAATTTGAAATTCGGCTTTGCGCGAGATGTGGGTGATCTCTACAATCTCAACCAGGCCAATCCGATTGTCTTCGGTGTCCTGGATGATGAAACGCCGCTCTGTCTGATCATGAATATGCTTCATGTAGAGCTCTTCAAGCTCGATGAAGGACTCATACGGCTCTTCGAACCAATAGGTCATAATGCGGCGATTATTGTTGAGATCGTGCACAAACTTGAGATCGCCTCGCTCGAGGGCACGCAGCTTGATTTGGGGTGTCATTTTGACAATCCTGAAAAGAGGTCGCGCCGCATATCACAACCCGTAAAGCGCGCAATCAAATTCGCAGCTTGATCGAAAACAGCTTCAAGGGCAAAAGCGGATCATGACAGATTCGCTACCAGACCGCCTGAGCATTGACCCGGACAGCCCTTATTACAATGAGGAGCTATTGACGCGTGGCATCGGCCTGACCTTGAACGGTGTCGAGAAAACCAATGCTGAAGAGTATTGTATTTCCGAAGGCTGGATCAAAGTTGCCGCCGGCAAAACGCTGGACCGTAAGGGCAAACCCCTCACCCTAAAACTAAAGGGTGAGGTTGTTGTTTGGCCTTTGGATGAGGCTAGCAATTAGCTAGTCGTTCAGCGCTTCGTATACGAGCGTTCCGGACGTCTCACGAAGCTCAAGCTCTTCGCCGGGATTACCGCGCTCAAATATCTGCACCATGCCGATAAAATAGAGGTCGTTCACAGGATCGATCCAGAACCATGTGCTGGCCGCGCCGCCCCAAAAGTATGATCCTGCCGGAATTTCGGTTGGCACCGCAGCTGAATCTTCGATCGTGCCAACATTTAGGCCCATGCCGAGGCCGGGATAGGTCTCTCCCGCATTGATACCAAGCGATGACAGGCTCTGCCCCTCGGTCAGGACATTCTTGGTCATCACGTCCATCGTTTCCGGTTTCAGGAAACGTATGCCGTTAAGCTCGCCGTCATTGACCAGCATCTGCGCAAATTGACCATAATCATCCATTGTAGAAACAAGTCCGCCGCCACCAGACTCAAACGCGACAGTTTCCTTTTTGAACATGACGTTTGGATAAGGCACGGGCACAAGTTGGCCGTTCTCAGGATTGAAACCATAGACTTCGCTAAAACGGTCATAGTCTTCTTCAGGAACATAGAAGCCCGTGTCGGTCATGCCGAGCGGTGTGAAGAGGCGCTGATCGAGGAATTCGCTAAACTTTTGACCAGAGAGTTTCTCAATAATGTGGCCCTGAATATCGACAGCGGCGCTGTAAGACCAATGCTCACCGGGTTGGAAGAGTAGCGGTACGTCAGCGACTTTGTTGATAAAGGTCTGCATATCCGGCGCGCGCATAATCTCATTATCGCGGAAAGCTTGGTTAGCTGGATCTGCGCCGCCAAGGCCGTAAGCGAAACCCGCTGTATGGCTCATCACTTCGCGCATGGTTGGCGCGCGCTCTGAATCCACAAGGATTGGTGAGCCATCTTCGGCAACACCCTTTAGCACTTTCAGACCTTCAAACTCAGGCACATATTTTGTGACTGGATCGTCGAGCTTATACTTGCCCTCTTCCCATAGCATCATCATGGCAACGCCAGTGATCGGCTTCGTCATCGAATAGATGCGATAGATTGTGTCATCTTCAATCGGCTTTTGCGTCATCAATCCGCGCAAACCAGCTTTATAGTCACTGACGGTTTCGCCCTTGTGCGCAAGGCGCGTGTGGATGCCGTAAAGGCGGCGATCAGCAATATACGCGCCCATTGCTGCTTCAAGAGCGGCAATACCTTCAGCGGAGAACGCGGCAGCATCGGCAACAACCGTTGCGTCGGATACGTCAGCGGCGACGGGAGCGTCGGGCACTTCGACAGCTGGCGTGTCCGTTGCTACGGTTGTGCAGGCTGCGAGCGCGAAGCTAAGCGCCACTGCGCAGGCGGATTGTTTTATAAAATTTCGAAATGCCACGGGTCAGTCCTCCAAGAATTGTTTGGACAATGCTTGAGGCAGTCCGCGGCGCGCCGCAAGGGACACCGCAGGGGCAATTTATGAAAAGTGACTAAGGGCGCATAAAGCCAAG
>JAQWGO010000091.1 GCA_029238175.1 Henriciella sp. | reverse complement strand
CCGGACATGGTCGAGGACAGTTTCGCCAGATGTCAGCTCATCCATCTGGTCCTGACTAAAGTATCCAATGCGGATTGCCTTCGGGACTTTGCGGGTACCTGCCATGATTGGCAGACGCTCAGCGATAGATTTAACGAGGGTAGTTTTACCCTGTCCGTTAGTTCCAATGATTGCGATCCGGTCGTCAGGGTCTAGCCGCAGATCAACGCCGCGCAGGATATCTGCCCCTTCGCCATATCCAAGAACTGCATCTTCTAAAACAAGCATAGGCGGCGCCAACTTCTCTGCCCCAGACGGGAAGTTGAAAGGCACCGTACGCTCAGCCAAGGGGATAGAAATATCCTGCATTCTTTCGAGCATTTTGACACGTGATTGTGCTTGCCGCGCTTTTGAAGCTTTCGCACGGAAGCGGTCTACAAATGCTTGCAAATGGGCCTTATCGGCATCTTGCTTGGCGCGCTGGGATTCCAGTTGAGCATTGCGCTCTGCGCGAAGACGTAGCCAAGCATCATATCCGCCAGAGCAAAGCGATAGCTTGCAGTGCTCTAGAGCCATTGTGTGCGTTACGCAGCGATTGAGCAGGTCGCGGTCATGGCTAACGATGATGACGGTGTGCGGGTATTTTTTGAGATATCCCTCAAGCCAAGCCGCGCCTTCAAGATCGAGATAGTTGGTCGGTTCGTCCAGCAAAAGTAGATCAGGCTGCGAGAATAATACGCCCGCAATCGCCGCGCGCATGCGCCAACCACCTGAAAATTCTTTCGTCGCCCGGTACAAGTCCTCATCTTTGAACCCAAGCCCCATGAGGACTTCAGCCGCGCGAGATTCAGCCGACCAAGCATCAATATCAACCAGACGCATATGGATATCCGCGATCCGGTTTGGATCAGTTGCGGTATCGGCTTCCTGCATCAGGGCGTGACGCTCTTTGTCGGATGACAGGACAACTTCTAAGATCGTCTCATCTGTCGCAGCGACCTCCTGCGCGACCCAGCCAAGTTTTGCGCCTTGGTTTAGGCGTATCGAGCTTTGCGAGTTTGGATTCTCAACATCTTCACGGATCAGGCGCAACAAGGTTGACTTGCCAGTTCCATTCCGGCCGACCAGCCCGACTTTCCAGCCAGCAGCAATTTGCGCCGATGCGCCTTCAAATAGGGGCCGGGCTTCAACGCGAAAGTCGAGATCAGATATGGTCAGCATGCGCGCGGTTTACCGATGCGGCGCGTTAACGCAAGCGGGCACTGCTGCTTGACTTCCCTAAAGCCGATGGGCGACGGGGCAGGATGAGCTCCAGTCTGGTCCCAATTGCGCTTTGCTTACTGTCTGCGGTAACGGTCGCTGCTACGAATATGTTCGTGAAAAAGGGCGGCGATGTGCTGAGTGCGCGCATGATCGTCTCGATTGCTATGGCGGCAAGTGTTCTGCCCTTTGCGCCATTTGTACCTTTGCCAAGCCCGGCGGTCTGGGCGGCGCTCGCACTTTCGGTTTGTGTGCATTGGTTCTATCAGTTTGCAATGATCCGCGCGTTGCACCGCGGCGACCTATCCTTGGTATTTCCAGTTATGCGCGGGCTTGCCCCGCTGCTGACGGCGATTATGGCAACGGTATTTTTGAAAGAAACGCCAAGTCTATATGGCTGGCTAGGTTTGCTTATTGCGACAGCGGCTTTGATCGTTTTCGCCATGCCGGAAAGTAAGGATGGTGTGAAGCAGCCGCTGAAACGAGCGGCGCTATTCTGGGCCGTGCTTACCGCATTGGGCATTGCTGGGTATTCGGTTGTCGACGCGAACGGTTCGCGGTTAGCGGCTGATCAAAATCTCTTCACATTCGTGGTTTGGCTTTTCCTGTTTGATTGGATTGGAATCACAAGTGCGATGTTAATCGTTCGGCGTGGACAGATCTGGCGAGATGTGAAGCTACAACTTGCGAGTGGTACGATTGGTGGGGTTCTGGGTACGGTTTCTTACGGTGCGGCGCTCTGGGCCTTCACTTTATCGGAAGCGGCTAATGTCACGGCTATTCGTGAAACCTCAGTTGTGTTTGGGGCGATCTTTGGCGCAGTATTCCTGAAAGAGGCCTTTGGTAAACGGCGTATTGTGGCCGCTAGTGTGCTTGCAATGGGACTAATGCTGCTTGAGTTCGCGCCTTAACCAGCTCTTGGCACATGGTCTGCTAGAGCAGGCCTATGAAGCTACTGAGTCACCTTGCTGGATATCTGCCTGTAAACATTGCGAACGGCATTGCGGCTTTTGGTGGGGTGTACGTGTTCACGCGTTTGCTTGGGCCTGAAGAGTATGGCCGCTACGCGCTGATGTTTTCAGTAATGGCGCTTATTCATACGCTCAGCTTGACACCTGCGGAGGCTTCGGCCTATCGGTTCGCTGGCAAGGCTGAAGCTGACAACCGATTACCGGATCATTTTCGAACGGCGTTGTCTCTAACGTTGCGGTCCTTAGCGCTGACGGCCCTATTGATTGTCGCGCTCGCTTTGGCGCTTGGGAAATTGCCTGAATATCTAAAAATATTGCCTTGGATTGCGATCTTGATGCCGATCAACACGGTCATTCAGATGGCTTTAGAAGCGCATAAAGCAACTCAGCAGGTTGGACGATTTGCACTGGTTGAGACAACGCGTCTGCTGGGCGGTTTCATATTTGGCGCGCTGATCGCGTGGCAAAGCGGCTTTGGCGCTGCGTGCCCGTTCATTGGGATGGTTATTGCGGGGGTAATTCTTGTCGCTCCAGAAGCGCGCTGGCTTAGCCAGCAGGCGAAAGGCGGCGCGACCAGCGTTTCGCATCGCAAAGAGTATCTTGCATATGGTATCCCTATCGCGGCCGCGCTGGTACTCGATCTTATTTTATCAGCCGCAGACCGGTTCTTGTTGGCCCTGTTTATGGGTGAAGCTGCAGTTGGCGAATATGCGGCTGGATATGGCGTGGCAGATAAAACAGTTCTCTTGCTGTGCGCGTGGGCTGCAATGGCCGGGTCGCCTTTGATCATGGCAGCCTATGAGCGGGGTGGTAAAGACGCCGCCCGCGATGAAGCGCGCGGATTGATCAGAACGTTACTCCTCATCGGCATTCCAGCCGCGACTGGTTTAGCGCTTGTAGCGCAACCTTTGGCGGAAGCTTTGATTGGTGAAAATGTTCGGGCTGGCGCGATGCAAATCATTCCCTGGATCGCCTTTGCAGGCCTTTTGAACGGCCTTTTGATTTACTATTTTTCGGAAGCCTTCCAACTTGCGCATAAGACGAAAGAGCGTGCTTTATTGATGCTGGTTCCAGCTAGCGCCAATATTATTCTCAACCTTATTCTGATCCCACAAATGGGGCTTATGGGTGCTGTGATCGCGACCGTGGCTAGCTATGCACTGGGTATAACTGTCTTAGCCTCTTTCGGGCGACGCTTTGTGGCGCTCCCTCTGCCGTTTGGAGAATTGGTGAAGGTGGCGTTTGCGGCCTTGGCGATGTGGCCTGTACTAATACTGGTCCCAGCATGGGGAGGTTGGGCTGAGTTGATCACAAAAGCGTTTATTGGCGGCGCGGCTTACATCATTGCAGCGCTTTTGCTTGACGCAGGCGGCGCGCGCGGCTTTGTGCGGGAGAAACTAGCATCCAAAGGGCGCACAGCCGCGTAGACAGTTACATGAGCGACAACGAAAACGATCTCGGTAAAGCCGCAGATAAGGCGAATCAAATTTGGGGCGATCTTGTCCCCGTTATTGGGTTTGTCCTCGTCTATAACATTATGCGCCGTGTTAGTATTAATGACACTTGGGCGTCACCAGATACCGCGCTGTACTGGGCGACGGGTGTTTTGATCGTCGCAACTTTGTGGACGGTGTCAAACTATCTGCGCCGGGGTGAAAAAGTTCCGCTGTTTCTTGTCTTTACCGCAACCATTGTTGGCGGTTTTGGATTGCTCGGTATTTTCCTGCAAGAGAAATCGTTCCTCTACATCAAACCAACGATTCAGCAATTATTCCTAGCTGGCGTGATCTTTGGAAGTTTGGCCATGGGGCATAACATCTGGAAAGTCATGTTCGAGAAGGTGTTTGCCTTGCCAGACTTCGCTTGGCGAACGCTGGCAATCCGTTGGGGCCTCTTCTTTGTCGCTATGGCGTGTTGGAATGAGTTTCTGTGGCGCTTCTATGCACCTGGTTTCGAGCAGGCGCTTCAGGTCGCGGGCATGACGATAGCTCCGGCTGGCAGTTACGAATTTTTAGGACTCACTTTTGGAAGTCGCGACGCTGAGGATGTTTGGGCGAACTGGAAGCTTGGCAACATGGTCATCACGTTTGTCTTTGGCGCTCTGAATGTTCCTTACACGCTGAAACATCTGCAAGAAGACGGTAAGCCTGAAGCTAACGCGTAAGCGCGTCAGTCCCTTTGGGGTTTCCAAACGGCGCGAACCATTCTTGATCGCGCGTTTCAGCGTAGTGAGTTAATGCCCATACAACAGTTGGGAATGCGAGTTCCGACCAAGGAATATCTTTCCAATCGAACAAGCCAACATCTTCGCTTTCAGGCCCAATTCCATAGTCGCCCTCAAGCGTAGCGCGGTACATGACCTGTACCTGACCTATTCGTGGCACTGAATAGATTGCCAAAGTGCTGTTAATTTTGATGTCGGCCAAAGCCTCTTCTTGGGCCTCACGCATGGCGGCTTCTTCCACACTCTCGCCAAGCTCCATAAAGCCAGCGGGTAGGGTCCAAAACCCTTTTCGTGGTTCAATCGCGCGTTTGCAGAGTAAGATTTTACCGTCTTTTACGACGACTGATCCAGCGACAATCTTAGGGTTCTGATAGTCAATGAAGTCACAGCGCTGGCAGACACTGCGCTGTTTGTCATCACCATCTGGAACCTCCAAAGCGAATTCTGGTGCAGCTTTAACTGTCATGGAACTGTCAGCCTCTCGCGTTATTGGAGATTTCAATTGATCTGCACACGGAATTTTCATTAAGTATGCATATGTTGGTTTCGTCAGAGGTTAGGGCCGAATGATGGGTAAGCAAGAGACAAAATCTGAGTTTGCGTTGGCGCGGTCTGTGACCCACCTTCTGCACCGCGCCCAGCAGTCGGCTGTGAACCAGTCAGCAGTTGGATTAGCTGCGAAAGGCCTGACCATTCGGCAATTCGCGGTATTGGCCGCCTTGTACGATGAAGATGGGCAAAGCCAGTCCAGTCTTGTCGACGTCACGGGCATTGATCGTTCGACACTCGCCGACATGGTATCTCGTATGGAAAAAAGCGGGCTGGTTCAGCGCGTGAAGTCAAATCAGGACGCGCGGGCCAAAGCCGTTTCCTTAACTGATGCGGGTCGTGTGGCTTTCGAAGACGTTGTTCCGATCGTCATTGAAGCGGATGCGATCTTGACCGAAGACCTGCGAAAATCGCGGCGTGAGAGCTTGCTTTTGTCCCTGGCCTCTATCTCTGGTGATCTTGAGGAAGAAGTCGTGCCACGCAAAAAGGGTCTTAAAGGCTCTAAGAAAAAGAAGAAAAAGAAGAAGAAATAGACGCCTCTAAGCGTCATCTTTCTCCAGTCGCTCAAGTCTCTTTTTGGCCGAATTGGCACGGATCAGAGCGTATGAGCCCAAGAGTAGCGGCGTTACGATCCCAAGAAGCGTAATTGACCAGACATAAATAGCGTCAGAACCGAAATTGGGCATTGTTTAAGACCCTCCCAGCTTTTGCGCTAATAATCGGTTGGCGCGCTGGTCATGTATTTCTGAGCGCATGATAAGCATAATCATCGCGGCAGCGAGTAAGCTGTGGCCACCGAAACCCCAGAGAAGTTGCTGAAGATAGACCGGGTTCATTCCGCTGTCTTCACTGCGAGGTTCTGAATTGCCGATACTCAAGACGCTAGAGGGTTGGTGGATGGTTGTAGTTTGCCACATATCAACTGAGACTTTGATAATCGGAATGTTGATGAACCCGACCATAGCGAGGATCGCCGCCGCGCGCGCAGCTTTTTGCCGGGTCTCTAGCGCCGCACGTAGCGCCATATATCCGAGGAACAGAAAGAACAGGATCAACACGGACATTAGCCGACTGTCGCCAAGTATGAGGTTGTGCCAGCCGGACCCCCAGCCTTTCTGTCCCCAAATAGCACCGGTAACAAAGCACAGCGCAGTGTAGCCTGCTCCGATGGGGGCAATGGCACGTGCTGCGACATCAGCAAGCTCATGTCGCCAAATGAACCAAACGAAGCTGGAACCAGCTAAGCCTGCATAAAGCCCCATACACAGCCAAGCAGATGGCACGTGCGTGAACATGGCGCGCATCAAGTCGCCGCCTTGCTTCTCATCAGGTGGGACAACCAAGAGGCCGTTATAAAGGCTCCAGCCAACCATCAAGATGCCAAGCACGCCTGCAATAGGGATTGCGCGGCGTGAAAAGCCCATAAACCGACTTGGATTTGCAAGGTATGAGATCATGGTTAGCTAATAGCCTCGCTTTAGTCTGCCGCCAAGCGCAAAGCCGCGCCCATGGCAGCAGGTGTGACACCAAGGGCAAATAGCGCAGATGCGCTTAAGAAGAGAAAGCTAGCGCCTTCAAGTCCGTCATTGACGGTTTGGACGCCAAAAATCAGTGCAGGAACATAAAAGGGTAGGGCGATTAATGCGATCAAGAGACCCGCACGTGCAACGCTTGCTGAAAGAGCAGCGGCGACCCCGCCCCAGAGAAAGAAAGTTAACCCGCCCAGCCCGTAAGCGAGCATCGTGGTGAGCAAATCTTGCATCGAGCCTTGCAGAATGAACGCAAACACAGGCGCGAGAAGTACCAATGGAAATCCGGAAATGAGCCAATGCGCTAGTGTTTTGGCGACAGCGATCATTGAGATCGAAGCGTCTTCTTGAACCCAAATATCTAACGCCCCGTCTTCCAAATCAGCCTGAAACACCCGCTCTAGGGTGACAAATGATGCGAGTGCCAAGGCGAGCCATAAAACGCCCGGACCAATGCGCGACAGCAGTTCGGCTTCGCTGCCGACTGAAAATGGGACGAGGGCGGTTGTGCCAGCGAAAAAGCCAAGTGGCAGCATCAGACCTGCGCCGCCCGCCCAAGCTTCTGAAAGAGCTTGTTTAAAGGCCGAGAGAATAGGGGACGAGCTAGTCATCAGACTTACCCGATTTCATCAGGTCCCCTTTGATCACCGCGGTCGCAAATATAGCTGATCCTAGCATCAAAACTAGGTTGGATTGCTTGGAGAAAGACGGAAACAAAGCTCCGCCCAACATTCCCGAACCAATCGGAACCATCGCGATTAACCATCCGATACCGGCGACGATTTTCCAGTGTTTGCGTGATAATTTCATCGTTTTGTCATTTCGCAAATGGCGTTGGATAGGTGGAGCAGCTTTAAAAACGATTTCTCAGATTACGCAGTTGCCGAAGTATCTCGCTTCGATTGAACCATGAAGTTACAAGGCCAGTGAGAACTAAAAGGCTAAAAGCTAAAGCGACTAATGGCGACAATAAGCTGAAGCTTTCTGAACCCAATTTCAATTGAGTGAAAAGCGAAAGTGAAATTGTTGCGGGGATTAGAGAATAGCGAACCCATTTTGGTATAGAATGAACAACCTTTTCTTCCTGTTCTGAATTCTCACTAATGCTAGTGCCTATTGGTGCGCGAGCTTGCAAGGCGTTTGTATCGCCAGATCGGCGTCTGCGTCTATTTCTGCGTCGTACTTTGTCCGTCAAAGCGTCACCTCGCGATCTGCTTCAACCGACGCCGCGCCGTGAAGGGCGGCGATCACGCTACCACCGTTCTGTATGTGGGTTTTTATCAGGTTGGCCAAGAGTGTCTGACCGTCCGTATCAAGCGCGTTGAAAGGTTCGTCTAACAACCAAAGTCTACGATTCTCAAGCAATAGGCGCCCCAAAGCGGTACGGCGCTTCTGGCCAGCCGATAGCATGCGGCACGGGACATCAGCTGGGCGTGTCATGGCCATTTGTTCTAGAACGCCATCAATACTCTTGTTGCTGCCCCAGACTTTAGCCCAATGTTCAAGGTGACTGCGCGGCGTTTCGTGCGCTTTCAAGCCGTTCGTGTGGCCGACCCAATGATGGCGACCTTGGCGCTCAACGCGTCCGGCCTGTGGCTCACTTAGCCCCGCAAGCTGGCGCAATAGAGTTGTCTTCCCGGAGCCATTCTTGCCGCGAAGTAGGATAATTTCGCCTGAAACCGCGCTTAAACTCACCTCCGAAAAGAGAATGCGTTCGCCGCGTACAGCCCCCAAGTGAGCACCCTGAATGAGAACAGATTCGCTCAATCGTGGCTCCATAGCTGAAACGCCGCAACACCTTGCAATTGCATGGATCGCTTACCCGGTATAGGAAGCGGGCAAGTCAGCGCTGCGCAAGCTAGCGCCCCGTTCGAAACGTACATAAGAGAGGTGCTATTGCCCATGTCTTCCCTCGACAGTTTTAAGGCCCGCAAGACCCTTACCGTAGATGGTAAGGATTACACTTACTACTCCCTAGATGCCGCAGCTGAAAACGGCCTAGGTGATGTGTCGAAACTTCCAGCATCATTGAAAGTGCTTCTGGAAAACATGCTTCGCAATGAAGATGGAACGACCGTTACGAAAGCCGATATCGAGGCGTTCAAAACGTGGATTGATAATGGTGGTAAGGTCACGCACGAGATTGCTTACCGCCCTGCACGCGTTCTGATGCAAGACTTCACAGGCGTTCCAGCGGTTGTTGATCTAGCTGCGATGCGTGATGCGGCGCAAAAGCTCGGCGCTGATCCGCAAGCGATTAACCCACTTGTTCCTGTTGACCTAGTCATTGACCACTCTGTCATGGTGGACAGCTTTGCTGGCCCGGGCAGCTTTAAGAAGAACGTTGAGATTGAATATCAGCGTAACCAAGAACGTTATGAGTTCCTGCGCTGGGGCTCGACAGCGTTTAAAAACTTCCGTGTGGTTCCGCCGGGAACAGGCATCTGTCACCAGGTGAACCTTGAGTATCTTGGCCAAACAGTTTGGACGAAAGAAGAGAATGGCGAGACGATCGCCTATCCTGACACATGTGTGGGTACAGACTCTCACACGACCATGATTAACGGCCTATCTGTTTTGGGTTGGGGCGTCGGCGGTATTGAAGCTGAGGCAGCAATGCTGGGTCAGCCAGTGTCTATGCTAATCCCAGAAGTCATCGGCTTCAAATTGGATGGTAAACTTCCAGAAGGTGCAACAGCGACAGATTTGGTTCTGACGGTTGTGCAGATGCTTCGCGAAAAAGGCGTTGTTGGTAAGTTTGTTGAATTCTTCGGCCCCGGCCTTGCCAATCTGACGCTTGAAGATGAAGCAACAATTTCAAACATGGCGCCGGAATATGGCGCGACATGTGGCTTCTTCCCTGTCGATGGCGATACGGTCAAATACCTTACAAATACTGGCCGCGACGCTGATCGTGTGAAGTTAGTCGAAGCCTATGCAAAGGCGCAGGGTTACTGGCGTCCTGACATGGTTGATCCGGTTTATACAGATACAATTCAACTCGACCTAGCGACGGTTGTTCCATCAATTTCTGGTCCTAAGCGTCCGCAAGACCGCGTTCTTCTCTCCGAAGCTGACACGAAGTTTGCGGAAGCTATGGCGAATGAGTTTGGCAAAGCTGCTGACGCGGCTGAGCCAATCGCTGTGAATGGCGAAGATTACACGGTTACGCATGGCGATATCTTCATCGCCGCGATCACGTCTTGTACGAACACGTCAAACCCAAGCGTTCTAATCGCAGCGGGTCTAGTTGCGCGTAAGGCGGCGGCACTTGGCCTTAACCGTAAGCCTTGGGTGAAAACCTCGCTTGCGCCGGGCTCGCAAGTTGTAACCGACTATCTTGACAAAGCGGGTCTATCTGACGATCTGAACGCGCTTGGTTTCAATCTTGTTGGGTATGGTTGCACAACGTGTATTGGTAACTCTGGTCCTTTGGACACTGATCTGGCGAAAGCGATTGCCGACGGTGATTTGGTATCTTGTTCGGTGCTGTCAGGTAACCGTAACTTCGAAGGCCGGATCGGCCCGGACATCAAAGCAAACTATCTTGCTTCGCCGCCATTGGTCGTGGCCTATGCAATCGCCGGTACACTCCGCACAAACATTACAACTGAGCCACTCGGTCAGGATCAGAATGGCAATGACGTCTACTTGAAAGACATCTGGCCAAGCAATCACGAGATTGCTGAGATCATGACGCAGTGCGTGACGCCGCAAATGTTTGCTGAGCGCTATTCCGACGTCTTTAAGGGCGACGAGCATTGGCAGGGTATCGAAGTGTCTGGTGGACAAACTTACGGTTGGCCAATGGGCTCAACTTACGTTCAGAACCCGCCTTATTTTGAGGGCATGGGTAAAGAGGTTGAGGCACCAGCAGACGTTCACCGCGCACGCGTTCTCGCGCTATTTGGTGATAGTATCACAACCGACCACATTTCTCCGGCCGGCTCGATCAAAGCTTCAAGCCCAGCAGGTGAGTATCTGCAAGCGAACCAAGTTAGCGTTCTTGACTTCAACTCTTACGGCTCACGCCGTGGTAACCACCAAGTGATGATGCGCGGCACGTTTGCCAATATTCGTATCAAGAACCAAATGGTTCCAGGTGTTGAGGGCGGTGTAACTGTACACCAGCCTTCAGGCGATCAGATGGCAATCTATGATGCCGCAATGCGTTACCATGAACAGAACACGCCATTGGTTGTATTCGCCGGCCACCTTTACGGTAACGGCTCTTCACGTGACTGGGCTGCGAAGGGCACAATTCTGCTTGGTGTCAAAGCTGTCATCGCCGGATCGTTTGAGCGTATTCACCGCTCGAACCTGATTGGTATGGGTGTTCTGCCGCTTGAGTTTGAAGAAGGCACAAGCTGGGAAAGCCTCGGCCTAACCGGCACAGAACAGGTTACGATCGAAGGTATCAACCAGATCAAGCCGCGCCAGAAAGTCGAAGTTCAGATCCTGCGTGACGACAATACGACAATCACGGCAAACACGGTTGTTCGGATCGATACGGACAATGAGTTGGACTATTACCGCAATGGCGGCATCCTGCACTATGTGCTGCGTAATCTGGCGAACGAAGCCGCATAACGCAGTTCTCACGGTCTAGTGAGTTTGAAGTGGGCGAGGAAAAGGTTATGTCTTTGGCATGACACGGTTTCTCGCCCTTTTTGCATTGTGCTTTGTGCCCGGTTTTGCCGTGCAGGCTGAGGGCCCCACACCTGTTCTGGTTGAGCTGTTTGCGTCTCAAAATTGCTCTGCCTGTCCGAAGGCGCACAGAACGATGCGGGAAGTTAGCGCGGACCGCGATGATGTGTTTGTTCTCACTTGGTCAGTCGATTATTGGGATTATCTTGGCGACCCTGATCCAATGGCGTTGGATGAAGCGAAATCTAGGCAGGCCACCTACGCCGAGAACTTTGGCATTCGAGCGCCTTACACGCCTCAATCTGTGTATGATGGCGTGAAAGAGTGCCCCGGATCGCGCAAGAAGGCCGTTTTACGAAACATTACTGAACGACTTGATGAAGACCGCGTGAATTCAATTTCAATGGCGCGTGCGGTATCTGGATTTACCGTCTCAGGGCAAAGCGATGAGGCGCTGGAACTTACGCTGATCGAGTATCTTGATGGTGACGACAACACGACCACGATGGTGAACCCTGTGACCTCGGCGAAGAGCCTGGGCCTCTGGACAGGACAGTCAGAGCCTGTGCAAGTCAACTGTACGCGCAGTTGCGCTGTCTTGCTGCACAAGCCAGACTATGGCGAAATCATCAATGTGTTGAAGCTGAACTAAGTTTAGCGTTTGCCCGCCAATGCGTCGAGTTGCTCTTGCATGGCTGCCATTTGAAGCCGGAGCAAATTCATCGCATCTTCTTGCGGGGAATCAGCATCGTCTGAGCGCGTCTTTTTAGATGAACGCAACTTTGATATGCCCGGCGTGAACATCCGCATGGCGTTCTCAAACATTTCCATGTTCGCGCGCGCTTGTTTCTCGAACAAAGAGAACGGGTTTGCGACACCGCCGACAGACTGCTTCCACTTCTCCTGACTTTCAGAAAAGCTATTCATGCTCATATCAAGCCAAGCAGGAAGTAGCGTTTGGGACCGTCCGCCGTAAAACCCAATCAGTTTGCGAAGGAAACTAATGGGAAGAGCACCTTCACCCTTATTTTCTTTTTCAAATATGATTTGCGTTAGCACCTGACGTGTGAGGTCATCACCCGTCTTGGCATCCACAACTTCGAAATCTGTTTCGCGCCGCACAAGATCTGAGAGGTGATCAAGCGTCACATAGGATGATGTCGACGTGTCGTATAAGCGCCGATTAGCATACTTTTTGATGACGACTGTGTCTGATGCACTCTTAGGTTTCGCCATTCTATACCCTCTCAAGGCTTATTTCTTGGGCAATTATGCCCGGTTCAGCTGATAACTCTGGCACTTTTTACCGTAGTTCCAAAGTTGGATTGCACTTTCTAACATGTACGTGCTTACATCTAATTTAGCAGATGCAGCAAATTTAGATGCTGTGCAGCATATCGGGAGGAACACAGATGTCCAGAACAGCACTCGTTACCGGTGGAACGCGGGGCATTGGCCGTGCGATCAGCGAAGGATTAAAGGCCAAAGGGTACGCTGTCGCAGCGAATTTTGGCGGAAACGAAGACGCCGCAAAACAGTTCGAACAAGAAACCGGTATCAAATCCTATAAATTTGATGTCTCCGATTATGAGGCTGTTGGTGCAGGACTAGCTCAAATCGAAGCTGATCTCGGCCCGGTTGAAGTCTTGGTCAACAATGCTGGAATTACCTGGGACGCGCCATTTCATAAGATGAGCAAAGAGCAGTGGGATAAAGTCATCGATGTGGATCTCTCTTCTGCGTTCAACCTGACCCGGCAAGTTTGGGAAGGCATGAGAGAGCGCGGATTTGGCCGCGTGATCAATATTTCTTCAATCAACGGGCAGAAAGGACAGTTCGGGCAAGTGAACTATTCTTCGGCGAAAGCTGGCCTCATTGGTTTTACCAAGGCGCTTGCCCAAGAGGGCGCTAAGAAAGGCATCACAGTAAACGTTGTTTGCCCGGGCTATATCGACACTGAAATGGTTCGCGCGGTACCTGAGAAAGTGCTTGAGATCATTATCGCAACCATCCCGGTCGGGCGCTTGGGTAAAGCAGAAGAGATCGCATCAATGTGCGCCTATCTGGCTAGCGATGATGGGGCCTTTATCACGGGTGCCACAATGACGGTGAACGGCGCGCAATATATCGCGGGTTAGTCGGCGTTCTCCAACGGTTGTGCGTGAAGCGGATGGGTTAAGTCGATCCGTCCATTGCTGACCCAACCCCTAAGCAACAGTTCTGTTCCGGTCGGTAAGTCGCAGATTGATTCAGCATCATGGCGCGCTTCTAGCCGCAAGTTACTGCGATCAAGTGGTATCTGGCAGGCGAGGTTTTCCGCGAACTCCCCCGTCGGTGGGGAGGCTTGGCCTAAAGTAGCTGTTGTGAGTGTGAAACCGCGTTTATTTTCGGGAACCCTCTCGGCAGGCTGAATTTTATAAGCGAGTTTGCCCCACAGCCCGGTATTGCTAGCCCGGGCAACTCTTTCCGCTTCAAGCAGTTCTGCGCCGCGCGCTGCGGTGTCTGGATAAAGGCGCACGCGTGCCGCGCCTTGCTCAATAAGCGCCATGTTGAGCCATAGCTTCTGTCCAGCCGCATCAGTGGTTATAACGTGTGCCAAAGCTCTGTCATATCGATCTCTGGTCAGACCGGGATAGAACAGCTGCACCTCGCGACCCATGGCCATGTCTTCCAGCGCGCGGGAGGCTTCAACCGCGTAACTATCCGGCTCTCTACCGCGTGGGCGTAGGGCAGGCGCTTCAATGCCAATCAGCCGAACGCTTTGGCCTGTATTAAGAACCAGTGCATCACCATCAATGACACGAACAACTCTGCCGCGTTCTCCCGGTTCCATATCTGGAAAGGAAGAAGGGGTGCCGCAGCTGGCAAATAGAATACAGATAAAAAGACCGCTTATCCGGTGCATCACTATCCTCTTCAATCCCGCCCCTAATCGCGGTATTAGGATTGGACGGTCCCGTAGCTCAGTAGGATAGAGCAACAGATTCCTAATCTGTAGTTCGTGCGTTCGAATCGCGCCGGGATCGCCACTTCACCCTTGCAGCTTAACAATTGACGCTCATGCGCGTTTCGGAGTGAAATTTTTTGTTAATATTCAGATTTTCAGTAACTCGATTATAAAACAAAGCATTATGACCTGTGCTCGTATTTCGGAAACTATTAGTTGTTATTAAGTAAAACATATTTAGTTAACTTATAATACAAATAAATAATGATTAGTTAAATTATATCGTGTTTTATTAACACCTAATTAAAAGCTGATAAATTTTCATTAAATATACAAGATTCATTATATTTGTTCTCCAGCGGCATTGCACAATCCCCGTAATCTCTGGGAGTAGGCAATGTTCAGGAAATTGCGCGTTAGTCGGTGTCTTCCGCTAAGTTGGTGAACACGTCAAAGTTGGCGGCGGTATCACACTCGGCGGCGTCGATGATGATTATCTAACCCTCGACGAAGAACGCAACCTCGGAACGTTCCTCAACGTGGTCGCAGATTTCTAGGCGATTTGGATTGTAAATAGCTAGGAGCAGGTTCGCGCTTGCTCCTAGTTCACAAATTCAATGCCGAGATCTGTGCGTGTTCTCCAGCGGGTGATCGCTTTTCTAGTGATGCCATAGCGTCCGATTTTGACGGTCATGCCATCGACGAGACTGTCACCAGCTTCTAGCCGTACACGCGCCCCGGTCTCTGAAAGATCGAGCACAATGCCACGTCGTCGATTATGACCGTTCCCAGAAATCGCAACCATATCCGCATAGGTATTTGCCCGGCCTTTGGCCCGGCGCTCTGTCTGCTCTGGTGCAGCTTCAGCCGTTGCGCCGTCCCGCATGACTTTTGCTTTTTTAGATTTGAACAATCCAAACATGGCTCGTCCTCCCTCATCGTTACGGTGAGATCAGCAAGTCTTGTGCCGCCAGAGTTAACTATCGGCTTTTAGGCCATTCTGGGATGCGATCCGGTAGAAACAGGAATCACGCCCTGTATGGCAAGCTCCGCCGGTTTGTTTCACCTTTAGGAGCACCGCATCCTGATCACAATCTATCCGGATTTCGGTGACTTCCTGAACGTTGCCAGAGGTCTCACCCTTCACCCAAAGCGTTTGGCGCGAGCGGCTCCAATATGTTGCTCTCTTGGTGTCGAGTGTCGCTTGTAAGGCATCAGCATTCATCCATGCGAGCATTAGCACTTCGCCAGTTTCAGCGTCCTGAGCAATGGCGGCAATCAGGCCGTCTGCATCAAACTTTGGTCGAAGTTCCAGCGTTTCATCCTGCGCTGTGCCTTTAAGGGGGGCTTCAAATGACATTGTTGTTCCTCAACCGTTCGCGGTCAGCGTCGCTGTAACCCAAGACATCCAGAATTGCATCAGTATGTTCACCCAAAGCAGGCCCAGCAGAGTTTACACGGCCCGGCGTCGCGCTTAATTTCGGCACGGGTGCCTGCATCGGAACGTCGGCACCAATCAGCGGCGCGAAGACTTTCACGATCGCATTCCTAGCTTTGATATGTGCGTCTTCCAGCATGTCTTTGGCCGTATTCACAGGTCCGCACGGTACAGCATTAGCGTTGCAAGCGCTCAACACGTCTTTGACCGACCGCGCCGAGGTCCATTCAGAAATCATCTCATCCAACTCTGTCTGGTTATCGCCGCGCGCATTATGGGTCGCAAAGCGCTCGTCTGTGCCCCAATCCTTATCCATCATCTTGGCTAGTCGCTGGAAGAGCGTGTCTTGATTTGCGCCGATGATGACCATCCCATCACTGCATGGGTAAGCACTCGAAGGCGCAACTTTTGGCAAGATTGCGCCGGTTCGCTCACGCGTATGCCCCGCGAGCGCATATTCGGGAATGACGCTTTCCATAAAGGCCATCACGCTTTCATAGATTGCTGCATCAACCACTTGGCCGCGACCCGTTTTTTCGCGGCTGAACAGGGCCATCATCGCGCCGAGTGCTGCGAATGTACCTGTCATTGTGTCCCCTAGGCTGACGCCCGCCCGTGCAGGCGGTCGGTCGGGTTCTCCAATAAGATAGCGCAGTCCTGCTTTGGCTTCACCGACACTGGCATAGCCGGGCTTATGGCTTTCGGGACCCGTCTGGCCATACCCAGACACACGCACAATTACGAGGCGTGGATTGATCGCGTGTAGGACTTCTGGTGACAGGTTCCATTTCTCCAACGTTCCGGGTCTGAAATTCTCAATCAATACATCGGCAGTGCCAACAAGGCGTTTTAGGATCGCTTGCCCGGCCTCAAGACGTAGATTGATTGTAAGCGACTTCTTGTTACGTGCGATGATTGGCCAGAACAGGCTTTGGCCATTCACTTTCGCTGCGCCCCAATCACGTGCTGGGTCAGGGCGGTCGCGTGCTTCAACTTTTATGATTTCGGCGCCAAAATCTCCAAGCAATTGCCCACAGAATGGACCGGCAATAAGCTGCCCAAGCTCAATAACGCGCAGCCCTTTGAGGGGTTGTTGAATAATTGGTTCTGTCATTCCCTATCAATCCCGCTAAATAGGTTCCATGACAAGACGTATCGATATTGTAGAGGTTGGCCCACGCGACGGGCTGCAGAATGATCCTGGCAATTTAAGCACGGATCAGAAGCTGGAATTCATTTCGCGCTTAGAAGATAGCGGTGTGAAACGGATGGAATCCGGTTCTTTCGTTTCGCCTAAGGCAGTTCCGAAAATGGCAGATAGCGCTGAAGTTTTTCGTGGGTTAAATCGCAGCAAAGGCGTTCGACACATCGCGTTGGCATTGAACGAAAAAGGTGTTCGCCGTGCGATTGATGTTCAAGCAGATGAGATCAACTTTGTCCTTGTCGCTGGCGAAGGGTTTGGTGAGAAGAACCAGCGCATGAGCCCGCAACAAAGTGCCGACATGCTGGCCCATTGTGCACCACTGGTACACGAAGCGAATATTCCACTGTCTGCAACTGTGTCAGTCGCATTTGGCGACCCATATACTGGCGAGGTTGATCCGGCCATTGTTGCGAATCTAGCCGCCCAAGCGCAGCGCGCTGGCGTCTCGGAGGTCGGTCTAGGTGACACGATTGGTGTTGCCACGCCTTGGGATGTTCGCCGTGTGATTGAGCGCGTCCGAACGGAAGCCCCAGACGTATACCTGCGCCTACACTTCCATAACACGCGCGGCGCAGGGCTGGCTAATGTTGCAGCAGCCGTTGAGACAGGCGTTGATGTTATCGACGCAAGTTGCGGCGGTATTGGTGGATGCCCCTTCGCGCCCGCCGCCACAGGCAATGTCGCGACTGAGGATGTCGTCTATACGCTGGAACGTGCAGGGTTTGAGACAGGGCTTGATCTTAGCAAGCTCATTGAAACGGCCAAATGGTTGGAAACTGCGTTGGGCCACCCTGTTAGCTCAAGCCTTAGCAGGGCTGGCGGTTTCCCGACCTAAAGAAAAAGCCCGAAGCATTTGCTCCGGGCTTTCTTATTTGGATTTGTAAAACCTTATTCCTCGTCTTTCGGGAACAAGCGTTCCTTCAGATAGGTGAACTCCAGTGCGGAACGCTTGGCGCGTTCTTTCTGGTTGGCCGCCGCTGAATGGCCGCCGTCGATGTTTTCGTAATAGAGGAATGGCTTACCAGCAGCTTCGAATAGTTTTGCCATCTTACGCGCATGACCCGGGTGAACGCGGTCATCCTTGGTCGATGTCACAAATAGCGGCGTGGGGTAGTCTGCATCCGCATCGAAGTTTTGGTATGGAGAAATGGTTTCCAAGAATGCGCGCTCTTCGGCGATATCCGGGTTGCCATATTCATCAACCCAAGAGGCCCCAGCCAGAAGCTTGTGATAGCGCAGCATATCCAGCAGCGGTACTTGGATAACAACCGCATTCCAAAGGTCTGGACGCTGGGTAATCATCACACCCATCAGCAGCCCACCATTCGAGCCACCCATAATGCCAAGATGGTCAGAGCTGGTCACTTTCATATCGATCAGTTTCTCACCAACCGCGATGAAATCATCATAGATGCGCTGACGATTGCCTTTTAGACCGGCTTGGTGCCAAGCTGGGCCAAACTCGCCGCCGCCGCGAATATTTGCGAGGACATAAACGCCGCCTTGCTCAAGCCAAAGCCGCCCGATCCCGCCGCTATAGCTTGGACGCATGGAAACTTCGAACCCGCCATACCCGTAGAGCAGAGTTGGGTTTGTGCCATCCAGAACCATATTCTCATGGTGAACGACGAAGAACGGAATCTTGGTGCCGTCACTAGATGTCGCTTCTTTCTGGTGCACAACCAGACCTTCAGTATCGAACTTTTCAGGTAGCGACTTTAGCGGCGAAGTTTCGCCGGTCTCGATATCATATTTCAGCAAACTATCTGGGCTCAAGAAGCCTTCATAGTTCACGAAAACTGTCTCTTCGTCTTCATCTGCGAAGGCTATACCTGCTTGACCAGCGCCCGGCAGATCAATCGGGCTTGTTGTCCAACCGTCTTCACCTGGCTCTAAGCGTAGGATTTTGCCCGCGACATTGTCATTGATCGATAGGAGTGCAGCACCTTTGGCAACCGAAACGCCGTTCACTGCTTGGCGTTCATTCGCCCGGAAGACGAGCTCTACACTCGGCAACTCTTTTGAGCTTAGGAAGTCATTCAGGTTGAATGCTACCAAATCGCCGGTCTTGAATTCCTCTTCGCCGACGGTCCAATCTTCTTGGAGGGTTACGAACTGGTGACCCTTATAGTCGCCGCCGAGGCTAGACTTTGCCGGGATTGGGAATTTGAAGGCATCGCCATCCGATAGAACCCAATACTGGCTGGTGAAGAATGTGTCGGCTTCAACAGCGCCATAGATCAAGGTGCCGTCATCTAGCTCAGACGACCAAGGCCAAACGCCAACATCTGTTTTCTGTCCCGCGTAGAGTTCTGTAGCATCTTCGAGAGCATCGCCGCGCTTCCAAATGCGAACGCTGGAAGGGTAACCTGACTCAGTCACCGTTGAACCATCACCGCCCCAGTCGGTACCAACCAAAACGGTATCATGATCAATCCATGCGACCGACTGTTTGGCTTCAGTTGTTTCGAACCCGCCCTCTACGAAGGATTTCGTGTCGAGGTCAAACTCGCGATTTACCACAGCATCTTTACCGCCGTCGGACAGCGAGATCATGCAAAGATACTTCTCAGCATCCTTTGGTTTGAAGCAGTTTGAACCTTTGAAAACCCAGTTCTTATCTTCTGCAGCGGCTAGCTTATCGAAATCGAGAACAGTTTCCCATTCCGGCTCAGCCGTCTCGTAACTCTCAAGTGTTGTCCGGCGCCATAAGCCGCGCGTATTCGTCTCGTCTTGCCAGAAATTATAGACAAGTCCGTCCCGGATCGAGCCGTACGGAATACGGTCTTCTGACGTTGCAAGGTCCATGACTTTTGAGAGGTTACTCTCATAGCTTGGATGCGCAGTGATATTGGTTAGAGAGCGTTCGTTCTGAGTGTTTACCCAAGCAAGTGCGTCTTCACCTTCAACCTCTTCAAGCCAGAGATATGGGTCTGTTGATGTTTCTGTCGTCACGTCTGTTTCCGTAGGTGTTTCGGCATGAACTGCTCCGAATGTTGAGAGCAGGGCAGTTGCCGCGATGGCGGTCAATGTCGAGCGCATGGCTATTCTCCCTATAATTGGAACTATGGTTAAGGGGCCGAAGGTCAGCCGACAAGTCGTATTTCATGGAGATTGGGGTTGTTCTGCAGACTGCTAAGTCGCAGCCGGCCCCGTCGATTGACGAACGATGATTTCGAAGTCGAAGACCTCTTCCAATGGAGCATTTTCATCGGGGGTCATCAAACGCTCTGCGGCGCGTCTGGCCATGTCTTCAACAGGTTGTCTGATCGTCGTTAGCGGCGGCCAAACAGCTGAAGCAAGGCGGGTATCATCATAGCCTGCAACAGAGATATCGCGCGGAATTTGCAGACCTTCCGCCATGAGGGCTGTCATCGCGCCAACGGCCATATCATCATTTGCGGCAAAGATGGCTGTCGGCCGTTTGTCGCCCGAAATGAGTTTGCGCGCGGCTTCAAGGCCAGACCGAAGCGAGTAATCACCTTCGGCGATAAGATCCGGAGATACTTTTAACCCTGCCTCGGCCATCGCATCTAAATAACCTTCGCGGCGTCCGGTTGAGGCATTGTGCCCAATTGGACCTGCAATGAAGGCAATACGCTTATGCCCGTATTCAACCAAATGTTTCACGATCTCAATGGCCGCCAAACGGTCATCGAGCCGCATGACTGGCGTTTTCTCTGGCTGGCGAGCAGGCGAAAGGCTGGCATATGCCGTGCCGCTGTCTTTTAGCAGAGCTAAGATATCCGTGTCATCGCAAAGCGGCGGCGTTAGGACGACGCCGTCGGCCCGTGACGTCATCAAGAAGCTTTGCAGCCTGTCGAGAAAGTCGGGTGCGGAGCGATCAACAGGCTCAGGCAACAGGAAATAACCTTTTGCCCGGCATGCATCGTAAATTCCAGAATTCACTGCGGTAATATATTCCGGAACGGGGTTGTCATGCAGATGAGCAATTAAGAAAGAGCGCGATCCAGCCAGACTACGCGCGGCTGGATTTGGGCGATACCCGAGATCACGCGCCGCTTTCATAACAAGTTCGCGTTTTGCCGGACGAACATTCGGTTCATTGTTTAAAACACGCGAGACCGTTTTGGCGGACACGCCTGCCTTATCGGCCACATCATCAATTGTTATCGCACGTGGCGGGCGGGTAAGGCCCATAGGCTCGTCCTCTTCTGCGTTTCACAATTACGTAAACTGAAAGACAGCGCAATCATTAAGTGCGTGATTCCTGCATCTGGCCGTCTAGAATTGGAAATAGACGAACGGCGCTGCCTCTAGGGGATAGAGGGAAAGTAAGACCGCAGCCAGCACGCCAAGAGCCGCCCAATAAACGATCGGCCTCCTTAGGACCGTAGCTTTGGTGAATGTTTTTAGACGTCCGCGACCCAGCGCCGCGTCCAATGCAATCAAGGGAATTATGAGCCAGACATAGACCGTCAAACCATCGCTGCCGCCTGCTCGAAGGCCTGTAAAGGCGCTCCAGATCGTCATCGTATCGGCGAAGCTCTCAGCCCTGAACGGAACCCACGTCAACACGACGAACACTTGTGTTGCCAACAGGCCAACAATCACGGGAAGGGCGCGTTTGCCTTTAAAAGCGGCGCGGTGCAGTGCCAATGCAGTGCCATGCAATGCGCCCCACGCAACAAAAGTCCAAGCTGCGCCATGCCACAGGCCGCCGAGCACCATGGTCGTCATCAGGTTGCGATAGGTTTTAGCTTCTCCGCCTCTGTTTCCACCCAGAGGAATATAGAGGTAATCGCGAAGCCAGCTCGAAAGCGAGATATGCCAACGACGCCAGAAGTCATCGATGGCGGGGCTGGAATAGGGGTAGTCAAAGTTCTTGGGAATATAAAACCCAAACCAACGCGCAACACCGATGGCCATAAGAGAGTAACCAGCAAAATCGAAGTAGATAAGTCCGGAGAATGCGAGCGTTGCACCAATCAGCGCGCTGTTCGACCACGCAGCAAGATCAGTATCACCAGCGATACCTGCATCGCTATAAACGGGGTCAACGAACTGGGCGAGGTTGTCGGCAATTCCGGCCTTATATGCAAAGCCCAGCGCAAAGGCGCGCAGCCCGGCGAAGAATAACGCGCCTGAGAACACTTTTATGCGTTCCATTTGAGGAAAGAAGCTTGCGGCTCGCACAATCGGCCCGGCCACAAGTTGAGGGAAAAACGCGATATAGAGCGAAACCCGGCGCAGACGCGGCTCAGGCGCAAGATCACCTCGCGCCACATCGACAATGTATGAAATCGCCTGAAAGACGTAGAAACTGATGCCGACTGGCAACAGAATGTTCAAAGCCGTCCAGCCTGGCTCTATGCCAATTGTTTGCAAAGTCGCTGCTGCGCTGCCTGCGAAGAACCCGAAATACTTAAAGATAGCGATGACGCTGAGGTTTCCACCTATACCGACAATCAAGGCCCATCGGCGAGAGGCATCTCCAACAGGGCGCTTGGCTGCAAAAAGTGCCACCGCCCAACTTAGGACGATCACGAAACCAATCAGGCCCAGAAACCGCCAATCCCACCAACCATAGAAAATCGCACTGGCAAATAATAGGACGCCAAGACGAGCTTCCTTGCTCTTGAGGAACCAATAGACACCGAAGACGACGGCGAGAAAGATAAAGAAAATTGCGTCTGTGAAGATCATTTAGGATCCTCCAAAACGCCGCTCTCAATCAGTTGTTCTGCAAGCCATAGCGTATAGATCGCCGCGCCATCATCGAGCAGGTGATCGCGGTCGAACCAGACATCTCCGCTCAGTTTCTGCAACAGTTCGGGATGATCTGCGCTAAGGCAAAACTCTGCTTGAAGTTCCGTCTGGCAAAGTGCCTCCACATACATACGTTGGTCGGCAGGCTGGACTGGCGGTTGATAATATCCAACCACAGAGACACTTTGGGCCTGTAAACGCTCTCTCATAAGTGTTCGGTACGAAGTGGCCCAGCGGGGTACAGCCTGCTCAGTTACGGGCAGGATCGTCTCGACGTCTTCTGGCCTGCTTTCTAAGCGCGGTTGGTATTGTGGGTCATAGGATGCGGTCAGGCCAGCTTCGCTTGATGCTTCACCGCGCCCGATAAGGCCCACATTGAAGACGTTTAGCGCAGAATGAAGCCCCAAAAATCCGGTGTCTTTAAGGCACGCAATTGTGCCCCCACACGCACCTTCCGAAATACCGGCTAGGGTCCTAAGCGTCGTCGGAATATCAAATTGTTCTGTCGCGCGTGCATTGAACTTTGAGTTGCTGAACATGAATGCTGCGTTGTAATCGAACGCCTGTGCAACTTCGACAAAGACAAATGCAGGTACTTCGCCAGACTGCTTTATGAATTGTTGCAAATGCTGGTCGCGTTCCAGAACAGACGCTGCCTCAAGCGACAGATTGAGCACGCGAAAATTGTAGCCGCGCTCTGTGAGTGCGATCGTCAAGCGTTCAGGGTCGATCGCATTTCTTGAGTAGCTGGCACCTGTAAACAGGATAAGTGGTGCATCTGTTTGCTGTGCTTGAGCGGCCGCATGATTGGCAATGCGGTCGAAATCTGTTGTGCGCCCGATATCTGCACGCCCCGCAAAAACTTTGATGGCGAATGCTGTGATAAGTAAGCTCGCTATAAAGACTAAAACTCCCATCCAGCGACTGCCAGATGTTGGGAGTCTCAAACCATGCGCGAATAGGAGCGCGAGGCCCGCGAACGCAAACAAACTCCAATGCATGGCAAGCCTCCCTCAGCTGATAAGTAACTTACACGCAAAGGCGTTGCCAATTTCCAAAGGCAACTGTCACAAGCGCGTGAACTTATTCATCGTCGCGGCTGTTCGCCATCGCGCGCATCATGAAAATAGGGATCGAACCGCGCTCTGTCATAACCCAGTCTAAGGGAACATCGTGGGCTTCAGCAGGAATTTCATCAACCTCTTGGCCATGAAATGCCAGTCCGCAGACGAAGGCTCGGCCATTCTCTCGCAACCGGCTGATCGCGCGATCATAATGACCTTTGCCATATCCAAGTCGGTTCCCAGTTTTGTCATAAGCAAGTAGCGGCGTCAGAATGAGGGTCGGCTGAACCTCTGGAACTTCGTGAAAGGGTTCGAGCAGACCGAAGGCACGTTTTTCCAGCGGATCACCGCGTGTATAGTGGCGATAGATCATCGACCCGTCATCCAACACGCACGGCAAAGCCAGCGTCGCACCAGCTTTGACGAGCTTTCCTAGCAGCGGGCGCGGATCGATCTCGCTGCCAATGGGCATGTAAACAGCGACGGTTGGCCCGTATCGCTCAAGCAGTTTCAGCGGAAATTTCTCGGCAAGCGTTTCACCCGCATCCGGGTCGCGCGCGGATAGCTCTTCGCGCAATTCTTTCATCTCGGCGCGCAAGGCCTGTTTGTCGTCAGCGCTCATGTCGGTTCTTTTTCGTCGACTGGCATGTCGGTGAATCCAACCAAAGCACGGGCATAAGCGTGCGCGGAAAAGGGTTGGAGGTCTTCGGCTTTCTCACCAACGCCAACGAAGTGGATCGGCAATTCGTGCGCTTCTGCAACAGCGACCAAGACACCGCCCTTGGCCGTTCCATCCAGTTTCGTCATCACGATACCTGTCACGCCTGCTGTCTCTCTGAAGGCTTCAACTTGGCTCAAGGCATTTTGACCGACAGTGGCATCCAGCACCAAGATGACATCGTGCGGCGCTTCTGGGTCAAGTTTCTTAACTACGCGGACGACCTTTTCGAGCTCAGCCATCAATTCAGTTTTGTTCTGCAATCGCCCTGCTGTATCAACAAGCACAAGATCAAGATCTTCAGCTTTCGCTTTTTCAACAGCTTCATAAACAAGGCCAGCGGCGTCTGCGCCAGGCGCTTTAGCCAGAACAGGAATACCTGCGCGTTCGCCCCAAACGGTTAGCTGTTCAATCGCGGCGGCGCGGAATGTATCGCCAGCAACCAAAAGAGCCTTCGCGCCCTGATCTTTAAGTTTTGACGCAATCTTACCAATAGTTGTTGTTTTGCCTGAACCATTCACACCCACAAAAAGGACAACACGGGGCCGAGAGCCTTCGGAGAAGTCAACGATTTGCTCGCGCGGTGCCATGATCGCTTCGATTTCATCCGCCAAAGCGCGCTTAATTTCGTCACCTGTCACGTCCTTATCCATGCGTGTTTTCGCAAGGTTCTCGACAATCCGGGTCGTGACTTTGCCGCCCATATCAGAGGTCAGTAGGATATCCTCGAGGTCTTCCAGCGCGTCATCATCAAGCTTGCGTTTGGTGAAGAGGCTTGAAATGCTCTCACCCATTTTGGACGATGATTTTGCAAGACCTGACGTAAGCTTGGTAAAGAAGCCCGGATCAACAACTTCGGCATAGGGGTCAGGCTCACCCCGCGCGATGGCGGCTTGGCGTTCTGCTTCCTTACGCGCACGTTCAGCGGCAAGTTCTTGGCGTCGTTTTTCGTCGGCGCGGCGTTGCTCTAATAGCGCGAGTTCAGCTTTCGCTTTTTCTTCAGTGGCGCGGCGCTCGGCCTCCGCTTGTTTGGCCACTTCGGCCTGCGCGGCAAGGCGCTCGCGTTCTTCCTGCGCCTTACGTGCGGCTTCTGCTGCGGCGTCATCCGCGGCGCGTTTGGTTTCTGCTTCTAACTTCAAGCGCTCGGCTTCGGCTCTCGCCGCGGCGGCGCGCTCGGCTTCTGCTGCGTCTGCTGCCGCTTTGGCTTCCGCTTCGGTTGCTAAACGCTCTGCTTCAGCTTGCGCTCTCGCGGCTTCTTCAGCTGCTTTTGCGTCCGCTTCAGCTTGTAATCTTGTCGCCTCGGCCTGTCGTTCGGCTTCAAGCTGCGCTTCTTCAGCGCGCTTAGCTTCTTGTGCTAAACGGGCGCCTTCGTTTTCTGCTTCCGCTGCTTCACGTTTTTGGCGTTCTTCCCAAGCTGCATTGGCTTCGGCGACTTTACGTTCAATCTCTGCCTTTTCAGCGGCAGCTTTCGCAGCTTCTTCTTCAGCGATGCGCGCAGCTTCAGCATCCACAGCTTGTTTAGCGGCAAGCTCTTCGGCGGAAAGTTCCGGCGCTTCCATTTCTGCGCCGGCCTTTAGGGCTTCTTCTTTTTGCTTTTTCTTGCCGAACCACAGGATCATGGGGTCACCGCTTTCAATCGTGTCTTATCGTGTTCAATTATGCGTGCCCGCGCAGGGCGTCCAGCCTCAGCAGCTTCAAAGTCATCTAGGTGAACTGGCGTAAAGTCTGGCAAGCGGCCACTTGTTCCTTTTTCAATCAGAACATCCACCTGTCGTCCAACATAGCTATCCAAATGCTTTTCGAGTGCGTTTGCACCAACGGCGCGCAGGCGTGCTGCGCGTTCTTTGATAACTGACTTTTCTAATTGCGGCATCCGTTCGGCTGGTGTGCCGGGACGCGGGCTGTAGGGAAAGGCGTGCAAGAATGCGATATTACAGTCTTCGATAAGGGCTAGCGAGTTTTGGAACGCTTCTTCGGTCTCTGTTGGAAAGCCGGCAATAATATCAGCGCCAAGCGCGATATCTGGGCGGATCGATCGCAATCTAGCGGCCAATTCAATCGCATCATCGCGGTTATGCCGGCGTTTCATCCGCTTAAGGATTAGATTGTCGCCATGCTGCAGGCTTAGGTGCATGAATGGGGCGACGCGCGGGTCGCCCATTACTTCAAACAGGGCTTCATCCATTTCAATGGCATCTATGGAAGAGATGCGTAATTGCTGCAGTTCTGGGACGAGCTTTAAAATACGCTGGACCAGGTTGCCCAGCTGCGGCTGGTTCGGCAGGTCACTGCCCCAACTGGTCAAGTCTACGCCCGTCAGAACAACCTCATAATGACCCGTCTCAACCAAGCGGCGGACCATGTTCACAACTTCACCAGCAGGCACTGAACGTGAGTTTCCGCGGCCATAAGGAATGATGCAGAACGTGCAGCGATGGTCACAGCCGTTCTGAACCTGAATATAGGCGCGTGCACGGCCATCCATACCGTCGATCAGGTGTCCGGCGGTCTCTTCAATCGACATAATGTCATTGACGCGCACCTTCTCTGTTCCACCTAACAGGTCGACAGGCTTCCATGTCTCGGCTTGCATCTTTTCATGGTTGCCAATCACGCGCGTCACCTCAGGCATGTCGGCAAACATTTGCGCATCAATCTGCGCTGCGCAGCCAGTCACAATAACGGGTGCATCAGGATTATCTCTTGCCGCGCGGCGGATTGTTTGGCGCGCGGTTCGTACCGCTTCTGACGTCACCGCGCACGTATTCACAATGATTGCGCCGTCCAAACCCGCATCTTCGGCATGCCTGCGCATAACTTCGCTCTCATAGCTGTTAAGGCGGCAACCAAGCGTGATGACCTGCGAGGGTCTGGAAGGCGTGTTCGGTTTTGTCATTGGTCCAGCCGCGCATATCGCGCTTGTTAGGCTTGGGGACAAGGGCAGCCTACACTTCTAGTGTTTGTTCCAGCTCCACTGGCCCCGTCATAATGACATGATCTGTCGTCTCATCCCAGTGAATGATCAGATCGCCGCCATCTAAAATCATTCGTACTTTTCTGCCAGTTTTCTTCGCACGGGAGGCGCATACAAGCGCTGCACATGCGCCGGTTCCGCATGCTTTGGTCAGGCCTGCGCCGCGTTCCCATACGCGCAAGCGGATCGTTTCATCATCAATAATCTGGGCAAATCCAACATTCACGCCTTCTGGAAATACGGGGTGCCATTCGATCAGGGGACCAATCGCCGGAATGTCATAAGCATCAACATCATCCACGAAGAATACGGCGTGAGGGTTTCCCATGCTCACAACTGCTGGAAGCGAGAGGATGGGATTGTCCATAGGGCCAATTTTTACATCAACGCCGCGAACATCCATTTTTTCAGACAGGGGAATGTCCTCCCACCCCATAAGGGGGGAGCCCATATCAACACTGACAAGACCGTTTTCTGCGCGAGACCCTTTTAGCAGGTCCGCCTCAGTTTGGATTTTAACTTCATCGGTACCGGCTTCTTCTAGCAACAGGTGCGCAACGGCGCGGGTTCCATTGCCGCAAGCCTTTACCTCGCCGCCATCGGCATTCCAAATGCGCAAAAAAGCATCGGCGCGAAGGTCCGCTTCGATCGCCATGATTTGGTCGGCCTGCATGGTTTTTGCGATTTCGCGCAATTGCTCGGTGGTTGGCGTGAACTTGCGGTCACGGGCATCAAACACGGCAAATGCATTGCCCGCACCATTCATTTTCCAGAGCTTCATGATCGTCCCTCATCACCGTGGCGTCCTGCCGTGACATAGTTTGGAATGTATGGGTTTGAAAGCGTTACTTTGGCAGCCGCGTCGCTGATAGCCACGCGCCTGACTGAATAGTCGCCGCGATCAACAGCAAAAGCTGAATGATCCAATGCCCTAAAAGGAATGAAGTCACGCCTATCGCGATTGAAAACCAATGCAGTCTTGGATCGCTCATGAGGAAGCCAGGTAAGCGTTTTTTTGCTTCAATGGAGGCTAAGTTCAGATGCCCCCAAATACGGTTCATACCGGGCGGGCCGAACACGTCCTGCAAATCGCGAGGATCAGTTACGCCTGAAAGCTCTGCCAGTTCACGAACCCCAACTTGCCCGAACTCAACGCGCTGGCGTAATTGCATGGTCTGGATCAGCCGGATGAGGGCTGAAATCATTACCGCAAGTGCGACCGCGATAAGCGAAAGGCCGGAAAGTATGGTCATAGGGCCATATATAGTATCGCGCGGCAGTTCGCACCACTGACATTAAGCTTTATCGTAAACGTGGGATAGCGGCCCAGTAATCAAAGTCGAGGCAGACGCCCGGCGCATATTTGCCATCTGTACCGCGCAGCGCAAAGTCGCCCGGGTCTTGGTCTTTGACCGCCACGAGCCGCAGGCGCAGTGCCCCAACCGTGTCGCTAAGCTCGGCTTTATCCAGCACCTCGCTCCACGCATAAACAGTGTCACCGGCAAATAGAGGCCCAGTGTGCGTGCCACCATTAATGGCAAGTGTCTCAGCGGCATTGGCCAAGCCGTTAAAGCTCAAGCTTCGGGCAATTGAGATGACGACCCCGCCATAGATTAAGCGCTTGCCGAAGCGGCTTGCTTTTTGGCCGTGCCCGTCAAAGTGAACTTTCGCGGTGTTTTGATAGAGCCGTGTCGCGATTTGGTGCTCGGCTTCCTCAACTGTCATCCCGTCGACATGGTTTATCTTCTCACCGATTTCATAGTCTTCGAAGCGGTGTGTCGAGCCGGATAAAGTGTCGTTCCAGTTGGCATAGTTTTCTGGTGCGGGAAGTGATTTTGCATCAACGGCTTTTGGCAGATCCGGGATAACCGCCTCCGGCGCGGGGGCATTGTGATCGCCCTTATTGACCATCACCCAGCGTACATAAGAGATAACGAGATCATCGCGTTGATTGAAACCGCGTGTGCGAACATAGACCACGCCAGTCTTGCCATTTGAGTTTTGCTTCACTCCGATAACTTCGCTCTCCGCGCGCAGCGTATCACCGGGGTATACAGCCTTTAGGAACTTGCCATCTGCATAACCTAGATTGGCGACCGCATTTAGAGAAATGTCGGGTACAGTTTTGCCGAATACGACGTGGAATGCCAGCAATGGGTCTACAGGTAGGCGATCAAATCCGTTTTCTGCTGCGAACGTCTCAGCGCTATACATCGCAAACCGACTTCCAGTCAGGGCGCGATATAGGCTGACATCGCCTTCACTAAGTGTAAGCGGCGTTGCATGGGCGAGTTTCATTCCAACGAAGAAATCTTCGAAGAAATATCCAGAAAAAGATTTTGATTGGGTCATGGGCGCTTACAAATGACGCGCCGCACAATTCGTCAAGTCTGACTTAGCGACAGAGGCCTAGATGACGCTGAAATCCATTGTGAATATCTGAAGTGCCACTAGCGTAATCTGCTCGCCGCCTTGGACAAGTACGGTTCCAAAATGAGGCGCCATGACAGCAAATGCACAGGCTGTAATAAGGAAGCCGCCAACGAACCGTACTTGGCGGTGCTTCATCAAAACTGGCAATGCGCGCGGGCCATAGATAACGAGCTGCGACCCAAAGAAACAGGCGGCAGAAAAGGCCAAAAGTATGGCTGCTGTGATTTGCAGTGCGAGCATTAGAACACCTATAGATCGTCAGGTTTCCAATGTTGCACTGCACCGTTGAAATATTGTGTGCCTAATCGATCAAATTTTATCGATTAGATAATTTCCAATAGCTTTTCATTGGGGCGGCCCAGAACAGCCTTGTCGCCATTGATGCCAATCGGTCGCTGGATCAATTTTGGATTTTCTACCATTGCCGCAAAAACGTCTTCATCTGTCGCCGTTTCAGGCAGATCAAACTTCACCGCATCCTTCTCACGAAGGAAAGCGCGCGGGGATACATTGCCCATTTTTTTGGCGATATCCTTGATCTCTTCAAGGCTTAAGCGCCCGCCGACACTGGCATACTTGCGCACTTCTGGTTCAACGCCGTTCTCTTGCAGAAGGGCGAGCCCCTTTTTGGATGAACCGCAACCTGGATTGTGAAGTAAGATATAGCTCATGTTTGTCTCCTAATCTTTGGCATGAAATAGGCGGTTCGGGACATTTTAAAACCCTCACGTCTTAACCGTTGTCTGTAAGCAACTTTGCGCTTAGATAAAGGCGTGACCAGACAAGATCCACACCCTACGCTTTCGGCCGCCATTGCCCTACAACCAGAATTGGCCGCACGCGCCGCAGAGATGGAGGATGCTCGCCGTCTTCCTGCTGACTTGGCTGCGAAACTGGCTGAGGCTGGTTTGTTCAGGATGGTAACGCCGTTTGAATATGGGGGGCTTGAATGTTCACCAATCCAGATTGTTAATGCTGTTGAAGCGGTTGCCGAAGCGAATGCCAGCGCAGGTTGGTGCGTTATGATCGGTGCGACGACGGCCATGAATGCCGCCTATATGAGCCCGGAAATGGCCAAACAGGTATATGATGATCCATTGACGATCACGGGCGGCGTCTTCGCGCCTATGGGCAAAGCGATTGTTGATGGCGACGACTATATCGTCACGGGGCGGTGGCAATGGGGATCAGGGTCCGCTAATTGTACTTGGCTATGCGGCGGTGCGATGCTTTTCGAAGATGGTCAGATGAAAATGCTTCCATCGGGGCGTCCTGATGCGCGCATGATGGTGTTTCCAGCTTCTGAAACTGAATTGCACGATACGTGGCACGTTATGGGCCTAAAAGGGACAGGCTCAGGCGATATCTCTGTCGAGGGTATTCGGGTTCCTAAATCGCGATCTGTTAGTTTGGTTACAGATATCCCGCACGTTTCCGGCGCACTTTACAAATTTCCAGCGTTCGGCCTGCTCTCTCTTGGCGTTGCTGCGACAGCTTTAGGGAATGCAAAAGGCGCTCTGAATACATTTATTGAACTTGGCTCGATAAAGAAGAGCCAAGGCTCCCGCAAAACACTGGGGGAGCGCGGCGTTATTCAGGCCGAGACGGCGGAACTCATGGCAAAGTTTAGAGCTGCCCGTGCATACCTCTACGATGAGATTGATCAAACATGGGATGTCGCACAGCATAGCGATGAAATACCGGTCGAACGCCGCGCAGCACTGCGCATGGCTTGCACACATATGGTTAGAACCGGCGCAGATATTTGCCGTAGTCTTTATGACATGGGTGGCGGCGCAGCGTTGTTTGAAGCGAGTGATTTGCAACGGCGCTTCCGCGATGCCCATGCGATGACGCAGCACATCGTTACGGCGCCCGCAACGTGGGAACTGACAGGTCGTTTACTGTTCGGTCTAGAAACCGACGCAAGCATGATTTAGGTTAGCTGAACGCCGCTTAAGCGGGCTCGTCCTCAACGCCGCGCGACAGCGTTTTCATGACGCCATCATCACCAGCTTCCGCTTCGTCTTTGCGCGCATAGGTGCGGCGAC
>JAQWGO010000149.1 GCA_029238175.1 Henriciella sp. | reverse complement strand
GCTTGCAGCACGCACAATCTGCTGCTTAAACTGAAACCAGATGAGCCAAACACTCACTAAGTCAGGCAGCCTTCTGTCTCAAAATACCTGACGACGAACAGATGAATGCAGTATAGGTTTGCAACCCAAAAATACATTTTAAACATTCATTTCCTCTAAACGCTTACCCTGTGTTTCGCGAACGGCTTTGTAGACGAACCAAACCGAGATTGCGGCGGAAATGGCATAGAGGCCGTATGCGCTGGTTAAGCCCGTGGTCGCCAGCATGATTGGGAACGTCATGGTGATCGCAAAGTTTGCAACCCATTGCGCAAAGCCACTCACCGCCAGCCCAGATCCGCGGATCTGGTTCGGGAACATCTCACCCAACAGAACCCACATGACCGGACCCCAGCTGAAATTGAAGAATGCAACGTAAGCAACCGCAGACAGAAGTGCGACGGTTCCGAGTGCAGGTGACAGCGTTAAACCGGTTTCTGTGACAGTCGCCTGGGAAAATGCAATAGCCATAATGCCCAACGTTATTGCCATGCCGATCGATCCAATCAGGAGCAACGGTTTTCGGCCAATCTTGTCGATCAATCCAATCGCAGCCAAGCACGCCAGAATACTAACCGACCCCATGATGACGTTTGTCAGCAAGCTATCTTCTTCTGTGAACCCAACAAATTCCCAAAGGACAGAGCCATAATAGAATATGACATTTATGCCGACGAGTTGCTGGAAAACGGCAAGACCGATCCCAACCCATACGATGGAATGAACTTTCCCAGCATCGCTCAGCAAATCACTCAGACGCGGGGCGCGTTCAGTTTCTAGCGACGCTTCGATTTCGCGTAGCGATTCTTCGCCGCGCTTTTGACCGTAGAGACGATTTAACACGCCGCTTGCTTTATCTGTCTTACGCGCCGCGACGAGATAACGAGGGCTTTCTGGGATTAAGAACAGCGCACCAAAGAAGATGGCTGCCGGAATTAGTTCAGCCCAGAACATCCAGCGCCATGCCGCGAACCCCAGCCAGAACTCATTCGTGGACTCACCAGCAGCGCCCGCAATAACATAGTTACTTAGGAATGCGGCGGTTAGGCCTGTGATAATTGCGACCTGTTGAATGGAGGAAAGTCGGCCGCGCAGATGGGCGGGCGCAATCTCACTGATATAAGCTGGCGCCATAACGCTAGCCGCGCCAACAGCAAGGCCGCCAAGGATACGATAGACAATAAACTCAGGTGTGGACCCTGCTATGCCTGACCCTAGTGCGCTAATCAGGAAGAGAATTGCTGAAACAATCAACAGGCTTCGGCGACCGAAAATGTCGGCAAGCCGCCCCGCCAGAAATGCGCCTGCTGCACAGCCCAGAAGCATTGAGGCAACACTAAACCCTGTGCCAATCGAGTCCGACCCGAATGCGGTTTGTAAGCCCTTCACGGTGCCATTAATGACCCCACTATCGTAGCCAAAAAGAAAGCCGCCCAGCGTCGCAACGAAGGTAATTGCAATTGCAAACCCTAGGTTTCCGCCATCCTGTGTTTCAGTATCTGTCATCATGTTCCCTCCAAATGCCCTTTTTTTATTTTACCGTCAGCGTGGTCGATTTGTGATTGATCGAGCTATTGCCTACCATAATCTCAAACTCACCCGGTTCTACGACACGGTCCATATCCAAATTGTAGAATCTTAAAGACGTCTCGTTGATCGGCAACGTCACGTCTTTGGATTCTCCAGGCGCTAGCGAAATGCGCCTAAAGCCTTTCAGCGCCATCACCGGCCGTGTTACACTGCTGACCTTATCGCGTATGTAAAGCTGAACGACTTCATCACCTGCGACACTGCCAGTGTTGGTCACGGTTACACTCACCGTTGTTTCACCGTCCGGCGCAATCTCGGCGCGACCAAGAACCGGGTCTGACATCTCGAACGATGTATAACTCATCCCAAATCCGAAGCGATAAAGCGGATCAAATTCTGCGAAGGCATATCCACGCTTGGCCGTCGGTTTATGATAGTAAAAATATGGAATCTGCCCGACATTCCGCGGGACTGTCACAGGCATTTTTCCGCTTGGCGATACAGTCCCAACAAGCAGGTCGGCTATAGCTGTTCCAGCTTCCTGCCCCAGCAGCCAGCCGTACAGAATTGCGTCGAAATGGTCCTCAACATTTTCAAGCGACAAAGGACGACCGGAAATAATCACCCCAACCATTGGAATATCGGTTGCGGAGAGGGCTTCCACCAACGCTCTTTGTTGCCCAATAAGCGTAATGTCATCGCGGTCACCCATATGTGTTTCCGACCAGGCTTCGCGCGACGTCGACTCGTCCCCACCGATCGCGAGAATGATCATATCAGCGCCAGTGGCTGCCGTGACAGCTTCCCTGATCAGACGCTGGTTCTCAGCAGGAGCCGCCAGCGCCACCTCATCATCCCACCAAGACCGATTATCCGTTAGCTCAACACCTTTTGCGTGAGTGATTTCAATCTCATCACCAAACTCGGCTTGTAAGCCGTCCAGAATGCTGACCGTCTGGCGAGGCTCATCTGAATACCCGCCCAAAACGGTAATGTCAGAATTCGGCCCAATCACCGCAACGCGTCGCAATTGACTCTTGTCGAGAGGCAGCGTGCCCTTGTCGTTTTTAAGCAAGACCGCAGCCTTTTGCGCAGCCTCAAGTGCAACGCCGCGCGCCTCGGCATTGCCCGTCAGCGCATCCGCTTCTGCGCCATCAGCATATGGATCACGCATGACGCCGCCACGTTTTTTCATACGCAGGACCCGCTCAACCGATTGATCGATGCTTGCGATATCAATTTCACCTGAGGCGATCATGTCCTTCATCGCATAGAAAGCGACCCCATCCGGAAGCTCCATATCAACACCGGATTTCAAAGACAGCGCACCAGCCTCAGCGACGGAGCCAACAATGTGGTGGCGACGCTCTAGCTCATTGATCGCAAAATAGTCTGCAACCACAACACCATCAAACCCCCATTCACCCCGCAAAATATCATTCAACAGCCATGAGTTTGCGTGAGACGGCACTCCGTCAATCTCATTATAGCTAGCCATCACGCTGGCCGCCCCAGCTTCCATCACAGCCGCCTCAAATGGCGGGAAGAAAACTTCGCGCAGGACACGCTCCGGCAATTGCGCCGGGCCAATATTCATACCGGATTCGGGCTGTCCATGCCCGGTCATGTGCTTCAGTGTCGTTAAGACTTTACCGTCTGGAATGGTCTCGCCTTCACCCTGAAAGCCACGGATCGCCGCAACCCCCATTCGGCTAACCAAATACGGATCCTCACCAAATGTCTCCTCGATGCGGCCCCACCTTGGGTCAAGCGCGACATCAACAACTGGCGAAAGCACGTGATGCACACCTCGCACCCGAATTTCGCGCGCAGTGATCGCATAAACATTCTCGATCAACTCTGGATCAAACGTACTTGCGAGTGCGATCGATTGCGGAAAAGACGTTGCATATCGCCCTTGGAAGCCATGAAGCCCCTCTTCGTGGAACAGTGTCGGGATACCGAGGCGCGTCTCTTCAATCATCCATTTCTGGACGGCATTTGTAAGTTCCACAGTCTGGCTTGGCGTTCTTGCAGACATGCGGCGAACCACGGTGGAATCATTCACATCTTTACGTTCGTCATCACCTTCCATGCCGATCGTATCCTGCGGACGCGCGAAACAGCCCACGCCATGCGGAAAATACTGCTTCATGAGGGCTGGGGAAAAATCACCATTATCGTCCAGCACTTTAGCCTTATCGAACCAGATGCAAGACAGTTGAGCCAGCTTTTCATCAAGCGTCATATCCGCAATAATTGCTGCAATCTCTGGGTCTTTTGACACGTCAGTGTTGGGGGCTGCATTGCCACTGCATGACGCTAGAGCAATTGCTGCGATAGCCGTGGCGGCGATAGTGAAAGTGCGTGAAAGCATCGGTAATTCCCTCCTTATACGAGGCTGCGATTGATCATGTTTTCGAGGTATTCTTGGCGCCCAGATGTATGTCGGCCATCAAGCTTCTGCGCCGAAGCTTGGTTCGCTATACTGTCGAGTGACGAAGAGGCAGAAAGCATCGTCTTGCCTAAGTCGCCTTCCCATCCGGCATAACGCTTGTCTTTGTTGTCTTTTAGGTTTGCGCGTTCGATCAAGTCAGCCGCACTCAGCAGAGCCCGCGCAAGCGCATCAACGCCGCCAATATGGCCATAGAACAAATCATGTAGGTCACTACTCTGACGGCGAACCTTGGCGTCAAAATTGAAACCACCCGTATCAAGACCGCCTGACGGAAGCAGCTCAACCAGCGCCAATGTGATGTCCCGAACATCTAAATTGAATTGATCGGTGTCCCAGCCGTTCTGGTAATTCCCACAATTTATATCAATCGACCCCATCATGCCGAGTGACACGGCCGTCGCGATTTCATGCGCGAAACTATGACCTGATAGGGTTGAGTGATTAGGCTCGATGTTGACATGGACCTCGCCCAGCAAGTCAAACCGACTGAGAAATCCGTAAATCGTCGCCGTATCGAAATCATATTGGTGATACATTGGCTCATGCGGCTTGGGCTCAATCAGGATTTTGCCTTTGAAGCCAATCTTATGCTTGTGCTCGACAACCATGCTGAGGAAGCGCCCAAAATTCTCCAACTCACGGGTCAGGTCTGTGTTGAGCAAAGTATCGTAACCTTCGCGGCCACCCCAAAGGACATAGTTTTCGCCGCCCAGACGGTGGGTCGCGTTCAAACAATCTCTAATCTGGCGAATGGCGCAGGCGGTAACCTCTGGGTCGGGATTGGTCAGTCCTCCGGCTGCATAGCGAGGGTGACTGAACAGGTTCGCAGTCCCCCAAAGCAGGCGCTTTCCAGTTTGCTCCTGATAAGCTCCGAGATTCTCGGTCGCACGCTCAAGATTGCTGGACAATGCCTCTGGCGACTCTGACGCTTCAACCACATCCACATCGTGAAAACAGTAGAAAGGTAGGTCCAGCTTCGTCAAAAATTCAAAAGCGGCTGCCATCTTTAGATCAGCAGCGGAGCGATCATTCTGCGGATTATGCCACGGGCGGCCAAATGTGCCTGCTCCAAAAATATCGAACCCATCCCAACAGTAGGTGTGCCAATAGCAGACCGCCATTCGAAGATGGTCTTCCATCCGCTTACCAAGGACAATTTGGTCTTTTGCATAATGCTGATAGGCGAGAGGATTGTCAGATGATGGACCTTCATAGCTGATGCGATCAACATCCGGAAAAAATGGCGCGTGTGTGTTTGACATATCAGGTCTCTGCAAAAGTAGGTTTTAGGGTTTGGTACAGCTTGGAAAAACGGGCACGTTTAGGTGCCAGAATAGCTGAGATATCGAACTCAGGCTCAACAACTGAAAGAATATCCGGCGGCGCAAAGCTATCGGAGACGTCCCCGCCTTCAATGCCAAATTTCGCCAAGCGAGCGGCGCCGAATGCTGGACCAACTGTGGCACTCTCACGATAGATTAACGGGCGATCCAGCACAGATGCCAGAATTTTTCCCCAATATGGAGATTGGGCACCGCCGCCAATCACCGAAAGCGTCTCAATTTCAGCGCCCGCTGAAAGCAGCGCGTCGAAACCATCCGCCATCCCGAAGGCGACGCCCTCAAGAACTGCATTTGCAATATTCTCTGGTCCGGTATCGTGCGTCACGCCAAACAGAACGCCTTTGGCGCCAGCATCATTATGCGGTGTACGCTCGCCAGAAAGGTAAGGCAGGAACACTTCATCGCTGCGACTGTCTGCTGACGCGGCGAGCTGAATGAGATCAGCAACGCTCTTCGTATTTGTCGCCTTACGCGCCCACTCCAAACAGCTTGCTGCGCTCAACATGACCGACATCAAATGCCATCGATCCGGCACGGCATGACAAAAAGAGTGTACTGCAGAAGCCGGTTTTGACCGGAAACTGTCACATGCAGAAAATATCACACCTGACGTGCCAAGAGACATCAATGTCTCGCCGTCATCGATGACGCCCGCACCTACAGCCCCAGCCGCATTGTCGCCGCCGCCAGCCATAACGGGAACAGATGCCATGCCCCACACGTTCGCAACCTCGCCGCGCAGCTGGCCGGTTACATCATGCCCCTCATGCAGGCTCGGCATTTGGGCCTCATCCAATCCGCAAGCCTCCAACAAAGGGGCGTGCCATTTTCGCTCTGGGACATTCATCCAAAGCGTCCCAGCACTGTCGGAAACATCCGAAGCAAACTCACCCGTCATCAAAAACCGAACATAATCCTTGGGCAGCAAAACCATCTCAGTGCTTGCAAAAACACTCGGCTCATGGCGCTGCAGCCAAGCAAGCTTAGGCGCTGTAAATCCCGGCATCACGAGGTTTGCGCCATAGGTGATGAAGTCAGGTTGAGCGCGCTGCAACGCATCGCACTCAGCGACACTGCGACCATCATTCCACAGAATAGCTGGACGAAGCGGAAGGTGATCTTTTCCAAGCACCGTTGCGCCATGCATTTGCCCGGACAGTCCGATCGCCTGCACTTTGCTTCGTAGCGCAGCATCCAGCGTTAGAACGGCTGCGTTCGTTGCCGACCACCATTGGCTGGGGTCCTGCTCAGACCAAGTCGCCTCAGGGCGAGATACGCTAAGCGGCGCACTAGCAGTCGCAACAGATATACCCCGATCGTTGATCAGAACCGTCTTGACTGCAGATGTGCCGATATCGATCCCAAGAAACAACGCGCCCTCCTATGGTGCTAACCAGGGAATAATGTTAACGTTAACATTCTTGTTTAAAGTCGACAAGACCCTATGGTAATTTTGAACCAAGGACTCCCATGAACCAACGCAACAAATCCGGTAAAGTCACCATTGTAGACGTCGCAAAAAAAGCCGGCGTCTCCCCCATGACCATCTCTCGTGTTGTGAACAGCGACCCTAAGGTGAAACCTTCGACACGGATAAAAGTTGAAAACGCGATCGCCGAGCTGAACTATGCACCAAACGTGGCTGCTAGGGCCCTGAAGGGCAGCACTGTCAGGCGCATTTGCCTGCTTTATGGAAATCCATCCTCAGCTTACCTTGGAGAATTGTTACTCGGAGCGCTTGAGGCAGCTAGCGAAGCAGGTGTGCATCTCGTTGTTGAGCGCACTGACCCTGCGATTAATCTTGAATCTCTAGAAAACCACTTTGAGAGTGATTGGGATGCGATAATCGTTCCACCACCGATGAGCGACCTAGCAGGCATTCGTCAACTCGTCGCAAAGCATAACTTTCCAGCGGTGTTTTTATCCAGTGCCACCATACCAGGGCGCGCAAACGAAATCCGTATTGATGATCATCGAGCAGCTTTTGAGATGACCAATGCGCTCATTTCAGAAGGTCACACACGCATTGGGTTCATAAAAGGTAACCCAAACCAATCGGTGAGTGAACGTCGACTGCAAGGATACTTTTTGGCACTCACGGAGGCTGGCCTTCCGATCGATGATTACTTGATACGAGATGGTCTCTTCACTTATCGATCCGGTGAGCAAGCGACTTCACAGTTGATGGCGCTGCCCTCGAGGCCGACAGCAGTGTTTGCAAGCAATGATGATATGGCTGCGGGTGCTTTGGCGTCCGCGGCGCGCCACGGTGTCGCCGTACCTACAGAACTTGCTATTGCAGGCTTTGACGACTCTCCCATAGCAACGACTATTTGGCCCGCGCTTTCGACAGTTCGTCAGCCGGTCGCAAAAATGGCTAAAACCGCTGTTGAAACCGTACTCAATGCTGATGCAGGCCAACCGCCCTTCAAAACGATTGTTATGCCCCATGAAATCATCCGGCGAGGAACGACGCTGAAAACGGAAAGCACTTACCTAAGTGTTGATAGACCGGTCTAGGCAAACACAATCTAAAGTGGGTCATTACGTGCATCTTTAGACGCCTGTGTCAGATGGGATACAAATTGCTCTAACCGATCGGGAACATAGTCTGATTTGGGGTACACGGCGAAGATAGTTAAGCTTTCTCTCCAATAGGGCTCCAAGACTGGGATAAGTGTCTGCGATGCGATTGCATCTCCAAACCCCTCCTCAGCCATATACGCGATGCCCAAGCCTGCTTCACATGCGGCCCGGATAGCAGCGCCCGCATTGAACCGCAGGCGGCCACTCACGGATATCTCGCGGCGCCTGCCATTCTCAACAAAGCTCCATGCATTCGAAACCGTACGAATACACTCATGATCCCTAAGGTCGGCAGGCACTTGCGGTGTACCAAAGCAACTTAAGTAATCCGGGCTCGCAGCCGCTATTCTGCGTCGGTCGGTCAAGCGCCGCGCAATCAGGCCATTGGGTTCTTCAGCGCCAGCCCGTATGGCGAGATCGTAACCATCATGAATAAGATCTACGCGGCGCGGGCTGAAGTCCACATCAAGCTCGACATCTGGATGTCGTTTGGCAAAGCTAGCGATCGCAGGTGACAAGACATCATCCGCGAACGACCCAGACATAGATGCGATCCGTATCCGCCCCGCAAGCGCCGTGTCTGACGCACGGGCCGTGTTTAGAGCAAGGTCCAGTTGTGAGGCGACGATGTCCAGGTCTTTACGCAACCGCTCACCAATAGGGGTAAGCTGTACAGATCGGGTGCTGCGCTGAAACAATGTTACGCCGAGCCTGTTTTCTAGTCTCCGAACTTGTCGGCTCACATGCGGTATCGATACGTCCAGCGCGCGGGCCGCCTTTGTGAAAGACCCGAACTGCGCCACGGCCAGAAATTCAGATACCCCATTGTGGTTCATTGTTTCTCCTAAGTAATAAAGTCTTGCATTCGAACCATCTAATATAGAAATTCGTAAAACCAATATGCCCCATGACGTTAATTCATAAATGGAGGCTGTAATGCCAATTTCGTTGTTTGATCCGATCGCCCTTGGTGCGTTTAAACTAAAGAACCGCGTATTCATGGCGCCCATGACGCGCGGCAGATCCGATGCACAGGGCGCACCTGAACCTTATGTCGCTGAATATTATGCCCAACGCGCAGAAGCGGGCCTTATCATCACAGAAGCAGTTGCCATAAACGCGCGCGGTAATGGTTGGCCAGGCGCGCCGGGCCTTTACACTGATCATCATCAGGCAGGTTGGAAGCGTGTTGCAGATGCTGTCCATGAAAAAGATGGCACCGTGTTTATGCAACTTTGGCATATGGGCGCGGCTGTTATTCCTGATCATATTGACGGTGCCGTTTCGAACAAGACAGCGATCCAGTTTTTTGGAACGTTCGCGTTGTCTGCAAATACTGAAACAATCCGCCCTAGTGCGGCGCCGGCCCAACTCAGACCCACAACTAGGAATGTTGCGGGTAACATCGTCACGAGCGGAATACTTCCCGCGAATAGGAAAAGTCCGCCAAACGTTGACCTGAACTCAGATCGCCCAGGAGCCGTCACAGCTGTTAAGCCTGTGAACGCTGCTGCGCGTTGGGGAAAAACAGGCCCAGGCACCCCATCAGCACGGTGATGATGGCGCCAGCTATGTTTAGTATCTCCATCGACCCCTCCGAATACTGCTGGACGGAGCCACTTTTAGGAGCCAAAACACCAAAAGTATAGTACGCACTTTTTGGTGCCTACCCAGAAGTTGGAGGTCCGCCCTATGAAACCTGACGTCATGTCTTCCCAATGCTCATCAAGGCGGTATCTGGCGTCCCTGACGAGCAAATGGTCGATACTTATTGTGAACGCGCTGGGCCGCGGGTCGCTTCGAAACGGTGAGCTGTTGCGAACGGTTGAAGGCATCTCTCAAAAGATGCTGACGCAAACATTACAGGAACTCACTGCACTGAACATTGTCCAGCGAGACGACAAGAAAACGATTCCGCCTCATGTCGAGTACAAGCTGACCGTTCTTGGTCATTCTTTTCCTAAAACCGGACATAAGCTGAGTGCAGATCCAAGCGCGTTTGGGCCATCCGATACAGGACCTGGATCGAACAATCGCGAGCGAAATCGCCTTGTGCGCAGCAGAGATAAATTATTGCATTTGTTTTCACCGTGTTGAATTGAGTTTGGATGATCGATTTATCTAGTCCCACACCGCTGACCTCAGCGCTTTCGTCTCTCGCACTCATCGGCGTGTTAGCGCTCATCTACGGGCTGTTTTCAGCGTTGAAACGGGATAAAAACGCGAATTCTCGCGGCGGTATATTTGAGCGCGTCATTTCGGGTGCGCGCCGGCTGGATAGGACACTTGTTCACGGATTTTCTTGGATCACTGGAACCCGGTTCCGCAAAAAGTATGTCCGGATTCCGATCTTGCTGCTTTATTTCCTGGGGCTTGTTGTGGCGAGTGTTTTTTTGTCTTGGCCATATGGAATGGCGTTTGTCGGATTTGGCGTGTTCTCCATTTTCGTCGTGTTCCGTCATTGGTCTCGCGATGAGGATGAGGCGATTGCGAGCATTCCATTCGAGCGAAAGGACATCAAAATCGACGGCACTTTGGGAACCGAAGTTTTGGTGGCCGTCGCCTTTCTTTTCGTCTTTACGCCTGTCGCCTTTGCACAACTTCAGGAACACGGGATCGGGTTTACGCTCGACCAAGATGCAGGCCCCTTCACCTTTTTAATCTATACGTTGATTGAAACGATTAAAGCGGGCTCGCTCGTGGACTATTATGATCTCTACGCAGACCGCATTGGGTTTGAAAAAATTGGCGCACCTGCCGATCCTTCAACCTGGGCCAAGGCGACGATCATGGGATATCGGCTTTCCCTAAATCTGCTCGTGCTCGCGGCGCTTAAACGTTTGTTTGATATTGCGAAACGGCGCGCTGAAGGCGCAGACCTCCGAGCCGCCGCAGAAGCCTTGCGTCAATCCGACAAAGACAAGCAAAGCGAGGCCGTCGTAAATCTGCGGGACTTCGCACTGCGCGGCCGGGGTAATGCGCGAGATATGCTGGAATCCATCGCCGAACCCAGACAGTCAGAACACTTGCCAATCGCACCGGAAACACGGTTTGCCGCGTCTGATGCGCTCCTCGATTATGGAACCCAAAGAGGCGGCGCCAGCGCGCTTTATGCCGCGGCTGATGGGTATCGATCTCTGTTGCGCAACGGATTTGATCGAGAAACGGAGTTCAAAAAATGGCGAGCCGCGGCGCACAATCTCGGCAACACACTGGTCCAGCTGGGGCAGCAAATTGGCGACCCAGAGCGTCTTAAGGAAGCCTCCGAAATCTATGAGTTGCTGTTGTCAGATGACGCACCTGACGTGTCGAGCACGTCTCGTCTCAGAACGATGACCGTTAAAGCGAATGTGCTGGCCGATCTGGCTATGATGACTGGCGAGCGTGCCGACTTGGAGCGCTCTGTCGAGCAGTACAAACTAGTGTTACAGATCTCAGACCCCGAGCTGCATAAGACTCAGATCGCCCTGTTGAACACCAATCTCGGCGCGACGTTGGCCGACCTTGCTGAAATCGACGCAGATGACACCCTCATCAAGGACGCGATAGGGGCATATCGATCTGCTTTATCGTCTCTTTCAGGTGAAGACGACACAGAAACCTGGTCCATGGCGCAGAACAATTTGGGGAATGCCCTCGCAGACCTTGGCGCTTGGACATCAGACGCCGCACATTTGGAAGCGTCGCTTGAAGCGCATGCGCAAGCGCTTACCGCCCGGAAGAAAGGCGATGCACCACTTTTGTGGGCGATGTCCCAAACCAACTTGGCAAACGCGCTGACCCGTTTAGCCCGTCTGAAAGATGATCCTGGGCATTTGCAAACCGCAATCGACCATTATCAGGCCGCACAATCAGTTTATCAACGAGAAGACTTTCCGCGCGATTGGTCATGGGCTGAAGCCTCGCTCGCCTCGGCGCACATAGATCTCGGCACCATGACCGGAGACGCCGCAGCATTCGTGACTGCAATCGAATATTGCAACGGCGCGATTGGCGGATACGCATCGGCCCGCATGCCCGTGAAAGAAGCATGGGCTCAAGGACTCAAGGGCAACGCGCTTGTCGGCCTGGAGCGCTTTGATGACGCTGCCGCTGCCTTCGAAGCTGCCCTTACATGGCAAACCTATGAAAATGCGGGCGACGATTGGGTGATGTCGACCAACAATCTTGCGGCCTGTCTGTACAAGCTGGACCGCGAAGAAGACGCCCTCGGCGTCCTAAACAGCGCGCTTGAGGTCGCCCCTTCCGAGTCAAAAATCGCCGCAACATTGCGGGCGTTTAACAACACGCCGGCTCCTTCTGATCACGTAGACAATCTCGACGGCGGCGATGAAAGCGCCAACAGCGATGGACGGAATGTCGTGAAAATGAAGTTCGACGACTGGCAGTCGCTAAATTGGACCGAGGGTCGGTTCGTGAACGCTTTCGCCACCTCATGGAAGCTGGATATTGACGGGGAGCTGTTCCATTGGCGTGTGACCGAACAGGAATACCTGGAGGAGGATGGTCAGGGCAAAGGGTCTGGCCACGAAGTCGTTGATCTCTTGAATGAAAATGAAGTCCTCTATCGCACCTTCTGGGATCACTGGATGAACAACAACTACGATCCTGATCAAGATTCAGGTGTTGATGGTGACAATTGGCGCATCGGCGCGCGCGCGGGCACAGATGTGTTCTGGGCGATCTATCACTATCTCTACGATCAGGGCATCGAATTGTTCTCACGATGGGAGGCTGAAGAGGGCGATACTCGCGAGCGAATACTCGCGCTTGGCACGGCACTCCTGGAAGTCAAAGGAGACGAAACCCTAGGCGGCGGAGAAGACGAGCAGCCTGTTTCCGGAGAAGAAACTCCGGCAACGCATTCGATCTCGGGCGCACGGCATTTCCATATCTCGGTTCAACGCCTGTGCGGTGAATTTGTGATCGGACATGTGAGCCCGGCTTTTTTCGAGTATTGGAAGGGCCGGGACGATTTTGAGAGCCATGTGTTCAATCTGGGAGATCCGGATGAGTTTGATAAAAATTCCCCCTCACCACATCTGGATGGTCGCGATTGTGAGGGCTGGTATGCGATAGACAATATCGCTCACATGAATAATGCCGTCTTTGACGGCAACGTGATTCACGTCGATGAAGTGGTGCCAAATGACGATGAGCGTTCGGGCTATGCGCCTTTGCCGGGGGGATACTCGGAACAGTTCGACATCGATGACCTCATGCATCAGATGCCGGAAGGTTTTTTCGAGGTAACGAAAGATTTCGAAGTTGATAGGGATGTTGAAGCCTCTACGGCTCCCGTATTCGTCGGCAAAAGCATCGAAAAAGGTGCGCAAACGGACGTCTATATTTCGACCGAAGGTGCGTTCGATGTTTCCAAATTGAGTTTCGAAATCTGGAATATGGATGGTGACGCGGTCATTGCTTCCATTCGATACGATGGTGTGGAGCTGGAGATTATTCCAGACAGTTCTATGGGCAGAGCCTTTTACGCTTACCTGGGGGCATTGAGTTAAACGATTTCCCACGCCAATGATGTTTGAAATTGGGGGCAGCGCGTCTGAACTGTTTGCTCCAATCGTCGTGGGATTCTTATGTCCGCTTTTGCTTCAAAACGGCGACCACATATGAACGATCCCATCTGAATCCTGAACGGCATAATAGTCTCGACAGTTCTGGACATTAGGCAGGTCGTACACGCGATTCGGAAACAGTTTTGTTTTGAAACGCGGCTTAATCGGGCTCTTGCTCGGGGTACATCTCTCTGGCCAAACGAATACGCGGTTGGGTTTAAGCCGAAAACTGATTGCTTGTTGGTTAGTATCCAAGTCATGAAATTCATGGATATCAACTGCGCTGTTTGGCATCCAATCCGGGAACCAGCCACGTTCGAACGCACCATCTGCGCGCACGGCGTTTATGTCTTCGTACTGACTATATTGCCTTAAGCCGTCGCACGCAGAAACGGTGAGCGAAACGATGAATACCGCAATGAACTGGACGAGTTGATTCCTTGCCATGTCGCAACTCGTACACTCAAAAAACGACATAAATTAGAGCTAGGTCGAGCGGCTTAAAACGCCCAAATTAGGACGCTCCGCATGTCTGCATTGGGTCAGAAGCGGATATTGCAATTTACGATAACGCTGATGTTCGATAACGAATGGCATGGACTATACTGTCGAGCAATTATGCAATGACGTTGAATGCCTCATAAACATGGAGCGCACATCAAGTTACACTCCAACAGAACTCGACGCGCTTTGGGATATTGCAATATCAATTCGCAGAAAAATCGAGTCGGCGAACTACGCCGCCTCGCTACCGTATATCTTTATTCAGTGTACAGGAAACATCGACTTTGGAAAAATCATGCCTGGTTCCAGAGATTGGATTCTCGATGATGCAGAAGAAGTAATAGCAGAGCTTCGGGCCAATGGTCTTCAAGAGCCTATGAACTCACCCCAGCGGCAACGTTGGTGGCGGAAGTTCTTTTGACTGAAAGTACCAGAATTGATATCTGCTTTGACGCCGGGAGCGGACATTAGGCCAGTGTCTTACTTTGGGCGACTTAAGCCTCTGAGCTAATGTCTCCTAATGATCGCGTTGCGGATCAAATAACCCTCTTAATCTCGGAATAGCCACCGCGGACTCGAAGGGTCATCGTCACGGTCTCGTCGGACCGGTTGCGCCAGAACCAGCC
>JAQWGO010000143.1 GCA_029238175.1 Henriciella sp. | reverse complement strand
GACTTGCGAGAAATCTTATCGATCTCATCAATATAAACGATACCGCGCTGAGCGCGCTCAACATTATAATCTGACGCTTGAAGCAATTTCAGAACAATATTTTCAACATCTTCACCCACATAACCCGCTTCGGTAAGCGTGGTTGCATCAGCCATTGTAAACGGAACGTCCAATACGCGGGCCAAAGTCTGGGCTAGCAAAGTCTTGCCGCAACCGGTTGGTCCGATGAGCATAATGTTTGATTTCGATAGCTCAACACCATCCGACGTCGCTGGGTTCGCCAAACGCTTGTAGTGGTTATGCACAGCAACAGACAGAATGCGCTTAGCGTACGGTTGCCCGATCACGTAATCATCCAGAACGTCGCAAATCTCTTGCGGAGACGGAACACCCTCTTTGGCTTTGAAGCCAGACGTTTTGTTCTCTTCGCGGATAATGTCCATGCAAAGCTCAACGCATTCATCGCAGATGAAGACAGTTGGGCCCGCAATGAGCTTCTTTACCTCATGCTGGCTTTTGCCACAGAAGGAGCAATAGAGCGTATTCTTAGAATCGCTGGAACCGTTTTGCTTTGCCATAGGCAACCTCAATGACGCGTAGGAATTAACACGCGATTTACATGGGACAGAATCCCAAATTCGTTTTCAACTTTAGGACCATCAGTGACAGGCGCAAGTCTTAGCTCGCATTCAGTCTGTGACGTGGCCTGACTAATCGTCCGCACCTTCGGTCCGGCGCTCATAAACCTGGTCGATAATACCAAAATCTCTAGCCTCTTCGGCCGTCATAAATGTATCGCGGTCCAACTTGGCTTCGATGGCATCGTATTTCTGCCCAGTGTGCTTCACGTAAATATTATTCAAGCGCTTCTTCAGATCGAGAATTTCAGTCGCATGACGCTCAATATCTGTCGCAACGCCGCGATATCCACCGGATGGCTGGTGCACCATCACACGGGCATTCGGTAGAGCTATGCGGTTACCCGGCTCACCCGCGGCAAGAAGAAGTGATCCCATGCTCGCGGCTTGGCCTATACAAACAGTGGTGATTGGGCAGCGGATGTATTGCATCGTGTCGTAAATCGCCAAGCCTGCGGTGACATAACCACCTGGGCTGTTGATATACATAGCAATGTCTTTTTTCGGGTTCTCAGACTCAAGGAAAAGTAGCTGAGCAGACACGAGTGCAGCTGTTCCATCATCAATCGGGCCTGTGATGAAGATAATTCGCTCTTTTAGAAGGCGCGAGAAAATATCGAACGCGCGCTCCCCGCGGCTAGTCTGCTCAATAACAGTTGGGACAAGGTTCACGTCGGTAGGGCGCAGCGGATCGAACATAAAATTACCTTCAAGCGGAATATCGGTATTTGCCATGGTCTGGCAGAGCCAACCATATTTGTCCATTCGCCCCGCGTTGCAAGGTGTGGATGGCGGTTAATGGTTTGATTAGCTTCCTCGTGGCACGGGCGTGCCGTAATTTTCGGCGAAATACTGTGCTATCCCTCGCGCGCTTCCAATGTATTCACGTCCAGCTGTCGTCTTAACGGGAACTTCAGGCCCTAGTCGTTTTCCTGCCGCGAGCACGAGCGTTGGCGCGTTCCAGTTGCCTTCACCTAAAAGCGCACAGATCGCCCCCCGAGGGTGATCAATTCCGACGTAACGGATATCGAGAGCTTCCTTTATCGCGGGATAATAAGACAATACGCCCCACATTTCAGCGCACTCGGGACAAAATTCACGTCGTCCATTATCGTAAAAACCCGGAGGAAGAAGGAAGAGAATATCTTTCGTCATAGTGTTTTCCTAATTTGGGATCATAGTTTTTGAAACTGCGTTTCAGATGCGCCGGGAAACTGAGAAACTAAGCGCCCCCAATCAGTCTCTTCGATAATCACGATAAGGACAGCATCACCATTATCTTGGAAATGCTCTTCTTCTACCAATGCATTCTCATGCAACCAGGCGCGTAATGCTCCATCACGATTTGATAGATTCGCCCTCAACCGCGCGCGGCGGCCTTGAAGATTATGCTCGATTAGCGCTGATACATCATCAATACCCTGCCCCGTGATCGCTGATACTGGAACAGCAGGTGGACCGCTAGAACGCCCTGCATCATGCACAAGAAGCGCCTGCGCCTCATCGCTCAGAAGATCGAACTTGTTCCACGCCTCAATTATTGGGGGCAATTCAGCTCCAGCGAGTTCCGCGAGCCGATCTAAGACCTTTAGAACATCCTGTTTTTGTTGCTCATCGACTTCGCTTGAGCGATCACGCACATGAATAAGCAAATCTGCTTCTAGAGCCTCTTCAAGTGTCGCACGAAAGCTATCGACCAAGTGCGTGGGTAGGTCAGAGATAAAGCCAACTGTATCTACCAGGTTCACTTCGCCCAGCTTAGGCAAAGCAAGCTTGCGAATTGTCGTGTCCAATGTTGCGAAGGGCATATCCTTCGCCATAACATCGGCGCCCGTAAGTCGATTAAATAGGCTCGACTTGCCCGCGTTGGTATATCCGACGAGGGCGACGACAGGCGTGTCTCTACGTTTGCGTCCTTCACGTTGAACCCGCCGGGTTTTGCGCACATCCTCAAGATCGCTCTTGAGCCGCGCCAATGCGCGATCAAGCATACGCTTATCGGCCTCAAGCTGTGTTTCACCGGGACCGCCAAGAAAGCCGCTACCCCCGCGTTGACGTTCTAAGTGTGTCCACGTTCGGACAAGTCTGGAACGCTCATAAAGCAACCGCGCGAGTTCGACCTGCAAACGACCCTCATTGGTCAGGGCTCGCAAACCGAAAATTTCGAGGATGAGGCCTGTCCGATCAATGACCTTTACGCCAAGACGCTTCTCAAGATTACGCTGCTGAACGGGGGTAAGAGCTGAATCGATTACAACGATGCTACAGCCATTCGACTGAACATCTTCTTCTAACCGCTCGAGCAAGCCGCCTGACAGCAAATACCCTGCTGTAGGCTTACGAACATTGTCTGATCGTATGAATGCAAGTTCGCAGCCCAAGGCCTCAACGAGACCTTGGGTTTCCTGCATACGGTTATCACCAGGCCGATTGCCATATTGAGTCCATGGAACAATGACGCCTGCTTTTTCAGGCGGTTGCTCACGGTCTACAAAGGATTGTGGCAAATTGCTTAGCTATCTTCTTCGTCGAAGAGCTGAACAGGCGCACCCGGTGCGATTGTTGAGATCGCGTGCTTGTAAACAAGCTGAGGCGGTCGTCCATCTCCGCGTAACAATAGACAGAAATTATCGAACCAAGTCACGACGCCCTGCAACTTCACACCGTTCACGAGAAATATCGTAAGAGGTGTTTTGGATTTGCGAACTGCGTTTAAGAAAGTGTCTTGGAGGTTTTGCTTTTTATCTGAAGACATGTGTCCTGTCCTTTTTGAATACTTGTGCGGCTAAAGCGATTGAACGCCAATGGCAACAGCTATGGCGTTTATCTTTGCCAAAAACTCGGATTTAGCGCAGGTATTAACGCTATCACCTCTAGCCGCCCCAATATCATACCAAACACTGCACAAAATTGCGCCATTGGGTCAAGGTTTGCCCCCATGCCGTTAATGATGTGGCCGGCGTTCGATAGTGTTCCTACAGATGCCCTGATCGCATCTTCAAAAGCCAATCCAGTCATACTGAACAGAAGCACCCCAACCGTACACGCAACAATGTAGCCAACCAAATAGACCCACACACCCATAACCGTGCGCTCTGACTGTTTTCGCCCCCTAAATGAAAACGTCTGGACGCTTCCCCGATACCCAAGCTGCACAAACTCGAGCGCGACGCGCCGGGACAAAACGATCAATCGGGCCAGTTTTACGCCGCCAGCCGCCGAAAGAGCCGCTCCTCCAATGAGGACCGGAAATAGGACAAGCACGACTGGCAAGCGGTTGAATTGAGCTGGATCGGACAATGCAAGACCACTGGTCGCCACAGATGATGTTGCCCATCCCAATGATTGCAGAGCTGGAAGGCCTGCAAAAATAGCAAGTACGCTAACAAGTATTATCGTTCCGGCCCATGCGATCAGTTCGGGATCTTGGACTATGTTCTTTCGACCCTGAGCACCCATATTTTCAAGCACAAGCAGTCCAAACGTTCCGACAACGAGGCCGAGCCAAAGTAGCGTAGCGTGCACCCCTCCCTGTTGAGGCGCAACCATGCTCGACGCCGGATCTACCATTCCGGTCGTAATGGCACTTACCGCTCCAGCTAAGGCGTCACGCGGAGCTACACCAAACGCTAAGAGCAAGCCACCAAGTAATGTGGTAGAAACTAGTATTGCTACAAATGATAATCGGATGACCTGCGGTACTTTATCAAAAAAACTACTCTCTGGCTCGGTGAAGAAGCGGCTTCGATGCACCCCTGGTCCACCCAAATTGAGGGCAGAAAACACGGTCACAGCAATTGATACGCTCGCCGTTGCGCCAATTACATGAAGCACCGCCCTCCAAAACAAGAGACCGGACGATAACGGCGACACTCTCGCGTCCACTAAACTATGCCCGGTTGTCGTTAAATTTGAGGCGCTTTCATAAAGTGCGGACAAAATGCCCCCATCACCAACGGTAGGTACAAACGGCATGGCGGTCACAACAGGCGCCAAGCACCAAAATAGTATGGCGACCGCTAGAGCGTCTTGGGGCCGCGTTTTACGGCTAGGCCTATCCGTCAACAAAAGGATGACACCGCCGAGCGCACCGAGGACTGACCCGCAAACTAAAAACAGTATTGCTTCATCGTATTCAGCCGCGATGCCGGCGACAACAGCACTCAATAGATATGCCAAAGCTATCCCAAACCCTATGCCTGAAAGCAATCGAACGATAGCAAGATGGTTCACTTTAGCTTTTACATCCTTCGCCTAGAAGAAGTCGGCACTTACGCGGAAAAACTGCTCAACTTTACGTGTTGCAGTCGTTTCATAGAAAAGCAAAAGTCGATCATCTGTTTCGATGCGCACGTCCGGACCTGGAAAGATAATCTGCTCATCACGCACTATGGCTGCAGCTGTAACACCGTCGGGCATATCGGCATAATCTACCGGTTTACCAATAAGAGGAGACGACTTTAGCGTCACACCTACCGCAATTTCGGCGACGCCGTCTTCTAGCGATTGAACAGACAGAATGCGGCCACGTCGTAGCTTGGTCAGCACTTTAGAAACACTAAGTGCTCTTGGGTCGAGCACCGCGTCGATGTCTAGGTCCTGGGATATTGCAACCAATTCGTGGGCATTTACCAACGCATGGGTGCGCCGAGCGCCCATTTGCTTAGCAAGCTTCCCAATCAACATATTGGTCTTGTCGTCGTCTGTTACCGCAATAACGATATCGGCCTGATCAGCACCTGCTTCCTCAAGCACATCACGCGACAACCCATCGCCATGAATGACAATCGTCTGCTTTAGCTGGGAAACGACTTCGTCGGCCTTTGTAGAGCTCGCTTCGATAATTCGGACGCGGATATTCGGCTCGCGTTCCAACATGGATGCGACGTACAGGCCGACATTCCCGCCACCGACGATAACAACGCGTTTTAACTCCTCAACAGATCGATTGAAGAGTTTGTTGAGCCTCGGTGTTTCTTTCTTTCGAACCGCCACATACGCGGTATCATCGGGGCGCAACTGGTCGTTGCCGCGCGGCGCAAAGATTTTCTGTTGTCGCTTAATCCCGACCACCCGAGCCAATAGATCCGGGAATAGGCCTGCAATTTGATCCAACGACGTATCTAGTAGTGGACAATCGTCACGCACTTTCATCCCTAGAAGCTGTAACTCACCATCTTCAAACGACATGCTCGATACAGCGCTTGGGCTTCGGATGCGTCTCAAAATTGCTTCGCCCACTTCGATTTCTGGTGAAATAATCAGATCTATCGGAAGAGCCGTTTTCGAAAAAAGTGCTGAATTGGCCGGATCAAGGTAAGCCCGCGCCCGAATACGCGCAATTTTCGTCGGAACTGAGAACAGCGTATCGGCAACTTGGCAAATAACCATGTTGATTTCATCAAAATGTGTGACAGCGATCAACATATCAGATGCTTCAGCGCCAGCGGCGCGCAAAACTTGCGGGTGCGCGGCATGTCCGACAACGCCGCGAACATCATAGTCGTTCTGGACGCTATCGATTAGATCGCCGTCCTCATCAATCATGGTTATGTCATGGTGCTCTTGAGCAAGGTGACGAGCGATGCCCTGCCCGACACGTCCAGCACCACATATGATTACGCGCATTTATCGATTATCCGGTCGACTAGTGGATGTGTTTACACCAAGAGCCTTTAACTTTCTATGTAAAGCGGATCGTTCCATTCCGATGAACTCAGCAGTTCGTGAAATATTGCCGTCAAAACGTGTGATTTGAAGCGTAAGATACTCTCGCTCAAATTGTTCACGCGCATCCCTAAGCGACAATCCAACAAGATCCGCTGAAACGCTTACACCGTCAGTTCCATCACCTGACAGCCTATCAAGCGGCAACTCATCGACGCTAACTTGAGCCTGCCCACTTTGGCGTGACAAAATCAGAACGCGCTCCACAATATTGCGAAGCTGACGTACGTTGCCGGGCCACTCCATCGACTGCAGAACCGCTAGCGCTTCTTTAGAAAACTCACGCGGGTTCAGCCCTGAGCTGTCAGCAATTCGGCTGGTAAAATACTCAATGAGCGCTGGAATATCGTTTCGACGCTCTGCAATCGCGGGCACGACCATCGGTACAACATTCAAGCGGTAATACAGATCTTTTCTAAACCTACCTGCGGCGATTTCATCATCAAGGCTTCGGGTTGATGATGACATGACCCGCACATCAACCGTTACATCCGAACGACCACCGACACGCTGGAAACGTTGCTCAGTCAGAACACGCAAAATTTTGCTCTGCGTCCCAAGCGGCATTTCACCGACCTCATCAAGCAATAGCGTTCCACTATGGGCTTGCTCAAACACGCCAATCTTAACTGGCATGCCTGCATTATCTTCCTCACCGAAAAGCTCTCGCTCCATTAGGTCAGGAGAGATGTTTGCTGCGTTTACGACGACGAAAGGCCCTGATGCTCGTCTTGAGGCCTCGTGTATAAGCTTCGCGCACAATTCCTTGCCTACGCCAGCATCACCCGTAACAAGAACACGAGAATTGGTCGGCGCGACTTTCTCAATCGAGGACCTTAGCGTTTGAGCGGCGCTGCTATTTCCAACCCATTCGGACACATCGATCGCGCGGTTTTTGAGCGCCTCGTTCTCTTTCTTGAGATTTGCCGACTCGACTGCCCGTTCAACAAGATGGATTAGTCGATCAGCTTTAAACGGCTTTTCGATGAAATCATATGCGCCGCGACGAATAGCTGCCACCGCAGTTTCTACATTGCCATGGCCGCTGATAACGATCACCGGAAGAAGCGGATCGATCGTTTTGAGATATTTCAATACTGACAATCCATCCATATCGCTGCCTTGCAGCCAGACATCTAAAACGACGAGGCTTGGCGCGCGTGCGCGCACCTCTTCGATTGCCTTCTCGGACGTCGCCGCGGTGCGGACGGAATACCCCTCATCCTCCAGAACACCCGCAATAAGTTCGCGGATATCAGGCTCATCATCTACGACTAATATGTCTGCACTCATATTGAATACTCCTCGGGCAGCATTTCTTCTGGGGGCGGGGTTTCCAGCCGTTTCGGCAACGTTACTTTGACCAATGCGCCCGACTGACCGTCTTCCCGGCTAGATAGATGAATCGAGCCGCCATGGTCCATGATAACGCGGTTTACGATCGCAAGCCCCAAACCTGTACCGCCTTCTTTGGCAGTCACGTAAGGTTCGAGCAGGCGATCTTTTACAGTTTCAGGGAAGCCGGGTCCGTTGTCTTGGATCGTTAGACTGACATCATCCGATTCCATAGTGGTGACTGAGATACTGATTTGGCCTTGCACTTCGTCACTCTGAGGTCGTTCAGAAATCGCTTCACTCGCATTCTTCACGATGTTTGTGATGGCCTGACCGAGCAATCGTTCATCCCCCATCATATTAATATCGTCTTTTGGGATATTCAAAAAGTATTTGTAATCTGGATTTACAACGCGCTGGGCGAAAGTGACGTCCTGCAGCAATTCGCTAAGGTTGAATGGCTCTGGCGTTGGTTTAGGCATTCGAGCAAAGTCAGAGAACTCTTGCACCATTCGGCCAATGTCCGAAACTTGGCGTAAGATCGTGTTAATGCAACGCTCAAAAACACCATCTGTGTCATCAATTTTATCCGCAT
>JAQWGO010000137.1 GCA_029238175.1 Henriciella sp. | reverse complement strand
TGGAAATCAAAGGCTATAGAATCAGCAGCTTCAATACCATCAAGCTTTGCTTTTTGTCCGTCCGCAAGGATCGCACATGCGCCAAAGGCGCCATCGATGTGCATCCATAAATCATGTTTAGTGGCAATCTTGGAAATTTCTAAAAGAGGGTCAATCGACCCGACATTCACCGTTCCAACGGTCGCTGCAATTAGGAAGGGTTGAAACCCCGCATCCATATCAGCTTGGATGGCCGTTTGAAGCGCATCTGTATCCATTTGAAAGGCATCGTTCACCGCGACCTTGCGCAGCGCATCTGTCCCAAGCCCTAGAATGTCAAAAGTCCGGGCGATACAGCTATGCGCCTCGCTAGAGGTGTACCCAACCAGTTTGGTTCCGGACATGCCGGTCTGCCTTGCGGAGAAGGCCTGTACCTTGTCACGCGCTGCTTTGACCGCGATCAGCGTAGCCATCGACGTACCTGAAACAACCAGTCCGCTAGACGTTTCAGGAAAGTCAAACATATCGCGGCACCACGCCACAACTTGTCGCTCGACATAAATCGCTGCGTGGTCGCGTCCGCCGCAATTTGCGTTCATTGCAGATGCGGCGATGTCAGCGATCAGGTTCGACGGCGTTCCCGATCCGTGGACCCAACCAAAAAATCGCGGGTGCGTGTTTCCAACGCCATACGGTAACAGCGCTTCAATTTGGCTTTGCGTTTTTTCGGGCCCAAATCCGGCACCAGATAAATCTTTAGAGTGACGCGACTTGAGCGGATCAGGAAATGGGGTCCAGACACGGCCCTCTCTGGCTGTCATCATTTTCTCTAAGGCTAGGTCGAGCATGCGGTGAGCATCTGCGTGGAATGCGGCCCAGTCTTTAGGGTCTAGCGTCTCGGTTTGCTTTATGCGGGGCTTTGTATCCTCTGACACAGCGCTTTACCTATATTCCAGCGCGTTCAAGCATCCGATCGAACCCGGCCCAAAACTCTGCGCGTTTATCTGGTTTTTCCATCAGGATTTCGTGCATCGCATTGTCAATCGTCACGTGCTCGCAGTTCGGCAAATACGCCGCCACATGTTCATGAGATTTGTTGTCGACTAATTTTTCATCTGCAGCGCTAGCGATGAAAACCGGAATATCAATGCTCTGCAAAACGCTGGGTTTGCTGATATTGTTGAAAATATCCAGCGAAGCGCCAAGCCAGCCCCAGGTTACCGGACCAAGTGAAAGTTCTGGGGCCTTATCTGTTAGATCGCGGTTCAACTGCCAGTAGGGCTCGTCGTGTGTGACGATATTGTCTTCAAATTTTTCCGGCGGGCCCGGCTTCATGGCAAAATCATTTGAACGTCCCATCACCCGCATTGCCCAGATGAAGTAGCGTTGCGTCCGCCCAAGCGGTAATCCCCACATCGGGGCACAGAAGGCGGCCGCTTTAACATCAACAAGTTTCTGCCCAATCGCCGCCATCGCAATTGCACCGCCCATTGAATGAGCTAGCGAAACGTAAGGGCGCGGTAATTCTTCAAACGCCGCAAGCCCGTTACTGAGGGCGCCCATGAAGGTCTCAAAACGATCGATATGACCTTTCTGGGGGTCATCTAGAAGCCGCTCTGACAAGCCTTGTCCCGGCCAGTCAATGATTAGAACCGCAAAGCCCTTGGCCTGAAGCTCACGTGCGACCTGAAAATATTTCTCAATAAACTCAGTTCGTCCGGGACAGACAATGCAAGTGCCGCGCGGTGTCTCAACCGTTGCTGGGGATAAGCATGCCCGAAGTTTGCGCCCGCCGACGCCTTCAAACCAGACAATCCTTGCCCCGTCCGGACGTGGGTTTCCCGGGACATCAATGATACGGTCTGGCTTTTGGTCGGTCATGTTTTTCACTCTAAAAAAAAGGCCCCACCCTGCATACGCGCCGGATGAGGCCTTAATTCAATTCAAAAAGGCGATCGCCTTATGAGAACTTGCTCATCAGGCCTTGCAGCTGCATTGCAACTGACATGTCGCCCAGGACTTTAAGTTTGCCCTGCATGAAGGCCATTGTTGGGTCCATCTGACCAGCAGCCAATTTCTGGAAGTCTTCCCAGTCAACTTTAACTGTCGCGTCAGCTTCGCTGTCAGAGTTATCAACGTTGCCTGCTGCGCCGTCGATGAAAAGTTTGCCAATATCACCAAAGTCGAACTTAACTTTCTTAGTGAAGTCGCCGCCTGCTGTTACGGCTGATGCTGCTTTTGCTGTGAGTTCTGCGAGATCCATAGGAAGCCTCCCTGTAAATAAATGCTTCTGCGCTGATAAAGCAGGCCAGAGCAGCTGTTGCAAGGGTGTCGCTTACGTAAACTGCGGGAACTGGAAAGCCTCTTCTAAATCAGATCGAGAATTTCGCTTGACCCAACCTTAGGGAAGGGCTGGAAACAGAACCATGTCTTGGGAAAAATCTATCGAAGAATTGCGGAAACGCGAGCGCCTTGCTGAAAATATGGGCGGCGAAGAACCTGTTGAGCGTCAACGCAGTCGGGGGAAACTAACCGTTAGGGAACGGGTGGCGTTCCTAGCCGACCCTGGCAGCTTCCATGAAATTGGTAAAATCGCGGGTAAGGCAACTTACGGCGAAGACCATGAAATCGCGACATTCATGCCGTCAAACTCCATGATGGGGCGCGCCACGCTAAACGGTCGCCCGGCTTTTATTCTGGGTGATGACTTCACAGTGCGCGGCGGCGCAGCAGATGCAGCGATCCGCGGAAAGCTGATCCAGTCAATCAAACAGGCGAAAGAATACCGCATGCCCCTCGTGCAACTGATTGACGGCACAGGCGGCGGCGGCTCGATCAAGATGTTTGAGCAAGACCCGCGGACCTACATTCCCGAAACGCCCGGTTGGGAATATATTGTCCAAGGTATGAGCGAAATCCCGTTCGTGTCACTCGCACTTGGCCCATGCGCAGGTATGGGGGCTGGCCGTGTGGCATCTAGTCATTTCTCAGTCATGGTCAAAGAGTTGAGCCAGGTGTTCGTGGCTGGCCCACCGGTAACGCGCGCGTTGGGCGAAGATGTAACGAAAGAAGAACTTGGCGGCTGGGAAATACAGGCGCGTAACGGCACGGTCGATAATGTTGTCGACACAGAAGCGGAAGCTTTTGAGGCGGCCCGCAAATTCGTCTCTTACCTGCCCAGCAGTGTCCACGAATTACCGCCCATCACCGAAGCGACGGATGATCCAAAACGGCGTGAGGATAGCCTTATTTCCGTCGTGCCCACAGATCGCAAAACGCCTTATAAACCTCGTAAGATCGTTGAGGCCGCTGTTGATACCGGTTCATTTTTTGAAATCGGTAGCCAGTGGGGTAGGGGCATTGTTTGTGGCTTTGCCCGTATTGACGGTCATCCTGTTGGTGTCTTGGCCGGGGACCCGTTCTTTCTGGACGGTGCTTGGACGGCTGACGTTTGCGATAAGGTCACACGGCACATGGATCTGTGTTCGACCTTCCATCTGCCTGTCGTTCACTTTGTCGACTGTCCGGGTTTTGCATGCGGGGTGAAGCACGAAACCGCCGGGGTTACGCGTAAAGGCGTTCGCGCCATGGCTGCCGTCTATCAAGCCACCGTGCCTGTTTGCGCTGTCGTGATCCGTAAAGCGTATGGCTTAGCAGGCAGCGCGATGATGAATCCATCAAAGGCCAAGTGGCGCTATTGCTGGCCATCTGGTGACTGGGGCAGCCTGCCAATGGCTGGCGGAATTGAAGCGGCATACCGCAAAGAGATTTTGGAAGCTGAGGATAAAGAAGCCTATCTGCAATCGCTTTACGATCGGTTTGATGCGATTGCGTCGCCATTCAGGACAGCCGAAGCTTTCTATGCTGAAGAGATTATCGACCCACGCGATACACGTCCGCTTTTGGTCGATTTCGTCCACCATGCGCGGCGTGTTTTGGAAACTGGGCGCACGTGCTTTGGGCCTCGTCCTTAAAGCGAAAACCACTTTTTGGTCGCCTTCTTGCCGCGTTCGGGATTAGACTTGGGTCAAATCACCGGAGGGACGGTTATGAAGAGAATAGTTGTATTGGGCCTCGCGGCTCTGACTTTGGCGGCCTGTGGAGGCGGATCGAACGGTAGTTACGATAGTGCGCCTGAGGCCACTATGGCATCGCCTGCACCGCCGCCGCCAATGTCGATGAAGGCATCAGCGCCGCGAATGGAAATGGATGAAATGAGCGGAAGCGGTCCATCGGAACCTTCCGTTGGTGATCCCTCGACAGAGCAATACATCGCCTATCGTTATAATCTTGGGATGACCCTACCGAAGGGCCAAGTTGAGCCAATGATGGCCGGCCATACGGCGTCTTGCCGGGCGGCGGGCACATCGACCTGTATTGTGATTAATTCCAATGTGTATTCACAGGATGAGGACTATGCCTCTGGCAATCTCTCAATCCGGGCAACGCCAGATTGGATTGAAAGCTTTGTGGGTAGTGTTGAAAGCGATGCCACAAAAGCTGGCGGCGAGATTACACAACGCTCAACCAATTCTGAGGATCTGACACGCCAGATTGTTGATACGGGTGCGCGGCTAGATGCACAGAAAACGCTTCAAGGTCGTTTGATGAACTTGTTAGAGCGCCGGGACGGAAATCTTGGCGAACTACTACAGATTGAACGTGAACTTGCCCGTGTAACAGGCGATATTGAGAGCATTGAAGCGCAGTTGAAAACGCTACGCCTGCGGGTCTCTATGTCATCGCTCGATATTGGGTATCAGACCAAGGTTCCCGCCTTTAGCGGCAGCCGCGAAAACCCGCTTGGAGAAGCGTTCGGTGATTTCTTCTATAATCTCTCAGGCGCGATCGCAGCGGTTATTACGGCATTCGCCGTTGGTCTGCCTTGGATATTACTTATCGCCTTGTTCTTGTGGATTTGGCTCAAACTTATCTGGCCACGCCTGCGCGGTAAGAAAAAGAAGGCCTAGAGAGGCCGGCGCTTTAAGATTGATCACCGATTACTCACACTCAGTATTGGGTAGTCGGTGTGACATCTGGCAGTTGCCGCCTCATCGTAGAGCGGATGAGTACAGGTTACCTTTGCCAGCCACGCTACGCTTTTTTGGAAATTGCGAACACGTGTGTTTCAGGGAATTGATCCAGCTCCAAGTGCAAGATGGACAGCCCATTTTCGTGCAATAGATCGATATTCTGTGCGATACCGATGGAGCTATAGCCAAACTCTTGCCCGTGCCATGTGTCAGTATGCTCACCAACTCCATCACCGAATGTATGAATCATTACGCCGTCAACCGAAAGGATACCGCAAAGTTTGGATAAGACGGATTTTTGGTCGTTCAACGGAAGGTGAAACAAACAATCCCATGCGAGAATGAAATCAAACTGCGTGTCAGTTTCCCAGTTCCGGATATCGGCCTGAACAAAGGTGCTACTAGGATGATTTGTCTGCGCTAAGCGGATCATTTCCGATGAAGCATCCAAACCAGTGATGTCGAAATCGCGCGCTTCCAGGAGCCTAATAAACCGGCCACCCGAACCGCAGCCCACATCTAGGGCTTTTCCAGACGGTTGCGCAAATGCGAGCGCTTTTTCGACTTGGGCAACGCCATATTTGGAGGTGATGTGCCGATCATTCCACCAACTTGCAATTTGATCGTACTGTTGGCCAATGTCTTGTGACTTCACGTTATTGCTTCGCCTTAGCTAGGTGCTTTTGTCTTCAGCGCTAACGCGTGCAGCTCTCCGCCCATCGTGCCCTTGAGGGCAGCATAGACCATTTGATGCTGCGCAACGCGGGTCTTGCCTTTAAACTGTTCGGAAATGATCTCCGCCTGCCAGTGATCGTTATCTCCGGCAAGATCAGTGAGAATGATCTCAGCTTCTGGGAAGGCTTCGGTTAAGAAGCCTTCCAAAGTTTCACGCGTCATCGCCATTATGCAGGCTCTGGTTCGCCGCCAAGGCCAGTGTCTTTACGGCGCTTGCCGATGACAGGTACGGCGGATGCTTTGCCCGCTGGTGTGTCGTCGCTATCATCAGGCCGGCTTGGCTGTATACCATCATTGACGAGGGCCAGAATCTCGTCACCTGTCAGCGTTTCATACTCAATCAAAGCTTCGGCAATCGCCGTCCATTGATCATTGTACTCAGTCATAATGCGGCGGGCATCATCCATGCCACCTTGGACAAGCTTACGGACTTCTTCTTCGATCTTGCGCGATGTTTCTTCTGAAACAGAAGATGACTGCATAAGCTGTTGGCCAAGGAAAACTTGTCCTTGATCGTCGCCGTAATCAATCGGGCCAATTACGTCTGATAGACCCCATTGCGTGACCATAGCGCGGGCCAAACGGGTCGCCATTTGAATATCTGATGAAGCACCAGAAGTGACATTGTCATCACCAAATTTAAGCTCTTCAGCCACGCGTCCACCCATCGCAGTCGCCAGACGCGATGTCATCTGTTTACGCGACATTGAGATTTGATCGGCTTCAGGAAGGTATTGGACCATGCCCAATGCACGTCCACGCGGGATGATTGTCGCTTTGTGGATCGGATCAGCAGCAGGGACTTTCAGCGACACAATCGCATGACCCGCTTCGTGCCAAGCCGTTAAAGCTTTTTCTTCTTCCGTCATGACCATCGTGCGGCGCTCAGCGCCCATCATGATCTTATCTTTAGCGTCATCAAACTCTTTCGCAGAGACCACGCGCTTACCGCGCCGCGCCGCAAGTAGCGCAGCTTCGTTGACAAGGTTGGCAAGGTCGGCCCCCGAAAACCCAGGTGTACCGCGAGCGATTACTTTAGGGAGAACATCCTTTGATAGCGGCACATTACGCATGTGCACTTTCAGGATTTTTTCCCGTCCAACGACATCCGGGTTACCAACTGTCACCTGACGGTCAAAACGACCCGGGCGCAAAAGCGCCGGATCAAGGACGTCTGGGCGGTTCGTTGCCGCAACAATGATGATGCCTTCATTGGCTTCAAAACCATCCATCTCAACCAAGAGCTGGTTCAATGTTTGCTCGCGCTCATCATTACCGCCGCCAAGACCAGCGCCGCGTGAACGGCCGACCGCGTCAATTTCGTCAATAAAGATGATACAAGGCGCATTACGTTTGGCTTGCTCGAACATGTCGCGGACACGGCTGGCGCCTACACCGACAAACATCTCTACAAAATCAGACCCTGAAATTGTGAAGAATGGGACGCCTGCTTCACCAGCAATCGCACGGGCGAGAAGGGTTTTACCTGTTCCTGGCGGTCCAATCAGGAGTGCGCCTTTGGGGATTTTACCGCCAAGACGTTGGAATTTTGTCGGATCTTTCAGGAAGTCGACAACCTCTTCCAATTCTTCTTTTGCTTCATCAACGCCTGCAACATCATCAAACGTTACGCGGCCCTCTTTTTGGGTCAGCAATTTGGCCTTCGATTTGCCAAAGCTCATTGCGCCACGGCCACCGCCGCCAGACTGCATCTGACGCATGAAGAAGAGTAGAATGCCAAGAATTAGGAGGATCGGCAGGATACCCATGATCAGGTCACCAAGGTTAAACCCTGTATCTGGGTCATCAACAACGGAAGGGACGTCCAGTTCAATCATCCGTTCACGCATCGCACCAAGATCTTGGCTCTTTTGAGCAAAGATACGTTGATTGGATGTCGTCAGACCAGTGACGCGGTTTGGCGTAATGACAACCTCTGACAGCTGTTTCTGCTCTGCCATCTCGTAGAATTCAGAAATATCTACGCGGTCAGCCCCAGCTTGCGCTGGATTTGAGTTCATGACGGCCAAGAGGCCCATTAGGAGAACCCCGATAAGGGCCCAGACTGCGAAATTACGCATGTTCATCGATCATTCCAGACGTTAGAAAAATTCGTTCAAGACAGATATAGGTGAAGGGTTTCATGAAAACGACTCAATTCCTGTCAATCTGTGACATAGAATGCACTAATAGGGCCAAATTATCGAGTTTTTGGCCAATATCGGGGAACCAAGTATGAAAGATGCGTTGAAAGTCTATGCGCCCATAGCCCTTTTGGTGCTGGCTTTGACGATTATTGCGATGCGTATGGTGGCTCCGCCGCCACCAAAAACGATTAGTTTTGCCGCGGGCAGCAAAGACGGCCAATATTTTGCGCTCGCCGAACGATATCAGAGCGCACTTGAGGCGCATGGCATTGCAGTTGAGATAATTGAATCCAAAGGCACAATCGAAAACTACGCGCTTTTGCTCGACGGCAAAGCCGACGTTGCCCTGCTTCAGGGCGGCTTAGCAGATGATGCTCAACGCGCAGCCGTTCGGTCGCTTGGCGGGATGTTTGCCGAACCCTATTGGATGTTTGTCCTCGAAAATACTGAGGTGAACGGGTTCGGTGACTTAAATACTTTGAACATCGCGGCTGGACCGATGGGGTCTGGAACGAGGGCGCTTACAGAGCGCTTGCAAGCTGAGTGGGGCGGGGACTGGGGACCGCTGTCGCAATTGGCTGGAAGTGATGCAGCAGCAGCTCTACTAAGCGGAGATGTCGATGCGGTAGTCTACTCAGCATCGGTTGAAGCGCCCTACGTGAATGCGCTTTTGGCGAACCCTTTAGTGCAGCTTGTTCCAATGCGCCGCGCAAATGGATTATCCATGCGCGATCCAGCCTTAGAGCCGACTGTCCTGTTCGAAGGCGTCGTTGATATGGAGGCTGGGTTGCCTCAAGCGGATATCAAACTTTTGTCTTCGATAGCGCAATTGGGTGTGTCGAAAGATTTGCATCCTGCAATTCAGTCCGTTTTGCTTGAGACGGCAGAGCCCATCCACAGTCAAGGAACAATTCTGACACGTGCAGGGATCTATCCGAATGCGTCGCAAGTCGATCTTGCTCTGTCCGATGAGGCGCGGCGTTACTATCGAAATGGACCGACTTTTCTGCGTCGCTATTTCAGCTTTGGGTGGGCCAATTTCTTAGAACGCGCATGGGTATTTCTTCTGCCGCTCGCCGCTGCATTAATCCCTCTGGTGCAAATGGCGCCGCCAATCTATCGCTGGCGCATCCGGCGTAAGATCTACGTTTGGTACAATGACCTACACGAGCTAGAGCGCCGCGGAATTGAGGCCGAGAGCAAGGATAAACGCCAAGCCGTATTGGACGAGATTCACAACCTACAAATGGAAGTAGGCACGGTGGATGTGCCGGTTTCTTACAATGACGAATTGTATCACCTGCGCAGCCATATCAACTTCGTAGAGGCGTTGATCGCGCGGCAAAAAATGAGTGCGGTTTAAGCTTGTTCAGCAGCTGCCAAAGCTTCGCGTCGCGTTTCTGCGGCTGATTTTTTGACGCTTTCACTTCGCAGCTGACCACATGCTGCAAAGATATCACGTCCGCGTGGTGTGCGGATCGGGCTGGCATAACCGGCGCGATTTACGACTTCTGCAAATGCTTCAATCGTTGACCAATCAGAGCACTCGTAAGGGCTGCCCGGCCATGGGTTAAACGGGATAAGGTTGATCTTCGCCGGAACGCCGCGCAGCAATTTCACCAGATCATGTGCTTCTGCGAGGCTATCATTCACGCCCTTAAGCATGACATACTCAAACGTGACGCGCTTGGAGTTGTTCAGGCCTGGATAGGCTCTGATGGCTTCAAACAAAGTCTGCAGGTCATATTTGCGATTGATCGGTACAATTTCATCGCGCAAATCATCACGAACAGCGTGGAGTGATATTGCTAGCATTGCACCTGTGCGTTCGCCGAGTTCGGGGATTTTCGGTGCGACACCGGCTGTAGATACGGTAATCCGGCGACGGCCGATTGCCATGCCTTCACCGTCGCTAAGCGTATCAATCGCCTCTGCAACATTATCCAAATTATAGAGCGGCTCACCCATGCCCATAAATACGATATTGGTCAGCAGGCGGCCTTCTTCACTGGCTGGCCATTCGCCAAGGCCATCGCGAGCGATCATTACTTGGGCAACGATTTCTTGCGCCGTCAGATTGCGGACCAGCTTTTGCGTGCCTGTATGACAGAACGTACAGTTCAGGGTGCAGCCAACTTGGCTGGAAACGCACAGCGCGCCCGTTTTGGTGCTTACCGCTGGGATATAGACGCTTTCGCCCTCGATACCCGGCGCGAAGCGAACAAGCCATTTTTGCGTTCCATCAATTGAGACTTTGTGTTCTGCGATTTCAGGGCGGCCCAGCGTATATTTGTCCGCAAGTTCAGCGCGCAAACCTTTGCCAAGGTCAGTCATCTCAGAAAAATCTTGGGTGCCCATATGGTGCATCCAGCGACGCAACTGTTTCGCGCGCATGCTTGCTTTCTTTGGCTCAATCCCAAACGTCTCCATCTCCGCTTTTAAGGCAGGTACAGAGAGGCCCGCGAGTGAGGTGGGTGCGTGCGCCACGTCAGGGCGCCGGTTCATATCAAGCTCAATCTTCATGGCGCTAGCCTATACCAGAGGGGTAAAATAAATGCACCCGCTAGGCATCAGCCGAGCGGGTGCGATATAGATAGGATGAAATGACGCTAGCTAAAGACGTCGACATCATGTCCGTGCTTCGGGTCTGGACCATATTGATTTGATCCAGCGGTGCCCGGCTGACAGAACCAGTAGAGCAGTACCAAACTACCAATCATTGGAATTATACCGATTAGAATCCACCAAGCAGATTTGTCGAGATCGTGCAGGCGACGGAATACGACAGCCAAGCTTGGAATGAGCACCGCCAGAGCAAACACAAAGTAAGCGAGGCTTGCAATGCCAGCAAGAATTTGGCCCACAGATCCAAGAATGCTTGCAACACCAATCACGACAATCAGCGCAATATAAACCAGAATGAAGAAAAGCTGGGGCCACCAGTATTCAGATCGACGGGACCGCCCTTGAAAGTCAGTATAGCGCTTAAAAAATAGCCTTACGGCATCCATCATATCCATGGCATTTGCCCTCCCTCTTGGATCGCTTTGGTCTCACGTTTCGCGAATATCTTCAAGTATAGCGGCTCTATTAGCTTTAAGCTGCAGCGGTCTTACCCTGCTTCTGCTTGCGCAAATACCCGCCGCGAACGTCCATTGAAGCGATAACATCTTCCTGCAAACCGATGAGCGATTCACCCGGCGCGCTAAAGATCAAGCCGCCCGGTAGGAGCTGTTGAGAGATATTTGAAAGCGCTTTGACTTTCATCGTTTTCGCCATGCCCGATAGAACATTGCGACACAGAATAATGTCAAAATGGCCAAGGCTACTCGCATCTTCGATCAGGTTGTGGCGGCGGAATGTCACGCGCTCTCGCAGAGTATTGCTGATCTGCCACTCGCCAGTGTCCATACGGTCAAAGTGGCGCATAAGACGCTGAATTGAAAGTCCTTTTTGGACATCGAAATGGCCGTAAATGCCTCTGTTGGCGACCTCGAGACATTGGGTTGATATATCCGTCCCAACAATTTCGATTTCCGCGCCCTTGAGCAAAGTTTCATCTATCTCGGAGAGTAGCAGAGCGAGGGAATAGGCTTCTTGTCCGGTTGAAACACCGGCGCACCAAATGCGTAAACGCCCGGCTTTGGAGACTTTGAGGCGCTCAGGCAAAGCATGTGTGACGATGCGTTCAAGCAAGTCGCGGTCGCCGAAAAAGCGGGAGAGTTTCCCGGTCAAAGCAGCAGCAATCTCTGCCTCGAAGCGCTTGTTGGGGCGGGCTTTCAGGCAATGAACAAGGTCGTCCAGCGTCGCAAAGCTCTCACGGCGACTAATCGCGCTGAGGCGTGCTTCCATCAAATAGCTTTTAGACGGTTGGAAGGTTTGGCCGCTATGACGCAGTGCCAAATCTGCAATCTCGTTGAATGTGCTTTCCTGCATTCTGCTCAGCCAGCCTCAATAGGTGTGTGTTCAAAGGTTACTAGAAACACCGATTTAATTAAGAAATGCTTCAGACGAGCCCGACTTCAGCAAATTTACTTTCGACAATATCTGCATCGAAAGGTTTCATGATGTATTCGTTTGCGCCCGAACGGATCGCTTCGCCGATATGGTCTGCGTCATTCTCATTGGTACAGAATACAACAACCGGATCTTTGCCGCCTTCTTCGCGGCGAAGCGCGCGCAAGAAATCTAAGCCATTCATCACAGGCATGTTCCAGTCGAGAAGTATGGCGTCGGGCATACGTTCCCGGCAGAGCTTTAAAGCTTCTGCGCCGTCGCCAGCTTCGGACACTTCAAAAGCCAAATCCCTAATGATGCGCCCAGCTACGGTGCGCACGACGCGTGAATCATCTACAATTAGACAGTGTTTCATAGCCCACCAAACTGTTGCAATCTGTGGTCGAGTATGGGCTACGTTTGCTTAACAGGGGGTTATCCGTCTGCGCGCAAACCCGCTGCAATGTAGGTAATTTTTTCTTCCGCTTCAGTTGCCGAAATTCGGCCCCCAAGATCGTTAGAAACCATTTGCGCGAAAAGCGGCTGAATTGTCCGTGCAGACCAGCCCTCTTCGGGCGTGGAATCTGTAAGTGCAGCGCGGGTGAATTCAGTCAGGCGCGCACGCGGACCTTTAGCCTCAGCTTCGACTGTTAGAGTTGCGCCCTGATTGTAAACACGAAGCGTAATCACGCCGCCGCGCGGGATAGAGGCGGTAGCCATAATAATCAGGTTCATCAGGACACGTGCGTGACCGCAGCTAAAATGTTCTGTCCGAATATCCCATTCGACACTCGGCTTGTAGCTTTCCATGAAGCCATCAACGATACGTTTCACGTCGTGGCGATCCGCGGCCGTGTCAGACAGTCCGGCAGATCCAAAAGCATAGCGCAGTAACTGGATCCGCGCAGCCGCAGCTTCAGCACCATTGTGCAGAAGCTGTTCAGCTTGCGCTTTCATGTCGGCATCACCCGGGTCTTCAAGTAGTTCAAGCGCAGAATTCACTGAAGCAACGGGCGAAATCAAGTCGTGACAAATGCGCGACGCGATAAAGGCGGCAAGGCGGGATGGTTCGATCATGGCGGGCCTCTGAAAGCTAGAAACTTTTGTCTAACCGATTCGTGCGGCGCTGGCGCGTCTATTCGCCATGCTCATCTGGTCGATCAATGTCGTCATAGCCCTCCCGGGCGCTTTTGAAGGTCAAATAGAACAGTGCAACCGCCAGTGCGATACTGACACCGCACCCCAATCCATAGGCAATCCAACCGTGCATCGTCATATTGATCCCGAACTGGGACCACATCATTCCGATACCGACAAAGGTGGCGACCAATGCGACAATGGCGCCCGCAACAACAAGTAGATTTGAGCTCATACTAGAGAAGTAAGCTTGCTTACTTTTTTGTCCAGCGGCCGTTCTCAAGCATGACAAACTCACCGGCTTTGGCTTTAGCGATTTGCTTTTCACCCGTAAGGCGGGCGACTTGCGCAGTTGTTGTGCCAGTGCGGCGCGATGTGTCATCATAAAGCGCGCGGCGCTTATTGTTAATGTCATTCACCTTGCGCATCAAAGCTGGATCAACATTGCCGCTGACCACGCCAAGATAGCCGTCAGTACGCTCACCAATAACACCTTGGCGTTGTGCCTCTTCGATTTGCGGGTCTCCAGCTGACGCTGCAGGCGCGAGGCTGAGGGCTAAGCCAGAAACGGCTACAATAGCGATCAATGTCCGAAAAATCATAGTCATAATAAATCTCCCCTAGAACAAGTCTGGGTTGTCAGCGATTAGGTCTTCAACTTCGCGGTCGAGTTTGACGCGAACTTCCTGATCAATTTTCACATTGAGATTGATCTCAATCGGTTTGTCTGGCGCGACGATTTTGACCTGTGGTGTACAGGCCGTCGCGGCAATTCCAGCAGCAATAACCAGCGGTAGTGCTCGTTTCATAGGCGGTTTCCTTTGCCAATTAACCGCAGCATGACAGGTTGCAGCTGAACGTCAATTGAATGACTTATGGCTGGCTTGCCCTATTTGACCGAACTTCGTTCACAACCGTTTCAGTTATTATGCTTGTTCCTGTGAGGTCTCTGCCTGACTGGATCAGTTGTGCCAGCTTGGAGTCGATGGCGATGTTGAACTTAAAATCTGCGCCGCCGAGGACTTCAGGATTAAAGCCGAGTAGGTTGAGGCTTACCACGATATCGCCAACAAGGTTTCCATCGATCCCGAGTTCTAGAACTTTGAAGCGGAAATCTCGCAGCGCCGTAAATGCTGCGCTGACTGTCTGATCAGTGGATGCTGCCTGATTCACCGCTTCGCCAGTGTATTTCAATGTCCCCCCCTTGGCGTCTGCTACCAATAAGGCGTTCTTGATGATTGTGCTGCCGCCGCGAAGCTCCAGCGGGAAGGTCCCGCTAACCGTTCCTGACGCTTGCACATCGGGAAGCGACAGCGCGTCCACAAGCTCTGCGAGTTCGATCTGTCGCGCATTGATTGTCACCACATCGCTGACGCCGGCAATCGTCCAGCGGTTCGGCTCGACCTCAAGGGTGCCGCCCGCAAATGGCCAGACAGCGGTCTCGATGTTTGCTTCGCGCCCGCCTAAAATTTGGAACGCGAGTGTACCATTATCAAGTTGAATGCCCGGATTGATTTGTTTGATCGTTACTTGCTGACCTGGCGGCGTGGTGAGTGCAAGAATGTCGCTAAACGTGATCGAACCAGTAACGCCTTCTATCGCACCGATCCGGAAGGTATCGAAACCAAAATCCTTGAAAGCTACCTCACCGACGCCCGAAAGCGCGCCGCGATTAATGTTGAAATCGGCAGAGCCAGCCATTGAACCACGCCCGTTTGAAAACAGGCTTCGCACGCGGTCTGACAGATTGGTGGGCTGAAACCCTTTCGGGACGAAAACAAGTTTGCGAGATTTAACTGATGCGGTGCCGTTAAGCCTGACCAAGTCGAGCTGAAGCTTGGCGTCAGCAATCGGAATGTCCACATCCCGATCAAGACTGACCGGACCAAACAGGGTCATGCCCGTCCCGTCAAAGGATGCATCAAATTCCGCGACAAGTGGACGGTAAATTGGATCAGCGTTTATGTCTGTTATTCTCACATCTGTACTGCGCGCGGAGCCGGTGAGGCCGGACGGAATGATTTGACCTCTTAGGTTTGTCGTTCCAATCGTGACGTTCGCTGGCACGAGTGACCCTGATAGGACTGTGTTTTCCAGACTGGCTTGCAGGCGGGTCGTTTCATTGACGAAAAGGCTCACACTTGGTGCATCGGAGATCGCTCTGAGTGTGCGCGTTCCGATAGTGGTTGGAAAATCTAGCTGTTCGGCCTGTACCTCAAATTGAAGGCCGTTTTCCGTTGACCAATTCAAGTTAGCGTCCTGAAGCGCTGCGGTGCCCGCAATGTCTTTTCCTTGAATTTGAACAGCCACGTCGCCGAGAGAGACTTTGCCTGCTGCGTGTCCGCTGTTTTGTCGAATAAATCGCCCATCTTCTGGGCAAATTGGGAAGGCTATTTTGCTGAGGTCAAATGTTCCACCGATGCGCACGCTATCGATATCTAGACCTAGACAGTCGCGATCTAGGGTTTGAGCACGCCACCCTTCGGCGCCGCGAAGGGCCGACACGCCGCCGAACACACGTGCATTATTCAGGTCCAAACCATAAATTGGGCCATCAAAACCGACTTCTCCTAATGCTTCCGCACTGGTGGTGGACGGCTTCGAACGGAACCCAAATCTGTTCAGGCGGGCACTCAGCGTGATATCAGCCTCTGTCCAGGGCGCGATCGTAAAGCCGCCGGTTCGAAGCGATGTTTCGTCTTGAGTGAGCGTGAAATTCCGAACATCGGCTTTCAGCGTCGGTGCGCCGCCGCCCTTGATGTCGATAAGGCCAGCGTATTGCAGTCCTGTCTCTGTAACTTGAAGTCCGCCTTCGCCTGATTGCGCGGGCGTCATGAGAACAGACAGACCCGATCTAGAATTCAGTGCGATTGTGCCCGGTAGCGACACATTCCAGTCAGAGCCAAACGTCCCCTGAGCTCTATACTGTGCCCCGGTCGAAACATCTGAAAGTCCGCGCTCTAGTGCCTGCCTAAGAGCGCTGAGGTGGCCAGAAAGTACGCCGTCTGCGCCAATATTCTTTGTAACGAGCTGAAGTATATTCTCGTCGATTCTTGCATTCTCGAGAATGAGGTTTCCGCCACCATTATAAGTTCGTGATTCAACATCAATGCTGCCAATCCAGCCGACTGAACCTTTCCGCACATTTGCGTACGGAGATCTCAGATCAAAACCTGCAAGTTCCACCTCCAGCATTGGGGGGCTGACAGTGTCCTGAGCGCCCAGAATTTCAAACTCAATGGTGCTTCCTTCAAAATCGCCTGCCTCAACCCGTGTTGCGGAACCGATCGCCGTAACGTTTGAAATAGCGTCGAGCATTGAAGCTTGCTCAGACATATCAAGATCAAAAAGCTGGACAGCCCCTTGCGCAGAAATGCCTGCAATATCGATCATACTTTTTTGGTTCAGCCGTTCGCTTTCAAAGCTCCATTCAATCGTCGGAGATGCGGCATCAGCGATCATGCCATTTAGAGATAGATCAGTGATCTGAAGCCCATTGAGTGAGGCCGCAGCAATTTCGAGCCGTAAGTTTCCTGTCAGCTCAGTATTTTCAGCTCTAAGGTTCAGCTCACCGCTTTGGAGGCTGACCTGATTGCCGTTTTGACTAAGTTCAGTCGGTGCGAGTGAAAAGCTGGCTTCACCATTCTTCGGCAGCAAACCACTGGCCGAAAACGCTCCGCGCACAGTCCCTGCAGGCGTATCTAGTTCCAATTGGCCGTCGGTGATGAAGATTTCAGGGGGCAGTCCTGCGCTTTCACCGGATGCTCCACCCAAATCTTCCAATCCGCCCAGCGAAAAGCTTTGACCGTCGAAACTCGGCTTGAGCGTCGGTTTGTCGATAACTATCTTTGTCAGTACGGGCTTAAAGGGTTTGGGCCAATCCAGGTGGACCTCCGCTTTTGAGGCTGTGATTAGATCGCTTTTGTCAGCGCTATCTACTTTGAGAGCATCTATTCTGATACCGTCGAACTCAAGTGCCGCGAATTCAAACGTGCATGTGAGTTCCTGACTGGCACACCATCGCTCTGCAAAGGATTTTGCAATCGGCTTTCGGGCAAGCCAAAGCGCGGCGCAAACAATTGCCAAAAATATGGCAATTCCTGCAATCCATCGCATCCAGATTGGCACGCGTCGTTTCAAACCACTGCCCCTTTATGACTGAAATGACATCCGTTTTGGTGCTGCGGGCCCTTGTCAGTCGCAAAAACCCGATATTAATTCAAAATCTACATAGTCGGTCTACCTGAATACAGCCTTGATAGGATTGCTGCGAGTCTCAATTGTTGTTGCGCGGCGTTCTGGAGTGATAAATGATCTTTGGACAATACTCTGCCGGAACCAGAAGCCTTATCGCACTAGGCGTTATAGGGGCTGTATCGGCCGCAGCAGTTTTAATGCTAAGCCCGCAGGCTACGACTTCAGCTTCAGATTTGCCAGAACAGCCAAATATAAGCCTCGCGTCACTCCCGATTGCTCAAGATCTCTTTGGAACTGCGCGCCCAACTCAGTCAATTGAAGCTACACTCCAGCGCCGCGAAACGCTTTCGGGGCTTATGGATCGGTTGGACGTAAACCGCCGTGATGGTGCGCTTGCACTGTCAAGCTTGACAGAACCAGGATATTTAGACGCCCGGCGCGTACGATCAGGCCTAAAGGTTACGGCCTACATGGATGGTGACGCGCTTTCCGCCATCGCCGTTGAACCGGAAGCAGGGCGACGTCTTTTAACGAAGCGCGAAGCAGACGGACGGTTTTATGCCGCTGAGTTGAAATCCAAACTCATAAGCGAACCAATCGTCGTCAAAGGTAGTATCACAACGAGCCTTTATGAGGATGCGCGAGTGCTTGGCGCGGCCGATCAACAGGTTGTCGATTTTGCCCAAGTGTTCGCTTATGACGTTGACTTCCAACGTGAAGTGCACCCGGGCGACAAGTTCGAAATGGTGTTCGAAAGCCTTAGCGATGAACGCGGCAATATCATTCGCCGCGGCGATGTTCTCTACGCCTCTTTAAACGGTAAGGCCGTTGATAAAGGCTTCTACCGCTTCACGACACCAGACGAGGGAGTCACCGACTATTTTCAGGGTAATGGTGAGAGCGCCACGCGGTTCCTCATGAAAACCCCGATCAATGGCGCGCGCCTATCATCTTCGTTTGGCCGCCGCCGCCATCCGATCAGCGGTTATTCGCGTCTGCATAAAGGCACTGACTTCGCGGCGCCTTCGGGTACGCCTATCTATGCGGCTGGTCACGGCACAGTTGAGCGTGCAAGTCGCTATGGCGGTTATGGGAAATATGTCCGCGTGCGCCATGCCAATGGATACAAAACGGCCTATGCGCACATGTCTCGCTATGGCCCCGGCGTAAAATCAGGCCGCCGCATTCGGCAGGGTGATATTGTCGGATATGTCGGGTCCACGGGTGCATCGACAGGACCGCATTTGCACTATGAAGTCTATATCAATGGTAAGCCCGTGAATGCGATGGCGCTAAAGCTTCCCACCGGACGCAAGCTCGCCAACACGCCAGAGATTATGACGGCTTTTGAAGCGCGGCGTGATGAAATTGACCTGTTCCGAGAAATAGAAAACGGCGGCGACCTCATGATCACCGCCGCAAACTCACCGGCACCTTAGTTCACGCTAGTGAAGTGCCGCAGCGCCCTTTGCAACATCGTTTGGTACGCCGTTGATTGAGAGGCTATCGCCTTCAACATCGACTTCGATCTTTGCGCCGTCATGGATGCGACCTTCCAGTAGCAAACGCGCCAGAGGGTCTTGCAACTCTTTCTAGATGACCCGTTTCAAGGGCCTCGCGCCATAAACCGGATCATAGCCTCGGTTAGCCAACCATTGGCGCGCAGCTCCAGATAGGTTCACGCTCATTTTGCGCTCGGCCAATAGCTTGGTGAGGCGGCCCATCTGAATATCTACGATATGATCGATTTCTCCGCGACCGAGGCGTTTGAAAAAGACCGTTTCGTCGATCCGATTTATAAACTCCGGCCGGAAATGCATCCGGATAGCAGCCATAACAGCTTCAGTTTGAGCTGCCGACAGTTCGCCCTCATCACCGCTGGCCAAGGCGTCAGCTCCGAGGTTCGAAGTCATAATGATCACAGTGTTCTTAAAATCGACCGTGCGGCCCTGACCATCTGTCAAACGCCCATCATCGAGCACTTGCAGTAAGGTGTTGAAAAGATCGGGGTGAGCTTTTTCCACTTCATCAAACAAGACAACCTGATACGGTCGGCGGCGCACGGCCTCGGTCAAGACCCCGCCCTGATCATAGCCAACATAACCCGGAGGCGCGCCGATTAATCGGGCGACTGAGTGTTTCTCCTGAAACTCCGACATGTCCAGACGCAGCACTGCGCTATCATCATCAAACATAAACTCAGCAAGGGCTTTCGTAAGCTCTGTTTTACCAACCCCGGTCGGGCCGACGAACAGGAAACTACCAATAGGCCGGTTCGGGTCCTGCAGGCCTGCCCGAGAGCGGCGCACAGCGTTGGAAACCGCCAGCAAGGCATCTTCTTGGCCTACGACGCGGCCACGCAAAGCATCTTCCATTCGAAGGAGCTTGTCGCGCTCACCTTCCAGCATTTTATCAACGGGAATGCCGGTCCACTTGCTAACAACACCCGCAATGTCCGCGGGACGCACAACCTCAGAGACGAGGCCATCCGAACCGTCATCAGTTTTCTCAACCGCCGCAATACGGGCTTCTAGCGCTGGAATCGTCGCATATTTCAGCTCAGACGCTTTGGTCAAATCGCCAACACGTTGGGCTTCGGCCATGTCTGCAAAAGCACGGTCCAGCTCGTCTTTCGCGCTAGCGGCGCCTTTGAGCTTGTCTTTTTCTGCGGCCCAAGTGGTCGTCAACTCATCAGACTGGGATTGCAGATCGGAGATCTCGCCTTCAATCGTCTGCAAGCGGTCTTTTGAAGCGGTGTCTTTTTCTTTCTTGAGCGCTTCAGCTTCAATTCGTAGCTGCATCAAACGCCGGTCGATTTCGTCCAATTCTTCGGGTTTGGAGTCGACCTGCATACGCAGGCGTGATGCCGCTTCGTCCATGAGGTCGATGGCTTTATCGGGCAGAAAGCGATCCGTAATGTAGCGATTAGATAGCGTTGCCGCCGATACAATCGCGGCATCGCTAACCCGAACACCGTGGTGAGCTTCATAGCGACCTTTTAGGCCACGCAGAATTGAGATCGTATCTTCGACCGTTGGCTCATCGACGTAAACCGCCATGAAACGCCGGGCCAACGCTGCATCGCCTTCGACATATTTCCTGTACTCATCCAACGTTGTCGCACCCAGACAGTGCAACTCACCGCGCGCCAGTGCTGGCTTGATCAAGTTAGAGGCGTCCATCGCGCCGTCAGTTTTTCCCGCGCCGACAAGTGTATGCATCTCATCAATGAAAAGGACTACGCCGCCCTCGGCCTGCTCAACTTCTTTCAAGACTGCTTTCAGGCGCTCTTCAAACTCGCCTCGAAATTTCGCACCGGCGATAAGCGCGCCCATATCGAGGGCGAGCAAGCGTTTGTTTTTCAGGCTTTCTGGAACATCGCCATCAACTATGCGCAGCGCTAAGCCTTCCGCAATCGCAGTTTTACCAACGCCCGGTTCACCGATCAGGACGGGATTATTCTTGGTACGGCGGCTTAGGACTTGAATGGCCCGGCGGATTTCTTCGTCGCGGCCAATGACCGGATCAAGTTTACCAGACCGGGCATCAGCTGTGAGATCCCGTGTATATTTCTTTAGGGCTTCATACCCTTCCTCGGCGGTCGCGCTATCTGCGGTCCGGCCTTGGCGTAATTGCGAAACGGCTGCCTCAAGCCCATCCGAGGTGACGCCAGATTGCTTCAGGGCGTCGGTCGCTTTTGTTCCGGATAAGCCAGCAAGAGCAATTAGAAGGCGTTCAACTGTGATGAAACTATCGCCCGACTTTTTGGCATCCGCTTCTGCATTGGCGAACAATTTCGCAGTAGTTTGATCAAGGCGAAGACCACCCTGTCCGCCCGTCACATTCGGAGCGGCGCGTAAGGCCTCATCGACAAGTTGAAGGGTGCGTTCAGGCTGCCCGCCTGCAGCGCGAATAAGGTTCGCCGCAAGCTGGTCGCGGTCTTCGAGCATCGCTTTTAAGATATGTTCGGGTAGGAAAACTTGGTTGCTGTTGGCCAGCGCGGTGGTTTGCGCGGCTTGCAAAACACTTTGAGCGCGTTGTGTATAGGTTTCAAAATTCATTTCTATCCCCTTTCGAAGGCAGACTAATAATGCCCCACCGGCAGGTGCCGCGTGAGATGGTTTAGAAGGCCCCGCTCAGCAGCGACCTCTCAAAGAGTTATGTGGTGAAGGGGTTGATTGCTCGCAAGGGGCAAGGTCAATATGGTCTATATCAATTCGGAGCTGACATGGTTTTAACACGATTTTCTAGAGTCGGCTTGATCGCAGCATTTCTCGCGTCACCAGTCCACGCAGAATGCAAACCGTCTGCAGATAAATATGAGATTATCGACCTCGGGGAATTAGTCCCAGACCAACTGGAAGCTCGTGCAGTCCACATTGATTCTAAAGGTCAGTCGGTTGTGAGATCGATATCCGAGGATGGTGCAGCAGATTTCTCTGTGAGTAGAAAAGGCAAAGCAACGGCGCTGACCTTTTCAGCTGATGGCGCAGAGCGTCAAACGCTCGCGCTTCTTGATAACCGCGTGAAGCTTGTTGACTATACAATGAGGAAGCCCGGCTATGTCGATCTGAAATTGACAACGCTTGTTGGAAGACGTGGCAATGAAGTCGATGTGAAAGACTATTGCACAGCGCATTCTAAGGGCTGGGTTTTGGACACATTCAAAATCTCTCAATCTGGAAATGCCGCTGCCGCCTTATTCGTTGGCGCGGATGGATACGCAATAGTTGAATGTAGAGAAGATGAAGCAGGAGTGCTTCTCTTTTCTTCACCAGACCAAGTCACGCTTGACGGTATAAACAATGATGGCGATGTCGCTGGGCTTAAGGATGGTGAATCCGGTTCTGAAGTTTGGAGGTTTTCAGACGGAGAGCTTGAATCAATCGAATTTCCTGAAGATGTTCTGGATGCGGAAGTCATGAATTTGGCGGATAGTGGTGCCGTTCTAATTTCAACGATCGGTGCGGTAACGAACTCCGCATTTTCCTACAGCACTGAAGGGGGCTTTGATCAGGTCGAACCTTTGCCGGGTGAAGGCTGGGATGTGGATTGGGTCGTGCAGGGCCCCTGCGGGCACATGTTTGGACAGGCGACATACACCAATTTTGCGACTTACGTTTCTTTATCTGATGACGAAAAAGCGAGGCTGCAAGAAAATATGTCGGAGTTTATGTCTTATGCTCAGGAACGTGAGGATGCACTGTTCTTCTGGTCCCCTGAAGCGAGTGGTAAGTTTTTACAATCGGTAGTGGGTTCAATCCGCGATTGGCAATATTTGAAGATCAATGCGGTGAACTCAAACGGACATGCCGTTGGAGAGGCTACTGACGAGAATGGTGTCGTCAGAGCCGTCCGGTTGGATCCTGTAAAGTAGGTTTAAACTGCGGGAATAAGCCCCGATTTTTCAGGATCACCAACCATACCCGTAAGTTCTTTCCGCAATTTGCCCAGAGCGTGATGCTCAATCTGGCGAACGCGTTCTTTAGAAATACCAAGACGTTTGCCAAGCACCTCTAGCGTGACCGTTTCGTCCGTTAAGCGACGCTCTGTTATGATCAGTGTCTCGCGCTCATTCAAGGCTTTCAGGGCGACAGCAATCCACTCTTTGCGTTTGGCGTTGTCATGCTCTTCCATAACGATCTGGTCCGGCGTGGCGGACTCATCAGGGATCAAATCCTGCCACTGCGCGTCGCCATCAACGGCAAGTGGTGCATTGAGCGAGCGATCGGACGCCGAGAGACGAGACGCCATCGACGCCACATCGCGTTCTGGAACGCCGAGGTGCTCTGCGACCCATTTACGGTTTTCCGCGGTCATTACAGCATCGCCGGTATCATCGATCTTTGCGCGCAGACGGCGAAGGTTGAAGAAGAGCGACTTCTGGGCGGCGGTTGTGCCGGTGCGAACAATTGACCAGTTTCTGAGAACGAAATCCTGAATGGATGATCGAATCCACCATGACGCATAGGTGGAGAACCGGACTTCGCGTGATGGCTCAAAGCGCGCTGCAGCCTGCATCAGGCCAACATTTCCTTCGGACACTAGATCAGCCAGAGGGAGACCATAATGACGGAACTTCGAGGCCATGGAGATGACGAGGCGCATGTAGGCCGTGGTCAATTCATGCAGTGCGCGTTCATCGTCATTCTCGCGCCAGCGACGCGCTAAGTTTAGTTCGTGTTCAGCCTCCAGCATTGGTGCCTTCATGGCTTTTCGAACATATCTTCGGTCTGCTGGGCCGCCGGGCTGTGCTGTCGCCATAATGTCCTCCACCAGCCATCAATGTTGGGCTGTTCATAAAGGTTTACGGCCTGTCATCACCTTTGGATCAAAAATTTCTTGAAATATTTTCTTATGATCTAAGAAGCAAAAAGCCCTGCCGGTTAGGGCAGGGCTTTCGAAAACTTTACTCGCTTGTTTCAGCGTCACCCTTTCAGGCGGCTTTCTTCTTTGCGAGTGATTTTGCAAGGCGATCCATCGCGCTGTCATGATCAATGCTTTCAACAGCAGATAGCTCACGCGCCATACGGTCTAGCGCGTTCTCATAAAGCTGGCGCTCAGAGTATGACTGCTCTGGTTGATCTTCTAAGCGATGGAGATCACGAACAACTTCAGCGATTGAGATTAAATCACCTGAATTGATTTTCGCTTCGTATTCCTGTGCGCGGCGTGACCACATTGTGCGCTTGATACGGGCTTTGCCGCCAAGCGTTCTGAGTGCATCGTCGACGAGCTTGGAACCTGCGAGGGCGCGCATGCCGGCCGCAATTGCGCGGTTAGTTGGGACGCGGAGAATCATTTTGTCTTGATCAAAAGACACAACATAGACTTCTAGAGTCATGCCAGCGACTTGCTGTTGATCAACACTTGTGACTGTTCCAACGCCGTGGGCGGGATAAACAATCTTTTGACCGGCTTCAAAATCGAGCTTTGCTGCGGCGTCTGCTGCCATGGGAGGACCTCTTTTTTCTACGCAAACGAGCCATGGTGCCGACAGGGTGCAACCCTAAGGTGCCGACTAGTGCATGGCTCGGATATGGTGATGTGACATAAACGTATAACACAAACGACACCTATTCTCAATAGGGCCATTTAATTCTCATTATCAGGAAGACTTAGTCGTCGCCTGTGCCCGGTTCGGCGCTAAAGAATTCTGCGAGTTTATTCGTTTTCTGAGCGAATTCTTCACGGTCAGCTGGCGGTTCTTTCATCAAAGTGATGTTGGGCCAGACCTTCGCATAGTCAGTGTTCAGCTTCAGCCATTTTGCATCAGGCTCGTCTTCTGTATCCGGCTTAATCGCTTCGACCGGGCATTCGGGCTCGCAAACGCCGCAATCAATGCACTCGTCTGGGTGGATGACGAGCATGTTCTCGCCTTCGTAGAAACAATCTACGGGGCAGACTTCTACACAATCCATGTATTTACAGCGGATGCAGGCATCCATCACGATGTAGGTCATAGGCGAGCCTTAGTAATTCATATTGCAGGCCAGCAAATGGCGGCGAGGACGTTCCAAGTCAATCCTGATAAGTGTCACGGTCGTGTTAGTTCTGCTCTTTTGCGCGCATGAGCGCGTGTAACATCATCAACATGGAGCAGGTTTGCCACATGTCTGATGAAAGATTCTTCGTACTTACAGGCATCGCCATCGGCCAGAGAGACTTTGTATAGGCCCTCAATTACGCTTTCGCGTTCTGCGATTGGCAGCGTCTTCACATGCCGTGTTAGCGCATGCGTATCGGTTGCTTCTTCTGCCAGTTGCTCGCCGCGTTTCAGAACAGCATCAGCACGGTCGGCGTCCATGGCAAAGCTCGTCACCAGAATTTCGGCGATCATATCGCTTTCTAGATTGGCATAAACACCATCCGCTAATGCGGCTTCAACGAGCAGCGCTGCCGCCGCTTCATAAGAGTCCAAATCGCGGATTGGAGCATCAGGGCGTCCACCGCCAAACAGTCGAGAGAAAAATCCAGCCATTGGTCTTATTCGTCCTCTGGGGCCCGTCTGTAAAGGGCTTGAGCTTCTGTGGCGGGGCCGCGGCGCTCTCCGGGGGCGAGAATTTCTACGGTTTCGATGGTTTTAGCTTTGTAGAATGTCAGGATGTCACCGGGTAGAATTCGCGCCCCAGCTTTCGTGACCTTCCGTGTTTCACCATGCCGGGTCAAGCGAACGCCTTTGCGGCTTACATAGTCTGTTGCCATGCCGCGCGTCTTGAAAAACCGGGCGCGCCAAAGCCAGATATCAAGCCGTGTATCACCTGAATTCGCCTCACTCATTCGTGGGAGATTTAGGGGTTTCCACAGACGATTGATCCGGGATTGGGCTTGTGTTTTCGACGTTTGGCGCAGGATTCGGGTTTGATTCAGCCTTGGTTTCAGCTGGGTTGACCATTCCTGCGGGCTTTTTGGCCTTTGGCTTGCGCTTTTTCTTCTTCGGAGCCGGTGCAGCAGGCGGCGGCGGTAGCAGCGCGACCAAAGCAGCAAATGGGCTATTCGGGTCAGGTTGCTTTTCAGCGGGCCGTCTATGCGCGCCTTGATGGCGTGGTCGTCCGCCTTGCCCTTGTGGACGGTTGCCGCCCTTATTGTCACCGCCGCGGCGATTGCCGCGCGGACGGTCACCGGTTTTATTTGCATCACCGCGCGGTTTGCGAGGCGGGCGATTTTCGCGGCGTTGTTTTTGTTCTTCCAAGCGTGCACGAGACTGGAAGCGCCAAAGTTTTACAGCGCCCGTTTCAGCCGGGGCAATTCCAAAGCCTTTAAGGACATTGTGGAAGTCGTCCAAAGGACAAGACACAACGGAAGCGAGTTCTGGTGGAATCTCAAATGTCGCTTTTTCAGCTTCTTTGCGGCGTTTCGACAATTCCCACCCTAAGCGTTCCGCAAGGTCGGCGCGTACAGCGCGCTTACCAAAGCGAAGATATCCCTGCGCCGCGAGGTCTTCGTCAGGCCAAGTCCCGTCAAGCTCAAACGACCCTGCGCCTTCCGGGGCAACTTTACGCTCGCGCCCATCTGCCAAAGTCTGCAAGACGGCGACAAGACGCTGGGCGGCTGGTTTTTGCGCATCGGGAATATGAGCTGCAATCCGACCAGACCGAATGCCTGCGTCCTTGAGTTTTGTGCGATCTTCCGGGCCTGGCTGCAGTGCGCGATCTTCATTGCGAAGGTCAGTTGCCGCGCCAGCTTCAAGCAGCCGGAAGGCTAAGCCGCGTGCAAGGCCTTCAAGACCTGTTTCATCCGGGCTAAATTTCAATTTGAAATGGGTTGGAAGGCGCTTTTGTATCTCTGCGCCCAGCCATTCGTTTAACCGTGTGGTGGCGGCATCTTGTTGATGTTGCTCAGCATCTTGCCCGCCGATGAGCTTTGCAGACGGCGCGAGCCAGTGCGGCCCGGCCATAAGCTGAGCAACGGGTGCCTCATTCCAGACGATCTGTGCCTTCTCATTGATCGTAAGAGCTGCTTCAGGCGCGCCCGAGATCGATTTGAGTTTTTCGGCAATGACCGGAGCGAGCGCTTGAGCAGCCGCGCTGCGCAGAGTTTTTCCCTCAAGCGTGCCAGAATTATCTTCTGGTTCAAATGTCAGGCCAACGAGTTTACCGACTTGATGGCCTTCAATGGTCACAATTCCGGTGTCTGAAACGTCTGTGGTCAAGAGGTCTTCCCTTTTTAGGCCTGCAATCAATGCGGTAGTGCGGCGGTCAACAAACCGCAGTGTCAGCGCCTCGTGTAGCGCATCTGATAGCCTGTCTTCAACCGCTCTTGTGGTTTCCCGCCAATAGTCAGGCTTTTCCAGCCAATCTGGACGGAAGCTCGCATATGTCCACGTCCGGATCATCGCCAGTCTTTGCTGCAGCATTGAGATGTCGCCGAGCGTATTGTCGAGTGATGAAAGGCGTTTGTGCATCGCGTCATCACCCAGCCGTGCATCAGGGTTTGAGAGCGTTTCGGCCAGACCAAGCACCAGCCGACCATGTCCTTCATGACCGGCTTTTCTGAAATCGGGCAATCGCGCGAGGTCCCAGAGACGTCGTACTTGTCTTTGCCCGCGTATTTCGGGCCCGATAGCACCATCATCGGCCATCCGCCGCAGGACCCATTCATCTAGGCCGTGTGGATTCTGACGTAAAACCGGGTGCGTGCTGGGGCGTGCGAGGCTGGCGATCAGCGTTTTGATAGAGCGATAGTCGAGTTTGCTGTTACGCCATTGCAGGTCGGTCACTGAATCGTAGCGGTGCTCTTCAATGGCATGAATGACATCTTCCTCAAAAGGCGGGCAATCATTGGTTTCGCCGAATTCCCCATCGTCGCGGAAACGACCAGCGCGCCCAGCGATTTGGCCAAGCTCTGCCGAGCTTAACCAGCGACGCCGACGCCCGTCGAACTTAGCGCGGCCCGCGAAAGCGACGCGGTCGACATCAAGGTTGAGACCCATGCCAATCGCGTCAGTCGCGACCAGATAGTCTACCTCTCCAGATTGATAGAGCTCGACTTGTGCATTGCGTGTGCGCGGGCTGAGACCGCCCATAACCACCGCGCTTCCGCCTCTTTGGCGGCGCAGGACTTCGGCAATGGCGTAAACTTGATCTGCGCTAAAAGCGACGATAGCGGTTCTTTTGGGAAGTTTCGTGATCTTCTTTGAGCCAGCATAGTTCAGCTCAGAAAATCGCTCGCGAATATCGGTTGAGATATCGAAATCCAAGTCTCTTAAAACTTGGCGCATCGTTTCGGCGCCGAGTAGAAGCGTTTCCTGCGTTCCGCGCATATTCAAGATACGATCGGTAAAGACGTGCCCGCGGTCTTCGTCTTCAGCGATTTGGATCTCATCAATCGCCAGAAACTCAACGCGTTTATCGGTGGGCATAGATTCCACTGTGCAGACCCAATACCGGGCCTGATCCGGGATGATCCGCTCTTCGCCTGTGACAAGGGCAACCGCGCGTGGGCCTTTGGCTATGACGATACGGTCATAAACTTCCCGTGCGAGCAGGCGTAGCGGCAGGCCGATCATGCCCGTCGTGTGTCCCATCATCCGCTCAAGCGCATAGTGGGTTTTGCCCGTATTGGTTGGGCCAAGAATTGCTTTTAGGACGGGCATGATTGCTACTTAGGGCAAACGGGCAGGCGGTCTATATGCGTATCGACCAGTTTACCGCTTTCATTTTCCGTTTTGAATTGTCGAACCCATTCAGATGTCCGCTCCAAAGGCGCATAGTCACCAGCGATATACAATCTGAACTCTCGGCGCAGAGGGCACCCATTGCTGCGATGCCCCAGATCTACACCGACAAAGCCTTCCGGTTGCCATGTCGCGAAATCTGCTTTGACGCGGGGGCGGCGATTTGACCGATAGCTGGCGACAAGAACACGTGCGTCCATTTCATCGGAGAGGTCTTGTTGTTCGGCAAAGGCTTTCGGCCCGGCATTATAACGCCAAAGGATAAGCGGCACTTCAAGTCGGTCTCTCAGATAATAGTCTAGGCCGTGCCAAACTTCGCGTTCGTCCACCAGCACCGCGCTTGGGTTCGTGCGTTCAATTTCTAATGCGAGTTGGTCGGCAATATCTTCCCAGCCTCTGACGCGTTTAAAGTCGTTGTCTCGGCCCATGGCTGCTGTCCAGCTGGCGGGGGCCATGGCAAGGACGCCCGCTAATACTGCAACAGCAACCTGTAGGGCGACCCCGCCCCATAGCGGCCAACGCCATCCTTTCGCTCTGACAAAAAAGCCACCGACCAGCACGCTAGCGGCTGGATAAGCTGTTGCAGCCCAGTTGCCGTGGGCGCGCGAGAGGATGGCCTGAAAGGCAATGATTAAAATTACCGGGACAATGAAGCAGGCCAGCCATCGCTCTTTGGCCAAGTTAGAATGAGCGGCATCGCCAATTGCTGCTAAGTCGCCCTTTGGACGGAGGAAGAAGATTGCCGCCATCAAAGCGATAAAGGCGACTGGGCCAAATACGCCCATCTGATCTGTGAGGAACTTTGGCAGATGATCGAGGTTGAATAGCTCACCCCCAAGGTTTGCATTGTCGACCGTATGGCTAACCGTTTTGAAATCGTTAGCGGCGTTCCACAAAATATGCGGTGCAAAGACAAGCGTAGCGATGGCCAAAAAGCCTGCGCCTTTGGGGCTGAACACGGCGCTTCTTGTGGGGCGATCGATAAGACATGTCAGCGCAATGCCGATCGCGAAATAGAGCATGGCGTATTTTGATAGAAACCCAATCCCAATGGCGGCCCCCAACGCAACGACGCTAAGCCACCCCGCCTCGCCTTCGCGTAAGCGCCAAAACAGCAGAAGTGCCAGGCACCAGAATGGAAATAAGACACCGTCGGTTGAAATGACGCTTGAGGATAACACGACACCCGGCATCAAAAGGTAAGTGACCGTCGTGAATAGACCTGCGGTACTGCCAAACATCTTGCGGCTGAGGAGGAACAGGCAGACCGCCGCAATAGTATGAAAAACCGGGGCGAGAATCCGAATCGCCCACTCCGAATCGCCAAAAATGGCGGTGCTCAAGTGGATCATCCACGCGATCATGGGTGGCTTTGAATAATAACCCCATTCGAGCGTGTCGCCCCAGCGCCAATATTGCGCTTCATCAGCGTAGAGTTCCAATGGCGAGGTCACCACAAGCAGGAGCCTAAGGAGCAAGAGTCCTGAAATCATTACGAAAGCGATACGAGATGCTTGATCTGGCAATACGGATTTCAGGGGCATAGAAACGGCCTTAGGCGCATAAAGAAAGGGTATAAATTCATTGGGGTATGTGTGGCTTATTTGCAATGCCAACTATCAGATTCAGCATTGTCACAAGAGTCTTACAGGACTGTCACATAAGTGTTGTATTCTGGAAATAAGGCAGCCACAGTAGCG
>JAQWGO010000134.1 GCA_029238175.1 Henriciella sp. | reverse complement strand
TCAAGACCTAGATAGTAGCCCTGCAAAAATGCCAAATCTCTAGCTATTTCGCGTCGAGAAGCATTTCTTGTCTCCGCACTACTCGCTCTCGACGTGATTGAATATCTTATCGCAATCTTCTTGCTACCGTTGAACGGACTTAATTCAGAAAGACCGTGAAATTCGACGATCTCCCCAGACTTCATCCTCACTAGATCGCTGTTGGCGTAACTCGGGAGCAACCACGCAAGAAGAACTAGAGACAACATTCTCATCATAGTGGAATATTATCGTGCTTCTTCCACGGATTGCTCATCTCTTTACCGCGCAATGTCCGCAACGCTTTGGCGACGCGGCGGCGGGTTGAGTGGGGCATGATGATGTCGTCGATATAACCTTTTTTCGCGGCCACGTATGGGTTGGCGAAATTGTCTTCGTAGCTTTTGGTATGTTCGGCAATCTTCTCTGCATCGCCAAGGTCTTTACGGAAGATGATCTCAACCGCGCCTTTGGCGCCCATCACGGCAATCTCAGCCGTTGGCCATGCATAATTCACGTCGCCGCGCAGGTGTTTGGAGCTCATCACGTCATACGCGCCGCCATAGGCTTTACGGGTAATGACGGTGACTTTTGGAACCGTTGCCTCTGCATAAGCAAACAGCAGTTTCGCGCCATGTTTGATCAGGCCGCCATATTCCTGCTTGGTGCCCGGCATGAAGCCCGGAACGTCAACAAAAGTGACGATTGGAATATTGAAACAATCGCAGAAGCGTACGAACCGGGCGGCCTTGCGGCTGGCGTCAATATCAAGGACGCCGGCAAGCGTCATAGGCTGGTTCGCGACGACGCCAACGGTGGAGCCTTCCATACGGCCAAAACCGCAAATGATGTTGCCACCAAAGGCGGGGCTAATCTCAAAGAAGTCACCTTCGTCGACGGTTTTCTCGATCAGCTCTTTCATATCATAAGGCGTGTTCGGATTGTCGGGGATCAGGGTGTCTAGGCTCGCGTCGGAACGCTCTATCGTGTCGAAGGTTGGGCGCTGGGGCGCATCTTCGCGGTTTGAACCGGGGAGGAAATCAACCAAGCGGCGCATCTGTGTCAGCGCTTCGATATCATTCTCAAACGCGCCATCGACGACGCCGGACTTGACCGCATGGACGGAGGCGCCGCCGAGGGTTTCGTGTGTAACCTCTTCATTTGTAACGGTTTTCACGACGTCTGGACCGGTGACATACATGTAGGATGTATCCTTCACCATGAAGATGAAGTCGGTCAGTGCGGGGCTGTAAACGTCACCGCCTGCACATGGGCCCATGATAACAGAGATTTGCGGGATGACGCCGCTGGACAGGACATTCTCCATGAAGATGTCAGCGTAGCCCGCCAGCGAATCAACGCCTTCCTGAATACGTGCGCCGCCAACATCAAAAATGCCAATGACAGGCGCGCCGTTTTGGACGGCCATCTTTTGAACTTTGACGATCTTTTCAGACTGAGCTTTGGACAGCGAACCGCCGAAGACGGTAAAGTCTTTAGAGAAAACATAGACAAGGCGGCCATTGATTGTGCCGTGTCCCGTGACGACGCCGTCGCCGGGGATGCGGTTTTCTTCCATGCCGAAATCGTGAGAGCGGTGCTCTACGAACATGTCGGTTTCTTCGAAGCTGCCTTCGTCTAGCAGGAGCGCGACGCGTTCGCGGGCGGTGAGTTTGCCCTTCTCGTGCTGTTTCGCAATGCGAGCTGCGCCGCCGCCCATGCGGGCTTTTTCACGGCGGGCTTCTAGGGCTTCGATCACGTCTTGCATCGGGCGTCTCCAAATCTTTGGATCGCTTGTAATGCTGCGCGCGCGAAGGGCAAGATGGCGAGCGCCCCTACCGCAGGGGTAGAGGCGCTCTTTCTGTTGTCTAAGGGGAGACAATTTTGGGGTTAGTAGCGGTAGCTCGAGTTGCGGCGATGACCGCGCTTGCCGCGCTGTGGGATGCCATCGATCCACTTTACATTGGTTCCACGGCGCACTTGGCAGGTCACCTGACGCTCAATATCACGGCGGCGGCCTTCGAACTCAACCTCGTTAAAGGTCACACGGAAGCCTTGGCGGCCATTCTGATAGGCGCGGCGACCATCGTCGAAGTCGACATCGCGGAAGCCTTTATAATTGGCTTCTTGGCGAATAGCTTGGCGGCAGGCGCGAATGGCTTGGCGTTTCAGCTGTTTCACTTCACGGCGGGTCTGGCCCCACTCGTTGACGCCATATCCATAGCCGCGATTGTATCCACGGTTTGAATGGCCGTAGCTGCGATTATAACCATAGGCGTTATAGCCACGGTTCGACGTACTGACCGTAATGCCGCTATGACCGTTCCCGATCGAGATCGTCGCGTTGGCGCGTTTGCCTTTGCTATGGCCCTTATCAGCCAAAGCCGGAGCGGTAAGGAGCAGTGGCGCCGCTAAAGCCAGCACGGCTGCTCGGGTCGTCATGATACGATTTATCATGAGTTCGTTAGAACACAGCCCTTTGCAACCTAGTCTGAGTAGCGTGTTTGGGTGATATTCATGTTGTGAGCAACCGATTACGCAAGCATTCCAAAGCAATTAGAAATTCATTTCGAATGCGATTGCATATTCATGAATACTGGTTAACTCTCCGCACTGGGACAAACGGGGTGCATGATGATGTTTCGACTTATTGGGCTAGTATCGCTAGCTATGACACTTGCGGGCTGTGCGTCCGTTTCTTCAAAACAAGTTTCGTATTCTGACGGGCGATCCAGTCCCGGGCTACAATACTCAGCCCCCAAAGCCCTTATCTCTGTAGAGCTTCTTGCGATTGGCGATGACGTTGCGATTACGATTTCTGAGCCTTTCTTAGAAGGCGATCCAGCGGCAACTTTTACGATGAAAGCCATATCAGGCGCGTTCGCGGATCAAGACTATCGGTTCGTGGTGGATCCAGACACGCGTCTACTCAATACTGTGAAGTCCGATTCATTAGGACAAGCCGGTAACATTATCGTCGACCTCGCAAGAAGCGGGGGCGCGGCCTATTCAGTTGCCAGACGCACTTACGATGAAAGCGGCGCCCTAAGTCAGCCACGCTTACTGTATCATCGCATAATTGATCCGATGATGCAGGATGGCTGCGGCTTTGGCCAAGCATGTTCATTCACAGAGCTAACGCGAGATCTTCAATCAGCCGCGCAAGGATACTTGCAGTGCGGGGCAACTGCTGCTGCCGATGAAAATCTGCTTTGCGCGCCTTATCGCAATGGCGAAGACCTGTTCACGATCAAAATGGAACCCTTGTTTGAATTCTCTCAAAGCACATCAAAGAAGACGCGCGCGAATACATGTCGAAGATCTATCTGCTACCGCACGCCGGTTCCTTACGAAGTTCGACTCAAAGTCGCTGGCGTAACGGATGTATCGCAAGTGGTCCGACTACCGAACAAGGCGCCGCTGCTTAGCCTGGTCTTGCCGGCAGGATTGTTCGCCGAAGCCAAATCCAATGTCATACTGCAGTGTTCGTCGTCAGGTATTTTGAGACAGAAGGCTGCCTGACTTAGTGAGTGTTTGGCTCATCTGGTTTCAGTTTAAGCAGCAGATTGTGCGTGCTGCAAGCGCCTTAGTTGCATCGTCTTCCTTTTGATTTTCTCCCTT
>JAQWGO010000130.1 GCA_029238175.1 Henriciella sp. | reverse complement strand
GTGCGGCGCAAACTCCAGACCACATTGGTCTGCATATCTATGTCTCAATGCGGCATAGATGGATTTATGTAATGAACCTGAAAGCCGCCAGCACTTCAATGCGTGAGCTTTTACTACAAACCGAACTTGGCTTCAGGGGTGAAACCCTTCCACCCGTAGGCATAAAGCGCACGATGCAGACGGTGTTTGACGGAATTCATACATTAGGTGGCGAACGACTGGTCGAAATACTTAACGATCCAAGTTTCTTCAAGTTCACTGTGGCGCGTCATCCATATACGCGAACTGTCTCAACTTTTCAAAAGAAAAGCGATAAGGACGCTATGCCTGTTCGCATGCAAAACCTGTTTGCCGCGTATAATATTCCCTTCACTTGGCCCATGCAGTTTGAGGCATTCTTGTCCTTCTTAGAACAATACGACCCCAGTCCAGAAAACTTGAACCGCCATTGGATATCACAAGCCAAAGGCACATTTTCTTCGGTGCTAAAGTTAGATCATATTGCCCGGTTGGAAACGTTAAACAGCGATCTCGAACGTATGGCCACACGGCTTCACATAGAGCCGAAAGCCCTAAAAAAAATAAATCAAAAAAAGACCAACACTCCTGAAAGCATCTTACTCACACCATCTGCCAAAGCCCGAATCCACGCGCTCTATAAAGATGATTTTGAGCAATTTAACTACCAGCCCTAAATTTCCAGCGCACAGTACACAAATAGGCTTCAGCTTATTTCTTTTTCGACGTTCCGGTTGCACTCTTTGCGGCACTCGCAGCGCGGCTAACAACGCCGCCCATCAGGTTCTGAAACTGCTCAATCCCCTTACCAGATACCGTCATCCACTGCGCAATCAGGCGCTCAGGATTGGCGAGCGTGTCGATATTCTCTTTCGTCCGCCGCGTCATCTCATCAATGATCAACGTGTTGATCGGCTCCACATCGGGTAGACCCAAAAATGACCGGGCCTCTTGCGGAGTTACTTCGATGTTCACTGTAATTTTCATAGCGTCCTCCGCCAGTTAGCTTCATTCGGAAAACGTTAGCAAGCAATTGAAGCTCTGGCCAACCCCTTGAAATTCTCGCCCCCAATACTTATTGTTTATCAATAACAAATAAGGAGACAAAACGATGTGGCTATTCATTCTTTGGTGGTGCGTGGATGATCATTTAGCAGCAGCCGCTAACGCGCCGGGCCTTGGCGAGTTACCGATCTGGGTTCCGCTTATTCTGTCCCTCGCATTCTCTTTTACATTCAGCCGAAATGTAAAAAAGGCACGATGAGCGAGCAAAACTTACCCAACGCTGCCCTCCAAGCTCACCTTCAGCAAGCTTTGCGCTTCAACCGCAAATTCCATCGGCAATTCCTGAAGCACTTCGCGCACAAACCCGTTCACGAGTAATGCCACAGCCTCTTCCTCACCGATGCCGCGTTGGCGGACATAGAACAGCTGATCGTCGGACAATTTCGTCGTCGTCGCCTCATGCTCTAGCTGCGCATCCGCGCGGCGGTTCTCAACATATGGTACTGTATGCGCGCCGCAGTCTTGCCCGATCAGCAAACTGTCACATTGGGTAAAGTTCCGCGCCTTTTCAGCATTCTTGTTCACTGACACCAAACCGCGATACGTATTGTCAGACTTACCCGCCGATATCCCTTTAGAGATAATTCGCGACTTCGTACGCTTGCCCAAATGGATCATCTTCGTGCCCGTATCAGCCATCTGACGACCATTGGTCACCGCAATAGAATAGAACTCACCAACGCTATCGTCGCCGCGCAGGACGCATGACGGATACTTCCACGTCACCGCAGAGCCGGTCTCAACCTGCGTCCATGAAATCTTGGAGCGATCACCCCGGCAATCGCCGCGTTTCGTGACAAAGTTGTAGATCCCACCTTTGCCATTCTCATCACCTGGCCACCAGTTTTGCACTGTCGAGTATTTGATCTCTGCATCGTCTAGCGCGACCAGCTCAACCACCGCCGCATGTAGCTGATTTTCATCACGCATCGGCGCGGTACAGCCCTCAAGATAAGAGACGTAGCTTTCTTTGTCGGCAATGATCAACGTCCGCTCAAACTGCCCTGTATTCTCCGCATTCATCCGGAAATAGGTGGACAGTTCCATCGGGCAACGAACGCCCGGCGGAATGTAGACAAATGTCCCATCCGAGAACACGGCGCAGTTTAACGTCGCAAAATAATTATCCGATTGCGGCACGACCGTACCCAGATATTTCTTCACCAGTTCCGGATGCTCATGCACCGCTTCAGAGATCGACATGAAGATCACGCCAGCCTGCTCAAGCTCGGCCCGGAAAGTTGTCGCAACGGATACAGAATCAAATACGGCGTCCACCGCAACGCGCGGGGTTTCCCGCGCCGCCGCCGCTGACTCCGCTGCGCCCTCAACACCAAGCAAGACTTCAGCCTCGCGAAGCGGAATGCCCAGCTTCTTATACGTATCTAAAATTTCCTGCGGGACGTCATCAATGGATGCGTAGTTCGCACCAACTTTCGGCGCCGCATAAAAATAGGTTTTTTGATAATCAACCGGGTCATAGCGCACCATCGCCCAGTCCGGCTCTTCCATGGTTAGCCAGCGCTCATAGGCTTTCAGACGCCATTCCAGCAGCCATTCAGGCTCTTCCTTCTTAGCGGAAATGAACCGAACCGTGTCCTCTGACAGGCCAATCGGCGCAAACTCAGTCTCAATATCAGTCGAGAAGC
>JAQWGO010000125.1 GCA_029238175.1 Henriciella sp. | reverse complement strand
ATGATCGCGAAGAATATCTCGGCCTCTATCAAGACCCCAGCCATGAAGCGCACCCCGAACCGCACAACAAACTGATCCAGCAATATGCACGCGACGGCCTCAGCAAAGTTGGCCATCACGGCATTACCGAATCAATGGTTGTCCCGCGCAGCCAGCTTCCCGATTGGGATGACATTCAGATGATCACAGCGCAGCTTCATAAAGTGCCGCTGCTCGATGATGAAGCTGTCGATACTTCTGTTATCATCGGTCCAAATGCCAGAAAGCCTCTCAAGCTCGATATTCCGCTTTTCGTATCGGACATGAGCTTCGGCGCTCTGTCTGAAACAGCCAAAGTCGCTCTCGCGCGCGGGGCTGAGCTTTCCGGCACCGGAATCTGTTCGGGCGAAGGCGGCATGCTGCCCGAAGAACAAGAAGCCTGCTCGAAATACTTTTACGAACTGGCCTCAGGCCGCTTCGGTTTCTCTTGGGATAAGCTCTCCAAAGTTCAAGGTAAAATCGCCGAAGTGCGCGGCTTGAATGAAGGCGAAGCTGCAATCTCTCCGCCACGTTTTCCGGACTGGACAGAAGTCTCTCAGGTTAAAGAATTTGCGGACGAAGTTCGGGAACGCACAGGCGGTATTCCAATCGGATACAAACTGTCGGCCCAGCATATTGAAAAAGACATCGATGCCGCGCTCGAAGTTGGCGTCGATTATATTATTCTTGATGGACGCGGCGGCGGCACGGGTGCTGCGCCAATTATCTTCCGGGATAATATCTCAGTTCCAACCATTCCCGCGCTCGCCCGCGCGCGACATCACCTCGACAAACTTGGGCGACAAGACATCTCGCTTGTCATTACTGGCGGTCTTCGCAAACCATCAGACTTCGTCAAAGCGATGGCGCTGGGCGCTGATGCGATTGCGGTTTCCAACTCAGCTATGCAAGCGATTGGCTGTATCGCTATGCGCGCTTGTCACACCAATAATTGCCCTGTTGGTATCGCAACCCAGAAACCAAATCTCGTCGCGCGTTTGCTGGTGGAGCCGTCAGCCAAACGTCTACAAAACTTCTTTGAAGCCTCAACCGATCTGATGAAAGTCATGGCACGAGCCTGCGGACATCACAGCTTATCGGACTTCACAAGAGAAGACCTCATCACGTTCGACCGAAACATGTCTGACTTGTCCGGCGTTGAGTATGCTGGAATTGGTCGATGAGTGAGGGCCTCGCCAACATTATCGTAACCGCGCTGGGCATCTATATGCTGATCGGCTTGCTGACAGGGCTTGCCTATATGTTTGGCGGCGCTGGTAAGATTGATCATGCCGCAAAGGGCAAAGGCCTACCACTGCAGGCACGCCTTCTAATTCTACCCGGCGTGATCGGCCTATGGCCTCTCATGTTGAAGAAGCTGCTCACCCAAAAGGAGCCGCCGGTCTCATGAAACGTGCCCACCGCAAAGCCCATCTTTTTATCTGGCTCATTCTTGGTCCGGTTATGGTTGCAACGCTCCTGTTCGCTGTTCTCCACCGCCCGGCGGAGCCTGTGAACCAAGAATTGCCTGAAATCCTCCTTCTGGAGGCTCGCTAATGTCTCATGATTACAAAGCAGTCCAATGGACGCCGTTCAAAAAACGCTTCGATCTTTGGTTGCTCGCTGGAATAGCGCTTTACCTCGTAATTTTCGTCGCTCTCAGCCTTATGCTCGGAAACGACACAGCAAGCCTTCACCCAATTCAAGTTGTCATTCGCGCCTTGGGGACATTGGCGTTCTTATTCCTGACCTTTATCCTCTGTATCGGCCCCCTCGCCAGACTAACAGATCGATTTAAACCCTTCCTCTACAATCGCCGCCACCTTGGCGTTACGACCTTTCTGATCGCGCTGCTCCACGCTGCACTCGTTGTAATGTGGTATCACGGGTTCTCGGAAACGAACCCGCTCGTCTCGCTTCTGATCTCAAACCCGCGTTATGACAGTCTCGCTGGCTTTCCATTCGAAAGCCTTGGCCTGATTGCTCTAATCATCATGTTCCTGATGGCGGCGACCAGCCACGATTTTTGGAATGCTAATCTTGGTCCCGGCGTTTGGAAGGCTCTGCATATGGGCGTCTATATCTCCTATGCGCTTCTCATCGCCCATATTGCTCTGGGTGCAATTCAATTTGAAAAGCACCCTTTGTACGTCGTCTTGCTTTGCGCAGGCTCTGTAACAGTCATCGGCCTGCATATTTTCACAGGTCTCGCCGCTCTACGTCCGGCCCAAAGCTCACCTCTGGAAGGCTGGCTTAAAGTCGCCCCAGTCGATGAGATGGAAGACGCCCGCGCCAAAATCGTACGTCCAACAGACGGCGAAGCCATTGCCGTATTTAGAGATGGCAACAAAGTCTCAGCCGTCTCAAATGTTTGCCGGCATCAAGGCGGCCCACTTGGTGAAGGCAAAATTATAGACGGTTGCATCACCTGCCCTTGGCATGGCTTCCAATACCGAATGGAAGACGGCAGATCGCCGCCGCCCTTCACAGAAAAGATTGCGACCTACATGACTAAACTCGTTGATGGCGTCATCTATGTCAGTCCTAAACCAGCCTTACCTGGAACCAAGCTTGAACCGACTTTGATTCCCCTTGAATCAGGTCCCAATCAAGGGAAAATCAATGCCTAAAAACGACTTTTTTATCGGTTGGTCCCCAGAAATGCCCACCATTGATCGGCGTTTCTTCCTAGGGTCAGGCGTCGCTCTAACGCTCGGCACAGGTGCAATCGCGGCAGGTGTTGCTAGTGGTCAAAACCCTCCTCAACCCGGGGGATGGAATATGGGTGAAGTGCGGGACTTCAAGGCCGTTGCCACCGCTGAACCCTATGCCATGCTGCGCACAACTGACGTGGATGGAACACCTAAAACCGTCCTGCTTGGCTGTCAGGGAAAGTGCGGTGTCAGCGCCAAAATCGGTGCACTATCGGGTAAAGCGGTCACCGTTAAAGGCTCTCTTATCCAGCGCGGGCCTTACGCCATGATCGCTGTGATTGATGGCTTGGATTGGATACGCGAAGACACAGAAGGCAATGCCAGCCTCGCTTTTCCAGCGATTGAAACACTTGGTGAGATTAAGCTCAAAGGCGAAATTCTGGACACAAAATGCTGGTTCGGCGCGATGAACCCGAACCAAGGCAAAGTGCACAAGGCGTGCGCCAGCCTCTGCATTCGCGGTGGCTTACCACCCGCTTTCTACGTCAAAGATATTCGCGATCAGCAGGCCCTAATGATCATGACTGATCGCGGCCTCGCCCATGGCAAAGACTTGCTTGAATTTGTCGCCGACCCGGTCGAATTAACCGCCACCGCCAAACGCTGGGGCGACCTACTTTTAGTCGACGGCCCCGTCTCCGGGATTAGAAGGCTCTAGCCTTCCATCCCCGCTTTACGCGCACAATCCGCCGCAAACGCCGCCAAAGGTGCCACCCGCGCCTCCATCGTATCCGCATTGGCGCTGTTGGCCGTGCCGTCGCGCACACGGCCGACGATGCCTTGGCAGATCGCGGCAAGGCGGAAAGCATTGTAAGCAAAGTAAAAATTGAGTTCTGGCAAGCCATCACGGCCAGTGTACCCACAGTACAGGTCTACATATTCGTCCATCGTCGGAATGCCGTATTCCTTGAGGTTTTCGATATCGAGAATGGCACCGCGGCCAGGATCAGAGCTTGGCATCACCCAGTTCATCAGGTGATACGTAAAGTCAGCAAGCGGATCGCCAAGCGTACAAAGCTCCCAATCAAGAACCGCAATCACTTTTGGTTCCGTTGGATGCAGGATCATGTTATCGAGGCGGTAATCGCCATGAACAATCGTCGTTTTGTCCCCAGCAGGAATGTTTGCAGGAATCCATTCAATTAGCTTATCCATCTCGACGATCTTCTTGGTCTCAGACGCAACATATTGCTTGGTCCAGCGATGCGTCTGGCGGGCGATGTAATCGCTCTCCTTGCCAAACCCTTCCAGACCAGCCGCGCGCCAATCAACATTGTGCAAATCAGCAAATGTTTTGACTTTTGCTTCGTAGATCGCGCGGCGTTCAGCCGGATCAGAGTCAGGCAAAGTCCCATCCCAAAGGATACGGCCTTCCACACAATCCATGACATAGAAGATCGTACCAACAACGCTCTCGTCCAAGCAAAGCCCGTACGGACGCGCGACAGGAAACCCTAACGGATACAATGCATTAATCACACGAAACTCGCGATCCACGGCATGCGCGGACGGCAGCAGCTTGCCTGGCGGTTTACGGCGCATCACATATGTTTTGCCACCTGCAAACAGTTTATAAGTTGGGTTGGATTGGCCGCCTTTGAATTGCTTGACCGTTAGCGGGCCTTGATAGCCTTCAACATTGGCTTCCATCCAAGCGGCGAGGTTATCCTCATTAAACAAATGGCTTTCAGCGACATCTTTTGTGCCTGTGAAAAGTTCCTGAGCCGTGCCTGCTTCAGCCATGTTCGGCCTCCCAATCTTTTATCTCTATTCCATACTAACCATGCCGGGCGAGGCGTAAATCCCATACGCCGGGTTAGGCGTCAAAGAACTTCATCGCCTCATCAAAGACACGCTCTGGGGCCTCTGTTTGAGGATAATGCCCGACATCCTCAAACAATGTCGCCTGAATGTGCGGCATGCGCTTAACGACCGCCTCATAAAGGTGCTTACCTGAAACAGGATCTTGGCCGCCATTTATGATTTTTAGCGGCACTTCAGACTTCGCAAGAGCATTAACCCAACGATCGCCATGCAGCTGCCGATCTTTGATATAATGCAATAGAGTGTGCATTCGGTGCTTGCCCGAATTTTGTGTCATCAGATGCCAAAATGTATCCAACTCATCGACGCTAGGCTTCGAGTTCTCTCCAAAAATCTGGCTAAATGCCTTACCAAATCGTGGTCGGTTTACGATATATCCCATCAACCATCCAAATGGACTGATACCCAGTTTTTGAAGCCCACGTGGGCGATGCTGTTCTGGAAACAACCCACCATTTAGGAAACACAGCTTTTCTAAACCTTCAAACCCACTTTGTTCATTACGCCGCGCTAGTAATTCTTGGCCAACACTTACGCCGTAATCATGAACTAGGGCATCAAAGGTCGTCACGTCGCAATGCTTAAGCAGTGCGGCTTGTATGTCCGCCTGCCTATGGATCGAGTATCCAGACTTCGGTTTATCGGAATATCCAAACCCCAGCATATCACAGGCAATCACGCGCCGCGTTTTCGCAAGCTCCGTCCACATGAAAGACCAATCCCAAGCTGCGGTCGGGTAACCATGAATAAGTAATAGGGGCTTGCCCGTACCTGCTGTCCAATAGGCAATTTTTTGGCCTTCGAAATCAAAATATTTTCGGTCCTGCGCCCAGCTCGAAAGCGGAATAGATTCAAAAGACATTATTGGCTCTCCGATGTGAGTTTGCCTAGGGCAAGTAGAGCGGTGTCAGCCTTTTCAAAAGGCACAAAAATATGATCGTGATAAAACGCCGCAACAGCATTGCAGGGCACATTGGCAGCGGCGAGCGCTTCTGCAATTTTCGCTAAAAAACCAACTGCCTGAAGATCAGAATAAACAGATAATTCCAACCAAACCCAGCGATTGTCCGCAGGAGTTTCATCCTCGGCGCGAAGAATAACCGTTGGGCCTTCTTGCTCCACAAATAGCATCGCGATGTCTCGGGCGCTTCGCATTGAAACCAGCTCAGCCCATGAAGACGTTTCACGATCTATCGTCTCGAACCGCCAGATACCCTCGTGCCGCTTGACTTCAAGCGTCTTCAGCAACGTGAGCAGGTCGCTTTCAGCCACTTACTTCAATGCCCGCCATGCGATATCGCGGCGACTAAACCCTTGTGGCCAATCAATAGCATCAACACCCGCATACGCACGATCGACAGCTTCGCGTAAGTTTTCGCCCGTCGCCGTGACGCCTAAAACTCGTCCACCGACGGCAATGATTTTACCGTCGCTATCTTTGTCGGTACCCGCATGAAACACGGTGACATCTTCCAATGCATTTGCATCAGCAATGCCGCCAATGATTGAGCCCTTGGCGTAATCGCCGGGATATCCCTCATTTGCGACAACGACACATGCTGATGGTTGGAACTCACGTAGCCCCATCATGTTCGACAATTCAGCATGAGCATGCACCAAACCGCCCGTCGCGCAGACCAGCAATGCTGGGACAATATCACCCGGCAATCCAGCCATAAGAACCTGACACTCCGGATCACCAAAGCGCGCATTGAACTCAACAACTTTGGGTCCACTGGCAGTGATCATAACACCAACATACAAGACTCCTTGATAGGGCATCTCATCTTCAGCCATACCAGACAGCATTGGCTCAACGATCAATGCTTGGATCAACTCCATCATGCGCGGTGTCACGACGGGTGCGGGCGCATACGCGCCCATGCCGCCCGTGTTAGGCCCGGTATCACCGTCACCGACACGTTTGTGATCTTGTGCTGCGGGAAGGTAGATTGCGCCTTCACCGTCAGTCAGTACGAAAATAGAGGCTTCTTCGCCTTCCATAAACTCTTCGATCACGATCTCTGCTGAGGCATCACCGAACTTGCCCGTCATCATTGCTTCGACTTCGTTCTCTGCCTCTTCAAGCGTTTGGCAAATCACAACGCCCTTACCCGCTGCAAGGCCATCTGCCTTGATAACGTAAGGTGCTTCCATGGTCTCGAGATGGTTCAACGCTTCGGTCAGATCAGTGAAACGACCATAAGCCGCTGTTGGCACCTCATACTTTGCCATCAAGTCTTTTGAGAAGGCTTTTGAACTTTCAAGCTGCGCAGCTTTCTCACTCGGCCCAAACACATCGAACCCGCGCGCACGCAGAGCATCTGACAGACCCGCGGCAAGCGGGGCCTCAGGGCCAACCACGATCAAGTCTGGCGAAACCTGCAGCACAAGTTCCTGCATTTTGTGCAAATCACAAGGATCAACATCAAAGCATGGTCCAATAGCGTCCATACCGGGATTACCGGGAACGCAGAACACTTCGTCTACGATCTCAGATTGCTTGATCTTCCATGCGAGGGCGTGTTCACGGCCGCCCGACCCGACGATAAGAATTTTCATGGCTCGCAAATGGACCTCGCCGCCTGTTTGATCAAGCCCTTGGCAGTAGGTTTATATGCCTGAACTCAATCTCTAGAGAGCCAATTCAGAAGCCCTAATCCTGCAGCTCTCCCGGTCGCCATGCACGCCGTGATCAGATAGCCGCCAGTCGGTGCGTCCCAGTCGAGCATTTCACCAGCGCAAAATACGCCCGGCAAGTTCTTCAGCATGTAGTCATCGCTGATCGCGCTCCAAGCAACACCTCCGCTTGTTGAGATCGCTTCGTCGATCGGAACATGACCTATCACAGGAACAGGAATATGTTTGATAAAGGCCGCTAATTTGTCAGGATTATTCAGAACGGCCCGATCAATAAACTCGTAAATCAACGCTAATTTCGGGCCGGTGATGTTCGCGACTTTTCGAATATGGTTTGAGAACGATTTCTTGCCTCGCGGCTTTGCAAGACGTTTGGCCAAATCCTGAACGTCAATATCGGGGCAAAGGTCTATATTAAGAACGGCCTCGCCCTGTTGCTGCAGCGTTGTTCTAAGGGCGGCTGACAGCATATATACGCCGCCGCTTTCCACACCGCGCTCTGTGATGACAAATTCACTGCGGCTCCTCTGTACGCCATCGTTGGTCCGAACACTCAGCTCACACGCTTTCACGGGTTGTCCCGCTTGATCTTGCCTCATTCGATCGGACCAGTTGACGAGAAAACCGCAATTGGACGGACCGAACGGTGACAGTCGTACCGACTTCGCCGCCATGATCTTCGTCCAAGCACCATCGGAACCAAGACGGCGCCAACTTGCGCCGCCAAGCGCTAGGAGGGTCGCATCATAAGATACAGTTTTAGGGTCGCCGGGCGTCATAAATTTCAAAGCGCCGTTTTCTACCCACCCTTCCCAGCGGTGCTTTGTGTGAAACACCGCGCCTTGATCCGAGAGTCGTTGCAGCCACGCTCGCAGTAAGGGTGAAGCCTTCATCATATTCGGAAAAACGCGACCCGTTGGGCCCTTATGCGCTTCGATTCCAAGTCCCCTCATCCAAGCGACGATGTCTGATGCATCAAAGCGTTCAATGGCCGACTTTAACCTTTCATCGTTGCAGATATAGCGATCAAGAAACGTAGCCCTTTCCCCGGCGTGAGTAATGTTCAGACCGCTTTTGCCCGCCATCAGGAATTTCCGACCGAAGCTTGGCATCGCATCATAAACATCCACACCAATGCCGCGCTCAGTAAGCACTTCAGCCGCCATCAATCCGGCAGGACCAGCACCAATAACAGCAACACGATGGGCATTCGACATGCGAGATCTCTCACAGCTTGCGTTCAGACCGTGACGTAACAGGATTGCGCGTTTAGGAATACAGCATGTCTGACTCGCCAAACACCAATCTTCCCGAACTTACGGTATCTGAACTCTCTAACGCGCTAAAGCGAACGATTGAGACGACCTATGACCATGTTCGGGTTCGGGGTGAACTTGGCCGCGTAACCATTGCGCGCAGCGGACATATGTATGCGGACATTAAAGACGATAAAGCCGTCCTAAACACGATCATGTGGAAGGGGCAGGTCAACAAACTGCCATTCCGTCCTGAAGAGGGTCTGGAGGTTATCGCCACGGGGCGGCTATCCACCTATCCGGGGCGCTCAAACTATCAATTGATCGCGGACAGTTTAAGTCCCGCCGGCGTTGGTGCATTGATGGCGCTTCTAGAGGAGCGCAAGAAAAAGCTAGCCGCAGAAGGATTATTCGAGGCACATCATAAGAAGCCACTCCCCTTTCTACCGCGAACGATTGGTGTCGTGACATCTCCAACGGGAGCCGTGATCCGCGATATCCTGCACCGCGTCGCTGACCGGTTCCCTGTTCGGGTCATCCTATGGCCAGCGCTTGTTCAAGGCGACAACGCCGCGCCGCAAATCGAAGCAGCTATTCGTGGCTTTAACGCAATGACCGGCATAAACCGCCCCGATGTTTTAATCGTTGGTCGAGGCGGCGGCTCCATCGAAGACCTATGGCCCTTTAACGAAGAAGCTGTCGTCCGCGCCGCATTTGAAAGCGACATTCCCCTTATCTCAGCGGTTGGGCATGAGACGGATACAACCTTAATTGATTATGTCTCAGACGCGCGCGCACCGACGCCCACCGGGGCAGCAGAGATCGCTGTGCCTGTACGGGCTGACCTTCAACTGAATATCGCTGATCTGGAGCAGCGGTCAAAGCGTGCTCTAACCCGCCATACACGCCGCGAACGCGAGCGCGTTAATAGCGCCCGACTACCTCGCCCTGAACGACTACTCGAAGCGAAACGTCAAAGATTTGATGCACTCGTCGACCGCCTTCCGAATGCCGCCCGCACGCTTGTTGAGCGCCAAAGAAATAGGCTGGAGCGATTAAGCGCTGGTCTAGTAAGCCCGAAGCAAATTGTGCAAGAAAAGCGTCGTGCACTTGAGCATGCGACAACGCGCCTCTCCGCAGGATTAACTCAAGCAGCATCGCGCAAACGCATTTCTTTTACACGCACTGCATCACGTTTAAGGCCAGAACCGTTGCAAATCGAAATGCGGCGTCAGCGCGAAAAACTGATATCAGTTGCCGTAAGAGCGCGCCCGGCGCGCCAGCGTATCGTAGACAAAAAAGCCCGAGCACTCGCCTCAGAGGCGAAGCTTTTAGAAACACTCTCCTATCAGGCGACCTTGCAACGCGGGTACGCCATCGTCAAAACTGAGACGGGCCAATTATTACGTACCGCTAGGGATGTCTCGAAAGCTGGCCGCGTGAATGTGACACTATCGGATGGAGATGTTGCCATGGTCCCAACCGGTGCGCCACCCGTAAGAACTCAACCTAAGACAAAAGCGGCGAAGTCATCCTCCGCCGCTTCCAAGAAAACTGATCAGGGTAGTCTGTTTTAAGTCGCTCTGACTTTCAGGACGTTACCCACAGTGTCTTCGACAATCACGCCAGCACCTGTCGCTAAGTCTGATCCGTCTATGGTTTCTGCAGACCAAACCGTATCTCCGAGCTTGATCCGGCCAATCCCGCCAGAGAAATCAGTTGCAACCACGCCGCGCTGACCAATCGTGCTGACCATGCGTTTATTGAGCGTTGGATGTTCTTCAACACTATCGCGCATTTTGCGAAACACCGTGCGTCCCAATACGAAAAGAGCTGTTGAGGCAACTGCAAAGAAGATCAACTGTCCTTGCCATTCGGCCATGCCGCCCGGGGCGATCGCTGCAAAGACTGATGTCAAAGCTGCCGCGATCGCGATCCAGAGGAGATCAAACGTACCAAGGATCATCTCAACTGAGATCAGGAACAGTCCCAAAGCAAGCCAATGCCATGCCGTCGGGGGCCAGAGTGTTAGATCAAACCCTTCCATTAACTATCCCTCCGTCCTGCTGGTGGAACTGCCGTACGGGGTGCGTCACGTGTTGCTTTCGCTGAGTCGGTTAGGCCCTTAATACCCTCAATGGTACCAAGGATTGAGCTAAACTCAGCCGGGATGATAACCGTTTTATTCCCGCCAGCCGTCGCTAATTTCTCGAACGCGGCAACATATTGCTGACCTAGGAAGTAGTTGATCGCATTAACGTCACCCGCCGCAATCGCTTCTGACACATATGCCGTGGCTTTAGCTTCCGCCTCACCCTCACGCTCACGCGCTTCAGCATCGCGGAATGCGGCCTCGCGGCGACCTTCAGCTTCAAGAATTGCCGACTGCTTCTCACCTTCAGCGCGCAGGATGGCTGACTGCTTGTCACCCTCTGCGGTCAAGACTTCCGCACGCTTCAAACGTTCGGCTTTCATCTGACGCGCCATGGCTTCGGTAATATCCGCTGGCGGGGAAAGATCCGCAATCTCAATGCGGGTAACTTTCACGCCCCACGGATTTGTCGCGGCATCCACAACCGACAAAAGTCGATTATTAATGTCATCACGGTTCGACAATACCTGATCGAGATCCATTGAACCAACAACTGTACGAATGTTCGTCAGTGAGAGATTAGTAATCGCATTTTGAAGGTTGTTCACCTCATACGCTGCGGAAACGGGGTCAATTACCTGAGTAAACACGACCGCGTCGCAAGAGACCTGAACGTTATCTCGCGTAATAACGACCTGCGTCGGGATATCCAGAACGCTTTCCATCATGTTCATCTTGCGCCCGACACGCTGATAAAATGGGACAAGGAAATGCATGCCTGGTCCAAGTGTTCGCGTGTAACGACCGAACGCTTCAACCGTATAATTGAACCCTTGAGGTACGACCTTAACCGCTGACGTCAGCAGCACAAACGCTGCGACGGCCAGCATGCCAAGTAGGATTAGTTGAGATTCCATAAGTGGTCCTCCCTGAAT
>JAQWGO010000116.1 GCA_029238175.1 Henriciella sp. | reverse complement strand
GCCAGTTTCAATATCAAAGAAATTAGCACTGATGCCAGTACCCTTGAGGCTCCTGAATGCTTTTCCGTTCGAGTAAATCGTAGCTCCAGTCTTTGAAGAACCAGCAATGCCTATCCACGCCGGAGCATTGTCCGACTGGCCCGTTTTCAGCTCAACGTAGATAAGGCGATGTCTCATAGTTATCCTTCAACTAAATTTGGGGAGCAGTATCATCCGCTATGTCTATTCATAACCAAAAGCTGACACAAAATCCCAACTAAACCTTCGGAAACAACATCTCAGGATTCTTCATCGATTTGATCTCTAGGATGTTATTGTTCGGGTCGGCGATGAAGAATGTTTCTTGCTCATAGACGTCGCCTTTGAAGCGGCGGTAGGGTTCGTCGATATAGTCAAGACCAGCGGCGGCGATGCGGTCTTTGAGGGCATCGAAGTCTTCTTGCGTTAAGTGAATACCAAAATGCGGGACGAGTACGGCACCCATATCAACGTCGTGGCGGACGTTTGGCAATTGCTCTTCGCTTTGGTGCAGCGTTAGTTCATTGCCCCAGAAGTTCACGTCGACCCAGCGCCCTTCTTCACTATTTCCAAGCGTGCAGCCGAAAACATCGGTGTAGAATTTCACTGTGGTGGCGAGATCACCCGCCGGAATAGCGAGATGGACAATAGCAGACATGGATCACTCCGAATTGGTTTCGTTTGAAACCATTTACGGCCAAATGCCCGCTCAAGGGAAGGCTTTTGCGCAATAAAATACGCAATGCGCCAGAACTCCCCGCGATAGAGTAAGATTTGAGGTGGTTATGCCTCTAGGCAGCGCTTTCTTCGCGCAGCTTGGCTTGCTCTGCATATGCGTCGAGTTTTTCGAGGAGATAGTCCAAGTCGTCTTTCGGGATGGCTTGGAACTGGGTCAGAACCCGCTCGATCATGCGCATGCGGAAGCGGGCTTTGTCATTGGCCTCACCGTCCAGCTCCAGCTCGTGGAAAACTTTGACGCCAGCCCGGAAGGCCGGAAGAAGTTTGCGGTGCAATCCTGCCCGATCAAAGATCGCTTGCAGGCCAAGCGAACCAGCGTCGTGGATCATCAACCAAACACGGCTGTGCGGAACGCCCGATAGCTCAGCCAGCGCATGCTCCACGAACGGCATATGACCGACGCACAAAGCGCGCATGATGAGGGAATGGGTCAGGCGTCCATTGAGGTTAAGCTGTGACACGAAGCGTGGCAGGTCATTGGTACGGCCCGCCTGCTCTACAAGGTCAATTGTTGCACGCTCACGCGCACCAGCGGCAAGATCAATCGCCATCTGTGCCGGAAGCTCATGTCGGTTGATGAGCATGTCAAAGACTTGCCCAGAGACTAGTGAGACCATTTTCTCAGCAATGTGGACCGGGATATGGTCTCGCAGGACAATCGATTCGTGCAGCTTCTTGTTGCTTGGGAAGCGCGAGATCGTGCTGTCATAGGCTTTATCCGACATTTCCGCGCCCACATTGGCGGCCAGCGTTTCGACGGCTGTTTCAGCGCCATGCTCTGCAATGACTTCAGATACTGGGCCAGAGATTGTGGCACGCGATGCGATAGCCTCTTGCTTGGCAGCCGTCACGGCAAGAACCAGCTCGATCAGATCTTCATCAGAGAAAACTGGAGATCCTTCAAGCACTGGAAGCGCTACAGATTCGACGTCTTGAGCCAGCTTTAAAGCAACCTCACGTGGCAGACGCGGCGAATTGCGCAGAGTGACTGAAAGCGTGCGGCGGACAAGCTCGGCTGTGTCATCGGCGAGGATGCCGATAATCTCATCTGCAAACTCACGCTCATCATCGGTGAGCATATCAACAGCGATCCGGCGGCAAAGACGGTGCGCAACCGTCGCGCGCTCTTCCGAAGTTTCACCTTTCATCAGGCGAACAATGTCACCTTCGCTTAATTCTGGACGCATGCTTTGTACGGTCATATCGCGGCGTTATCCCTGTCCTCGAGTCGATTATTCTGAATAAATGGACTGAGTGGGTTAACACCTAGTTTACCATCATCGTTTTGAGGCGATGAATGCACAGTTTCTGGAGGGTATATGTTAGACGGCATCCGAGTGATCGAACACGCAACCTATATGGCGGCGCCGGGCGCTGGTAGCATTCTGAGCGATTGGGGCGCTGACGTTATCAAGATCGAACCACCGGGCGGTGATCCGATCCGCAACTTTTTCCGCACCATCGGTACCGATATTCAGGACAACCCGGTCTTTGACTTCGACAATCGAGGCAAGAAATCGATCTGTCTTGATACGCGCACACCGGAGGGACAGGCGATTCTACGGAAACTGGCAGGTGATGCAGACGTGTTTCTGACCAATGTTCGCCCCGGCGGCTTGCAACGGGCTGGGCTTGATTATGACAGCCTGAAAACCGTCAATCAGAAGCTGGTTTATTGCACTCTGACCGGATACGGCCTTGAGGGCGAAGACGCCAACCGCCCGGGGTTTGATGTAGCTTCATTCTGGTCACGCGCCGGGGTGGCGAGCATAACTATTCCGAAGGGCCAAGAACCGTTCGCGATCCGCACCGCCTTTGGCGATCACACGACCAGCGTCGCGGCCGCGGCGGGGATATGTGCTGCGCTGGTTAAGGCTGGACGGACGGGCGAAGGCCAATTGGTTGAAGCGTCATTGTTGCGGTCAGCGCTGTACTCATTGGGGTCGGATTTCGCAATCCAGCTCTTCTTTGGCCGGATTGGTTCGACCAAATCGCGGCACGAGCAAATTCAACCGCTGATGAACTTCTTCAAAACCAAGGATGATAGCTGGTTCTGTATCGTATCACGTCAGGGCGACGTAGATTGGGCACCGCTTTGCCGGGTTATGGACCGGGCTGACCTGATTGACGATGAACGCTTTCAGAGCGCCAAAGGGCGCAGAAAACACGCGCATGACCTTGTGAGCATTATGGATACCGAATTCGGGAAATATACGAAGGCCGAGGTCTCCGCGCGTCTGGATGCAGAATCCATCGCCTGGGCCCCGGTTCAAACATTGGCCGAGGTGGCCGCTGACCCGCAGGTTAAAGCGGCTGGCGGCATTACGCAGGTTCCAAGCGCCAGCGGTGACGGCTCGACATTCGACTCGCCCGCTTCGCCAATTCGGTTTCCAGGAACAGATGATGGGCCCAAAGGCCCCTCCCCCAAGATTGGAGAGCACTCTCAAGATATTGTCGCCAGCCTTGGCTATAAGGCCGGCGAGATTGAAGAGCTGCTGGAAAAAGGTGTGATCCGCTAGGAGAACTCATCCGCAATATTAATAGCGCCGCCGCCGCGTGGATCTGTTTTTGCAGCCAGCGCTGCAGGACCAGACCATACGTAAAGGCCTATCCCCTGAGGGGTCATGAGCGCGGCGATGGCGGTCGGGTCTGAAAAGTTCAGGCCGCCTCCCAACACCAAGCCGAAAAACACCGCCGCTAAAATCAAATAGGCGATGAAGAAGAAAAGGGAGAGCGCTAAGTAGGCTCCGAACAGCGGCCAGAAGCGCCCCTCGGTAGCGGCCCATGAATCAATGAACTTTACTTTCCGATCGCGGATTGTCAGCGCACTGGCGGCTGAGAGCTTAACGGTCACCCATATCCAAACGCAGCTGATTGCAGCAAATACCGCAAACATCCAAAGTCCCGCAAACCCGGCACTACTCCCCATCAGTTGTGATACGGGCATCATCAGTCCCATCACCGCGAGAATCGATACGACGTATCCGGCGATGAAAAACAGTATCCAAAGCAGCGCAACGCCAACGATCCGCAATTCATCCGCGCCTAACTGAAGCGAAAACCCTTCATCACGAACGTATCGCCGCTGGACTTGCGACTCAAACACCGCCCAAAACGACACCCCTGCGACCATCGCGAACAAATAGTAAATACCGATCATTGCAAATGACGCATTTCCAGAGATGAGGCTGTCTTGGAGGCCGTTAATGCCCCCAAACAGAACGAATTGGAGTCCAAAATTCAGGATATTCAGAACGGCACCCAACAGGATGTAGGCGAGTAAAAACTTCCACAAAAAGCCGCGCGGGCCGTCGGTTCGCGCAAAATGAAACGCCGCATTATCGAAACTAAACTTTGAAGCCATCAAATTCCCCTACAATTTTACAATTGAAGGAAAAACTAGTCTGATTGAGACGTCAATAGATTTGAATCAATACTTAGAAAAACGTTTGCAGCGAGACCATGGCCCAGCCATGCGGCGGGGCCGAGGATCACCATGGAAATTGCGCCCGACATTGCGGCTTGAAGTGCGGTAAGTTCTGCGCCGAATAGTGCGCTGGTGATTAGATGTGCAGCCCATGTAGATGCGGCCACAGGGACAGCGATTAGAAGAAACAATGCTGGACCGGTCGTTTTGAACAGGCCCTTTGTCCACGGCCATGTCCTGAATACGTGGATCGCACCTTTTGAGCTGGTGGCCGCTGCAAATGTCATCATGCGCGCGGCGAACCAGAACAGGCCAGCGATACTCATCAAGAACAACAAAAATGTCGGCCAGAAGACAGGGCCGAGGAGTTCGCGCGGGCTGGTATCGGCGATAGTTTCTGCAGTAATCGGCTCTACGCCTTGCTGCATGACAACGCCGAGCGCGGTTGGGATCAGCGCAAAGAACAATACAAGCATTGAAAGGATAATGGCGACGACGGTGATGATCAGCAACCACGCCAAGGACAGTTTCCAAGCCGCCGCAAACGGGCTGCCCTTAATCGGCAGCAAAACCCGGTACATCGAAACCGAGAATAGACAGTGCACGTATAGCGCTACGAAAGCGATCAGGGCGAAAATAGTCGTTCCTGAACCATCGTCGGGCAAGATATGGACTGACCATGCCAGCCATCCGCTGGTGAATGCAAATAGCAGCAGGTAGGGCAAAGAAGGCACGGCCATGCGGGCTGCGCCTTCAAAGCTATCTTTGATCAAATCAGGCAGTGATAAATTCTTGCTCATCCGCGCTTAGGTAAAGGCGTGATAGAGCAAGGCAAGTGACAGGATGACCATCGCTGCCCAAGTTAGCATAATTCCCAATTGCCGGAATTGAATGGGACCGCGCGACATACCAACGGCGTGTAGCACGCGCCCGAGTGTGAACATAATGCCGATCGCGTGGATGGCCCATATTGGCGCGGACAAGAATGCCAGAGCCAAGAGGCCAACCATAGTTCCGGGAATATACTCAGAGGCGTTACCATGAACGCGGATCGCCTTAGCAAGGCTTTTAGACCCGCCATCTCCCATTGAGACGTTGCCTTTGAACCGGCGGGCAACCACGCGGAAGGCCAGATAGACCATGATTAGAATGTTCGCAGCGATATAGACCGCTGCAACTTGTAATGCCGTCATTCTGGCCTCCCCAACTCGTGATTAATCGTCGCGACGAGCGTCTGGCAGGCGGTCATTAATGTCGTCGCGGATGTCGAGAATTGTTACGATCAAGCCGGCAACAACGCTGGCTGCGACCCAAGCACCACCTGCAATAATTACAAACGATAGCACCTGTGCTAATCCACCAGAAATACCAATCTGCATTTCAGTTATCCATGCGCCCTGTTGAGGCACAGCATTGTAGTATGCCAATGCGAGACCGATAACTATCGTAGCGATATAAGCTACATAAACCATCAAGCGGAAGCTGTTGATAATGAAGAATTTCATGTCACCCTCTTTTTTTAAAAGAAAGCCCGAACCCTAGGTTTAGCAAAGGTCCGGGCCATCAAGAAATTATCGTAAAGCCTTAGCTTTACATTTCCATGCCACAAGTGCCCGCAGCACCAATCATAACAGTCATCATAGACTGCAACTGGGCTGGCTCAAGCTCACCCATTTTAGACATGATAACCGCTTCACTGTCTTCAGCTTTGCTAGCTTCAACAATGACTTTGAGGACTTTTGGATCCAAGTCTTTGACGAATGTGTCAGCCATGCAATCGCACTGCTTTTGCGTGCCATCACCGTCAGCAAGACATGCTTTTACGAGTGCAGCTTTGTCGCCGCCACCGCCGCCACATGCAGCAAGACCAATAGCCATAACGGAGGCAATAATAACCTTTTTCATAGCGAACCCCTTTTTCCTCAATGTTTCGCGAGAGGAAGGTTCCATGAATCCCTGTCTATGGCCAGCCCGAAAGTGCTATTCGCGGCGCAACACCCAATCGAGCCGCAGCTTAGACTGGCCGCTTTTCAGGAAGTCCGCTTTGACTTGCTCGCGGTCATACACTGTGGTGAGCCATGTTTCGAAGTCTACCGGATTGGTTTCAGCATAATCGAGATAGGTTTGGAAAAACGCATCAAGAAGCCCAGTCTTGCCTTCTTTCAAATGGAGGTATTTTTTTGAGAGCTGCTGTTTAGCAGAGGTAACGCTCTGCCCCTGACGAAAGAGCATGTAGAGGACGCTCATAATGCCGGCCCGGTCTGCGCCGGATTTGCAGTGCATCAGTGCCGGATATGCAATAGTATCGAATAGCTTTTTGGCTTCGAGGACACGCTCTACTGTTGGTGTATCGCGGGAGAAGACCTGAAAATCGATTAGTGTGACGCCAAAATGCTCACACGCTTCTTTCTCCAGCAAGTAATATCCGCGCGTGCTCGGGCCGCGCAGGTTGATAATTGTGCGGATGCCGCGCGTACGCGCATGCTCTTCGATTTGAAGCGGGCTGGGCTGGTTAGAGCGCCACATCTCATCGCTGATCTTGTGAAGGTTCTGAAAAGACTCGCGCAGGAAACCATGATCACCGAGGATCATTTCTCGTTCTGCACGCGCGCGACCCGGCGGCGAGGATAGGTCAGCAGCGACATGCGGGCGTTTCTTTTTACCAAAGAGTTTCATGAGATGGGCGTTACCGGAGCTAAAAAGTCATCGCAAGAGATACACAGTAATAGAAACCCTCCGGTAACCCTAATCGCGTAAATTTGACGAATATATGTATTTCCAAAGGGATTTTACCACATGCGTTTCATGACTGCTCTTCGATATGGCCTGCTTGGCGCCGCTCTTGCTGCAACTGCAACTCCAGCGAGCGCATTCGGCATTGGCTTGCAGCCAACCACTGTCGAAATGAGTGTTCAACCGGGTGATCGCCAGCGTCAGGTGGTGAATTTGGGTAACGTCCACCAAGAAAAAACGATTTCTTTAACCCTAGGCCTCGCAGACTGGGCATTGGACGAGAATGGCCAAATTCAACTTACCCCTCCCGGTGAAACTGATTCGTCGGCCGCCGAGTGGGTGCGTTTTAGCCCGGCGAGTCAGAGCAAGTCGTCGTCGATATGTCGACACCGATGCGAACCAGCCGCGAAGGCGATTTCCGTTTTGCACTGATCGCGTCAACGCTTTTGCCGGAGCAACGCTCTGGCCAGTCGGGCGTTTGGAAGAAATACCAGATCGCCAGCCTGTTCTATCTAACGATGGGCGAAGCCGAAAGTAAGCCTGAGATTACGCAGGCCACGCTGACGACGTCGCCAGAAGGTGAGCAAGCAATCCTGTTTGATATTGAAAATAGTGGCAACGCCCATGCACGTCTGCGCGGAGAGATCACGATCACAGGCGATGATGGCAACGAAATCGTATCTGACATCGAAAACCTCGTCGTTCTGCACGAAGCTAAACGTCAGTATAAAGTGCCGCTGACAGAAACACTTCCGACCAATCCGCAGGTGACGGTTGCGCTTGAGAATATTTTCGCGCCGCAAACGGCTAGTGGCGTGATCATCATGGACCCGATCAAACCAGAATTGACACTGCAAGAGAGCTCTCTTGCAGCCCCTTTAACCCTGAGTGAAAATGCTGAAACCAGCCTCGAATAGTCTCAAGGCCATTGGTCTGGTTGCAGCGCTGGTTGGCCT
>JAQWGO010000109.1 GCA_029238175.1 Henriciella sp. | reverse complement strand
ATATTGCGCCAACAAATGCGAGACCTTTGATGAAGAAAAAGAAGTCTATCGGGCTCTACTTATAATTTCGATGTTTCAACCAGAGGATGTCATTGATCAACTTCAACCACGCATTCTTGGTCAATCTGAAGTTGATACACTGATCCAAGAATACCTACTTCCGCCTATACCCATCACCATAATTAGCGAATAGCTGCCATGCTCTACATCGGGTAGGGCGGGTCGAGCTTAGCGACACCCGCCATCCAATGCCGCGAAATGGCGGGTATCACTTCGTTCAACCACGCCCTACACTTCACGTTCCCCACTGCGAGGCGCGGCCTCGACCGTGGGGTCCATCTCGGTAATCGTCAGCGCGAAACAGGAGCGATTTAACGCAAGTAGACGCCGCAAGCGCCCCTATCTCCAAACCGCAATATCGGATGACGCTCCTCAAACAAAATAAAGGAAACACAAAACCGCACGCGGGACAGCGACCGCGCCTGCCTATTCCGGCACAGCGAACACATGCGCGATCATGTTCATGCCTTCGAACACGGCTGTGTCCTCAACATTGATGCCATCTTCGACAAAGACAAAATCGAACACACGGTCCTCATCCACATCGCTGTGCAGCATGACGAGGAACTTGTCGCCCGCCACCGCTGGATGATTGAACGGGATGGTCACATCCTCATGCGTTCCCGCAGGGACGTAGGTAAACCCAGACACCATGTCGCCATCGGGGCGGCCATCAATCACCGGGTGCAGAACGATCCAGCCATTCTTCTCAATCGTCACCTCAGGAAACGTTAGCGCTGCGGAGGTCCCGCGAAAGGCCTTCACCACATCGCCGTCCACGCGCACTTCAGAGAAAACTGTTCGCCCCTCAGCAAGCTTCATCCCCTCAATCTGGATCGCGTTCGCTTCACCATTTCCCATCGTCATTTTCGGGGCTGGGGCGGCGTCCTGCGCACTTACAAAACCGGTTGAAAGTAATGCTGTGCAAGCAATGGCCAAAGCGGCTTTAGATATCATGGCGGTGTTCTCCGTAATCGTTTTACTTTTTATGTCTCAACCCTGCCGCAAGTTTAAGCGCTCTACAACGCACTTGACCAAATGCGTATTACGACTGAGCCTACGGTTAAGGCTTGGGAGGGTCGTTCATGATACTCGAACAAATCGCTAGCATTGCCAGCATCATTGCCTCTGCCGCGGTGGTTATCTCGCTCATTTTCATCGGCCTTCAGCTACGCCAGAATGCCCACTTAACCCGCATGGCAGCGGCCCAAACCTCCGCCATGCTATTGTCAGAAAACTATGGCCGCGTCGTCGAAGATCCAAGTCTCGCCGAATTGCTGACGAGATCAGAAATTAAAAGTATCGATGATTTTAGCCGCGCAGATCGTCTAAGGCTCTCAAACTTTCTCAGTATCTCTTTTAGGCACTATGAGGTGCTCCACATTCACCGCCGCTATGGCATCTTTGAAGAAGAATTATGGCTGGGTTCGAAAACCCGCCTACAAGCCACACTTCAATCACCGACAATCCGCCAATGGTGGGACAGCACACGCCACGTCTATTCAAAAAGCTTTGTGGAGTTTGTCGATGAGCTGTGCGCTCAGTGCGAAGCCGAAGAACCCGCTACTCTGCCGCAACCGTCTTAATATGCGCGCCATCTAACTGGTTCACCTGCCCCATCATCCGGAACAATGACAGCTGCAATCCAATCACGATGAACAATGCTGGCAGCCCGCCAACATTTGACAACATCCGCACACCATCAATTCCAGAAAAAGCCACCATTATCCAAGCGGTAACGGCCAGCAAAACAACCCAAACCATCTTCAGCGCTTTACCCATACGCAGCTCTTTATCATCCGCCTTTGAGTCCACTTCCGTAGGCATTCCATCGTGCGTCCGGCAAATCTGTGCAATCGCTTCAGTGTTGGAATCGGCCGCTGTCACATAAGAAACAAAGGCAAGAATCAGCAGAAACGGAACCATAATCTCTGTCAGGGGCAAACTCCGCAGCGCTTCAAAGATGACGCCCTCTATGCCTGCACTCGACATAGCTGTACTCAACGCGCCGCCCGTTGCCGCCTCAGTTTCGATCGCAAAGACACCGAAGACGCTCATCCAAAATAGCGAAAACAAGCTCGGCAATACCAAGTTCACCAGCACAAACGCCCGGACAGTGTATCCGCGCGATATCCGCCCAAGAAACATGGCCGTAACCGGTGCCCAAGCCAGCCAGTTGGCAAAATAAACAATCGTCCAATCAAACGCCCAAGTCTTATCGCCTGCAGCCTCACCGATGAACAGCGAACGCGGCACGAAATCCAGCGCGTACTGGCCAAGCGCCGCGCCGCCCTGAACGAACATTTCACGCGTTGGGCCGAAGAAAAAGATAAACCCAATGAACACGAAAAAGAACCGCACATTCCAATCCGACAAGACGCGGATGCCGCGCAGCAAACCCGACACTGATGAGATGAGCACAACAACCGCAATTGCCGCGGCAACAAATGCCAACATAACCGGCCCAGTGCTCAATCCTGTCAGGTCGGAGATGCCGCTCCCAAGCAGCAACATTCCGGCGCCCATCGACGCGGCCATACCCATAACCAGTGCCAACAGAATAGACGCATCTAACACGCTGCTGACTGCTTTATGTGGCTCTCGCCCAAGCAAGACGCTGAACGGACCAGAAACCGAATAGCGCTTACCAAGATTATGATAGGCGAGCGCGAAGGACAGCCCCGCCACCGTGTAGATCGCGTAAGGCGAAATCGACCAGTGCATATATAGCGACACCAAAGCGAAAGACTGAGCCTCCGCGCCGCCAGGCTCAAATGCGCGTCCGCCAGGCTGCGTTAGGTGAAATACTGGCTCCGCCATCGCCCAGAATAAGATACCCGTCGCGATTGTCGTACACAGCGTAATTGCGAACCAGTTCCACATAGACAGTAATGCTTTGGCATCCGCGCCGCCAATCTTGACCTTGCCAAGCGGTGAAACCACCACCGCCACGCAGGTTAAAACAAACCCAAACACCGCCCAAACAATGGCGGTGGAGAAGTGCGCCAAAATCCAATCACTCAAGCTTTTCGCAAACGCCTGAAAGGCCGCCAAGTCTATCAAGCTCGCGACCGCAGCGGCGATAAACACGGCCATCGGCACAAACAAAACGAAAGGTCTGATTTGACTCATTCGGCAGCGACAGGCTGTAACAATCCATACTTTTCCAAATACGGCTTGTAGATCGCGCGCGGCTTGAGCGGTTTCATACGCGGGACAACAATTTTGGATAGCTTTTCCGGGAACGCGTCGAGCTCAAAGGTCATGTCAAAGTGAGCGAGATAACGATCAAAAAAATCATGTAACTCCGTCGCATAACCTGTGGCATTCGTTAGGATGTACTTCAACGCATTCCATTCGCGCATATCTTGAACAGGGTGCGGATTGGCCTCGAATTCAGCGTTGATACGGCGCATAACCTCTAAAACCGATCCGGGTGGCGCCGCATTCCGGTTCGTCTCAATTCGAAACGGCTCTAGGTCTTCACCAATCAGTTTGCTTACTTCTTTCAAATAACCAGACGGATCATGCTGCAGCAGCTCGTAAGGCAAGAACTGGATTTGGTTTTTGCCCAACACGTCATCGCTAACGGTCTTCCAGCCCCTCAAGTCATGACTGCGTTTCAGGTGGCCGCCAAACTTGCTCGCGAACTCTTCGATCCCAGCGCTTTTCCCGGAATTTACGTTATTGGTGTAAGATGACATCAAATAATCGCGAGGATTACGGGTAACCATTAGAATTTTCGCATCTGGCAGACCTGCCGCGATAGCGTTAATAACCGCCTCTGGTGGGCGCATTGAGAGCCCTTCCAAACTGATTACAGCATCCTGCGTGGAATACTGCGCTAACAGTCCACTCAACTCGTCATAATCAGCCTGCGTCGCCGTTTTCCAGTCATGCTTCCGGCTCCAGCGCCAAATGGCTTCTCGCTCATAAGCGAAAAGCCCCATAGCGGATGCAACATGGAAGATTTCCTGCAACCAAGTTGAGCCAGTCTTGCGCTGACCAATATGTACAACCTGACGCGCCATTTGGTTAGTCCTCAAGGCCCTGCGGCTGACCAACAACAATGAATGTAAACCGCTCAGGCTGCAGATATTCTTTCGCCACACGGTTAACGTCTTCCAACGTCACCGCTTCGACCATAGCGTTGCGTTTATCGAAGAAATCAACTGGCAATCCATCAAGACGAATGCCCATCATATTGCCTGCAATCTTGGCGTTACTATCAAAACCTAGAGGATAAGACCCCGTCAGATACGCCTTAGCATCTGACAATTCTTCTTCTGTCATGCCCTCTTCGGCCATCTTGACCATATTGGCTTTAACACCGGCAATAAACTCACCCGCGCTTTCATTCTTGGTTTGGCCGCCGCCGCTCCACGTCTGCATTTTCTCACCAGAGCTTACACGCGTGTAGACGCCATAAGTCAGGCCCTTATCGACGCGCAGATCCTGCATCAGCCGGCTTTGGAACCCGCCGCCACCAAATGTGTAGTTCAACACAACAGCCGTATAAAAATCATCATCATCACGCTTCATTGCTGGCGCGGTAAATGAGACCAGGCTCTGCGGCTGAGGTAGGTCAACCGTAATTGGCGTCGCAACAGCGTCTGCTAACTCTACATCAGGAACCGGAACGGTCTCGCTTGATGCAGGCAGTCCTGCAACGGCCTTATCAATCAATGGAGCAAGGTCCTGCGGAGAAATTGCGCCAACGGCCGTCACGAGAAGACCGTCTTGTACCATCAAGATATCTTTTTGGGCCTTCGCCGCCGCAGCTGTCATCGCGACAAGGCTTTCGGCGGTGAGTTCGCGTGAATACGGATGGTCGGGATACAACGCGTTCTGCAAAGCTCTTCCAGAAAGGTAACGCGCATTGGTTTCCTGAGTTTTCAAACTCACTTCGGTCTCGCGCACAAACCGCTCCCAAGGTCCTTCGTCAAAGCGTGGCTCAGCGAACGCTGACGCGATCACGTCAAATGACTCCGTTGCATTGTCCATCAACATCGAGGCGTTGCAGTAAGTGTTGTCACTTCCGGCACTACACCCGAAGCTCATATTCAACTCTTCCATACGCTTGGTAAAAGCTTGGCTGTCCAGCTCTCCCGCACCCTCATTCATTTGATAGACCATTGCTCCGGTTAGGCCCTCGAGACCTTCTGGATCATTGGTTGAGCCGGCTTCCCACGCCATCCGAACAGACAGGATTGGGATTGAAGGCTCTTCAACTAACCAGACAGACACGCCGCCCGGTGTTGTAAATTGCTGTATCGTTGCAAATTCACCGTCATGGATTTTCACATCCAGCTTGGCCGTACCATCAGCAGGTTGAGTGTCAGTTGCACCACAAGCGGCAAGCGATAGCGCGGCAATGGCGCCCGCGAATAGGTTCAGATTACGCATCTCTAGAAGTCCCCTTCTTCTGGCAGCAAGTGCGCCTCGATGTGATGGTTGCCATCAGCAAATGTCTTACGCGCCGCGGCTAATGCTTGCTCGGTTGTTACCGCGCGAACATCATCAGGATAATTCATCAAATCCTCAATGGAGCCGCCGATTGCAAGCCATCCACCAAATGTATTGGCCATGCCTTCCTGGCTATCGCGTCCATAGATTGCGCTTGCCGCAGCAGAGTTCTTCACCCGCGTAACGTCCGCCTCATCAAAGCCGGCTTCAAGCGCTTTTGCCAGCTCGGCCATGACCGCGACTTCTAAGTCTTCAATCGAAACCCCAGGGGACGGTGTGGCGTAAATCGCTGCTGGCCCATTATCGTGAAGGCCAGTCCACGCAAAAGTGCCGACATTAATCGCGATCTTCTGGTCTTCCACCAAGGCTTGATACAGCAAGCTTGTGCTGCCACCGCCTAGCACTTCCAGCCCAACATCAAGCGCCAACGCGAAATCACGGTCACGCTTCAGGCTTGTCCCGTCATAGTATCGATACCAAACTGGTTGGCGCACCTTTGGATCACTGTGAGTAATGAGCTGCGTCTCTGCAAGCGGCGGCACATCGGCCCACTTGCGCGAACCATCCACCAGACCAGACGGCTCAATCACGCCATAATGCTCTTCGGCCAGCGCCCGTACTTCGTCTTCAGTGACATCCCCTGCAACAACAAGGATCGCATTCTCTGGCGAATAATATTTCTTATAGAAATCGATTCCGTCTTGCGGCGTCAGGGCCGCAACTTCATCCATCCGCCCGATAACGGTAATCTCGTAAGGGTGCCCCGCCCAAAATTCGGCCAATACTTTCTCACGCAGGATAACGCCGGGATTGTTTTCAACCCGCTGACGGCGCTCTTCCTTCACCACATCGCGTTCAGTGATGAAGCTACCGGCTGGGTCCTCATCAATGATAAGGTCGGTCATGCGCTCGGCTTCAAGCTCCATCATCTTGCCCAGATGCTGCTTCGCCACACGCTCATAGTAAGCCGTGTAGTCCCAGCTTGTGAACGCATTCAAACGCCCACCAACACGCGAGACCATGCTATCGAATTCACCGTCAGGAATGTCGTCGGTTTGTTTGAACATGACGTGCTCAAACAAGTGAGCGATCCCAGACTTGCCTTCGGCCTCATCAACCGCGCCAACTTTGTACCAGACCATATGGGTTACGACAGGCGCGCGATGGTCTGGCAGGACGACAACGTCCATCCCGTTTCCAAGCGTGAATGTTTTGGGAGACCAAGTCTCACCAGATGTATCAGCTACAGCTAAGCTGCCCGCCAATGCCAAGGCGGCAAGCCCGCCGGAAATCCAATACTTCATCATTCACTCCGCGTGCTTTATCTAAATTGGCTGATCGATCAGGTACCAGGCAGTTTCAAACGGCCCCTACTGTTGCCGCGCTCGATCGTAACAGGCTCATTACCCGTCGCGCTATCGCCGCCAGTGTCCTCTTCGCCGCCTTTGCGCCAGAACATCACGCGATCAGACACACTGGTCGATTTGCGGATGATCTTCGCTTCTTCATAGTCAACCTGCTCGCGAATGATCGGGCTAACCGCGTTCGCACCAGCCGCTGCAACAAGGGCGCGCTCTGAAAGACTGGCATCAGCGCCAATATTCGTTCCAAATGCGGAAGCAACACTGGCGCGTGTCTGATCAACTTCAAACGGCTGGGCCTGGCCTGCTTGTGGCGGGCGCAAGTTATAGTCTGGCGGTACGACCAAAGGCGCTTTCGTCACAACGCGAAACTCATCCGGTGACGTCGGTGCACCACCTAGGCTCTGGCAACCCGTGGCCGCCAATGCTGATCCAACAGCAACAATCAATAAAGTCTTTTTCATTGGGCGTCCTCGCCATTAAGTTTTGCTTCGGCCCCAGCCGAATTCTTCTCTTGGCGCGACATTAGAAACTGATCCACAAAGAGCAAGACCGCGCCTACAGAAATTGCCGCGTCAGCAACATTAAAAACCCACACAAAATAGATGTCTGAGAAGTTTAGAAAATCCACAACCGCGCCGAAACGCACCCGGTCAATAACATTCCCAATAGCCCCGCCAACCACCATCGCCAATGCAAGACCGGTCAGAATACGCGTCGCCCGGAACAGCCAGACTGTAAAGCCAATCGCAATACCCACGGTCATTGCGACCAATAACCATCGCATCACGCCTTCTGATTGCCCCATGCCAAAGCTTACGCCTCGGTTCCAAACCATTGTCAGATCAAAGACATTGGACAATTCAATATGGCCGCAGCCACCCGTCCCGTCCAAGCAAGGCAGCGCATTGAACCTAGGTTCATTAAGGATCAGCAATTTACTCCACTGATCCACCAGAATGATCAAGGGGATCAAGAAGAACATCCCAATGCGAAAGCGTTGGCTCATCACCCTATCCTCTAATTTCGCGGATCGCGGCAGCATCGCGAGGCGTCACATCAGGGAAGTCAGCATCCGCAGTCGCCGGTTCAAAATACTTCCAGCTGCGCGCACATTTCACGCCGCTCGCTTGTCCCGGCAAAGCCGAAATGGCCGCCTCACCATCCATCCGAAAGGCTTCAGCAGGGCCCGCGCCATGCACCAATTCAGCTTGCGAAGTAATGAAAATATCTTCGGCAACTTCGCCCTCAAAAGCCGCCAAAAGATCAGCGTCTTCAATGAACACTTTCGGCGCGGCTTCTAGCGATGACCGAATACGCTTCTCACGCCGTTCAACCTCAATTGCACCTGTCACAACCCGGCGCACGCGGAAGACTTTCTCCCAGCGTGTTGCAAGTTCATCATCGCGCCAGTCAGCAGGCGTCTCTATGAATTGCAGCAAGTGAACACTATCGGCGCGGCCCGCATACGGGCTCATGTGGAACGCCTCTTCCATCGTAAACGGCATCACCGGCGCTAGCCATGTTAGCAAACGCTCCAGAACCGCCGCCATGACGGTACGGTTGCTGCGTCGGCGTACATCACTCGGCGCGTCACAATACAAGCTATCTTTGCGGATATCGAAATACACAGCCGACAGATCGACCGCGCAGAAATTGATAATCGCCGCCATAACCCGCTTAAAATCATGCCCCTCATAAGCGACGCGGATTTGCTCATCCAACTCACTCAAACGGTGCAACACCCAACGCTCAAGACTTGGCATCTCATCAACAGAAACCGCCTCAGCTTCAGAATACCCCTCAAGCGCGCCTAGCAGATAACGGGTTGTGTTGCGCAAGCGGCGATAATTCTCAACCGTGCCTTTCACAATCTCATCCGACATACGCAAGTCTTCGGTATAGTCGGCGCTCGCCGTCCAAAGTCGCAGGATTTCAATCCCGTACTGTTTGGCAAAATCCGCTGGATCGACAGTGTTACCGATCGACTTAGACATTTTCTTGCCTTCGCCATCGACCACCATGCCATGCGTCACGACTTGCTTATACGGTGCCATGCCGCGCGTTGCGGCACATTCCAGAAGCGAAGACTGGAACCAACCGCGATGCTGGTCAGACCCTTCCAGATAAACATCGGCCTGCCCCGTGGCGTCATCGATAATGCCGCGATCACGCAGCGCAAAAGCATGCGTCGTGCCGCTATCAAACCACACGTCCAGAACGTCATTGACCTTTTCCCAACCTTCGGGATCGACCACGCCATCAAGGAAAGTCGCGGCGTCGGCGCTGAACCAGGCCTCAACGCCTTCAGATTTAATCGCGTCCAATATACGCGTATTCACAGTGTTCGCGTCAGCTTCTGACAAAGCTTCTGTATGCGGCTTCCCCTCTGGTGAAACCAACAAAGTGATCGGCACGCCCCAGTTACGCTGGCGAGAAATCAACCAGTCGGGACGGTCAGCAACCATCGCCGTAATCCGGTTACGTCCAGTGGCGGGCACGAAGTCTGTTTCTTCAATGCCCTTCATGGCCATATCGCGCAGCGTCTTGCCATTCTTGCCCGGCGTATCCATAGCGATGAACCATTGCGGCGTCGCCCGGCGAATAACCGGCGCCTTAGAGCGCCAAGAGTGCGCATCACGGATCGTCGCTACACCGCGCGCCAAAAGGTTGCCGCTTTCAGCCAACAGCTTGATCACCGTATCATTGGCTTTACCCGGCTGCCCACGCTTCTTACCGCTGGTGCGCACAATATCGAGACCACGCAGCGGCTCGGGAACCTCGTCAGTATAACACCCATCAGCATCGACGATCTGACGAACTTCAGGGTTAACTCCCTTATCAACGAACCGACGTGCAAAAGCTCCCCAAACAATATTGTCGTCTTCACCATGAGCTGGTGCTGTATGAACGAAGCCGGTACCAGCGTCATCTGTTACGTGCGCCCCTTCGAGCAATGGAATTTTGTGACCGAAAAATTGACCTACACTCGCGAGCGGATGCTGGCAGATAGCTCCTGAAAGTTC
>JAQWGO010000078.1 GCA_029238175.1 Henriciella sp. | reverse complement strand
CCGTATTTGGACTTCTGACAGTAACGATGCGATGGATCGGCAAATCATTCAGCATGGGGCGTCTCATTTCTTTCCATTAGAGATTTTGGGCGCACATATTGGACCTGCCAAGTGCCACATCACTGGGCGTCGCTTGAGTATGAACCTGCGCGTTGCCACAGCCTTTTTTGGCCATATGGGAATGGAGTTAAACCTGCTCGAGGAGCATGAGCGCGACTTGGAAACGCTAAAAGCTGGATTAGCCCTGCATAAACAGCACCGCGCGCTGCTTCACACCGGCAATTTTCACCGCCTTGATACGCCTAAGCATGTGAATGCTATCGCTGTTATAGCTGCAGATAGATCAGAAGCGCTGACATCTTGGTGCAATCTAAAAGGGCATCAAACGACCCTGCCCGGGCGTGTTCGGTTTGTAGGGCTTGATCCGGCGCGGTCCTACCGCGTCAGAATTATCTGGCCGAACCCTGTAAAGTCTATTTCAGAGCCATCTGTCCTTGAGGCACTAGACCTCGGCGGCGATGGCACCGTCCTATCTGGCGCCGCGCTTATGCAAATGGGTCTGCAATTGCCTTTGTTGCATCCAGAAACTTGCCTGATCTACCACTTGAGGGGACAATAACGCCTATGTTGCTCTGAAACTCAGCGAAGCTTTGCGGCCAAACACGATTAGGTTCGCCAAAAGCGCCACACCAATGCTCACAAACAATGTGACGAACATGTAGTGGATATAGTGGATCCCCGACAACGCTAAACCTAAGCCTTCATCGAGTGGCAGCCCATTGTAGAGCTTAATTCCAAACAGTTTCGGCGACCATGCATAAAGTTCAAAACTTGATACCGCATAGACGAACACGCCAGCCACAACGCCAATGATCGCCGCCCAAGCACTGACATTGCGGAAGACGAGGCCGACAATAAACGCCGACAAGATTGGCATGGATAGTAGGCCGTAAAGCTGTTGCACTGTATTGATGATGCTTTCTTGCGACGCGAAGATTGGCACCAAAGTGATCGCTAGAACAGTCATCACAACCGACACATAGAGACTGAGCTTGGGCACATTGCGGGCCTCTTCGATATACGACTCATGGATGTCGCAAACATACAGCGCTGCAGACGCGTTCAAGATGCTGTTAAAAGTGGTCAGAACTGCCGCAGCGATGGCCGCAGCAAATGCGCCGGACAAGATTGGCGGCAAAAGATCGCCAACGATCATGCCATACGCTTCATCGCCAACATCACCGTAAAGCTCATAAGCAACCACGCCAGGCAGAACGACAATCACGGGTACGATCAATAGACGGATGCCTGCCGCTGCAAGGACGCCTTTGCGCGCCTCAGCGATTGTTGGTGACGCCATCGCGCGCTGGGTGATGGTCTGGTTCGTGCTCCAGTAGAAAATCTGGATAAAGATCATGCCCGTTAACAATGTGTGCCACGGAATTGGGTTTTCCTCGACCTTCCCGTCCAAAACCATCGTATCGCCTTGAAGCATGTCTAACCGCTCTGCGGGAACGTTGGACAGGTCCCAGCCAATGGCCTGCATCGCCAGAAAGACGACCAGTAGAGCAAGCGAAAGAATGAGGACGCCGCTATAGGTATCGGAAATCGCGACCGCACGCAGACCGCCAAGGATCGCGTAAAGCGCACCAATGATTGCGAAGGCGATCGACATAAGCAGAATAGTCGCATCAACACCGCTCTTCTCTGGAATGACGGCTTGTGTAACCGGATCGATCGCAACGAATAGGTCGGTGAACAAACGCTCTCCAAACAAACCTGAAAAGTCAGCGCCCGTTGTCGATTTCAGGAAGAGCGAACCGCCATACAGGATTGCTGGCAAGAAAATAAAGAGATTGCCGAGCAGAAACAAAACCGAAATGAGCGCGCGAATGTGCTTATTGTCGTACTTACGTTGCAGCAGCTCCGTCGTGGTTGTGCAATTGTTGCGATAATAGATTGGCAGAAACACGAAGGCTAAAACGAGCAAGCCCACGACAGCTGCTAACTCCCACCACGCCAGCAAGAGCATCTGATTTCCGTTCATGCCGACAAGCTGATCGGTTGAGAGATTGGTCAGCGTGATTGAGCCCGCCACGAAATACCAACTCAAGCCCCCGTTCGCGAGGAAATAATCCTTGTCAGACCCGCGATCCCCTGCCGGGGCATTGCGGCAGCCCAGATAGGTCAAAAACCCGATTAAGGCCGTAATGAATAGGAATATCCCAATCTGCAGACTATCCATCGCGGTCGCTCCCTCAAGCCGAATTGCTGGACGCTAGTCGCAAGACCCGCCCAACGAAAGCCCCTATGACACTTCTATCCATTTGCGCCATCCGCGCTGCGTGCTAAGGCGCGGACTTGGATTTTTGACCTCGCGCGTAAGGAGCCTGAACATGGGCATTTTCGGCAATAAGAACGACAAACCCCGTACAGAAACTGACACAATGGGGCCTGTCGAAGTTCCCGGCGACAAGTATTGGGGCGCACAGGCGCAGCGCAGCCTCAGCAACTTCAAGATTGGCTGGGAGCAGCAGCCTCTCCCAATCGTACGTGCTCTTGGGATCGTAAAGCGCGCCGCAGCTGAAACCAATATGGCGCTGGGCAAGCTCGACACGACACTCGGTGAAGCGATCGTCAAAGCCGCTGATGAGGTCATCGAAGGTAAGCTGAACGATCATTTCCCACTGGTAGTCTGGCAGACCGGGTCTGGCACCCAGTCGAACATGAACTCAAACGAAGTGATTTCAAACCGCGCGATTGAAATGCTGGGCGGTGAGATGGGAAGCAAGAAACCAGTTCACCCTAACGATCACTGTAATATGAGCCAAAGCTCAAACGATACGTTCCCAACCGCCATGCATATCGCCGCGGCGGAAGAGATCACCCATCGCCTACTCCCGGCCCTAACCGTGCTGCACAATGCCTTGAACGACAAAGCCGAGGCCTGGAAAGACATCATCAAAATCGGCCGCACGCACACTCAAGACGCGACGCCGGTTACGCTGGGCCAAGAATTCTCTGGCTACACCAAGATGATCGAGATGGGCCTTAAGCGGATTGAAATGAGCCTCCCCGGCCTTCTTGAGCTTGCACAAGGTGGTACGGCGGTCGGAACGGGCCTATCGACACCGGTCGGTTTTGCCGAAGGTGTTGCGGAGAAGATCGCTCAAATCACAGGTCTCAACTTCGTCACAGCGCCAAACAAATTTGAAGCGCTGTCAGCGCATGACGCGATGGTTTTTGCGCATGGCGCCATCACAGGCGCAGCGATGTCTTGCTTCAAAATAGCGAACGATATTCGCTTCCTTGGCTCCGGCCCTCGCTCAGGCCTCGGCGAACTGGCATTGCCTGAAAATGAGCCGGGTAGCTCAATCATGCCGGGCAAAGTGAACCCAACGCAGTGTGAAGCGCTAACCCAAGTTTGCGCGCATATTCACGGTAACAACTCTGCTATGACATTTGCTGGCAGCCAAGGTCATTTCGAGTTGAACGTGTTCAACCCAATGATGAGCTATAACTTGCTACAGTCGATCCGCTTGCTCGCCGATGCAGCTGTCTCGTTCACTGAAAACTGTGTTGTTGGCATTGAGCCGCGTCTGGAGAATATCCAAAAAGGTCTCGAGAACTCGCTCATGCTCGTGACACCGTTGAAAGAGAAGTATGGCTATGATCTCGCTGCGAAAGTTGCGAAGAATGCACATGCGAACGGGACAACGCTAAAGATCGAGGCCCTCGCTCTCGGTATAACCGAAGAAGATTTTGATGCGATTGTGGTTCCAGCGAATATGATTGGGCCGAAGTGAGCTTGCCATATAGGGCAAACAGCTTCATTTTTAGATTAATTCAAAGGTGAAACCATGACCGCATTTACGGGCTCAAAAGCCAACCCATCCGAGTTTGACGCTTATTCAAAGCTGGCTGAAGACGAACCATACTTTGTATTGTCCGCGCACGATCCGCTCTCAAGCGCGATTGTTGAGCTACACGCCTATATTGGTGCAGGTCAGTCTGGCGCAGCGCATAATAAATTGGCTGAGATCATGGCGCTGACATCTGCCCGGGCGCCGCGTCCAGCCAGCAGCCCGAAATATCGTGAGACGTTCGCAATATCTCTAGCGATGGAACAGTGGCGCAACTCCCAAAAGGGGTAAGCGTTGACGACGCCGATCAACCTCAACAAAGCGCGGAAGCAGAAAACGCGCGCTGATAAAGAGCAGCGTGCGGTTGAAAACCGGGCTAAGTTTGGGCGCACAAAATCTGAGAAGACAGCTGATAAAGCGGAGCGCGAGCGCGCCGCGAAAATTGTCGATCTCAGCAAACGAGACAAATAGCTAGAATTTGGCGCGGAACTTGCTCGCTTATTAGGCGAGTGTTTTGTTTCGGGAGCGCCTGATATGCGAATTTTGTCTTTAGTCCTACTGGCAACCACAACTGCGACCGCTGCAAATGCTGGCACACCAGTTCGCAATGGCCCTTCGCCGCAATCGATAAGTTGTGTCGCGGCTTTCGAGCTAATGCACCGAGCTGCTCCAAATTGGACACGCCAACCCGCCGTTCAGCAGGCATGGCAAAGCTGGGAAGGCATCGCGCTTGATCTCACATCCCAAGCACGCGTTGATTTCGGTGAGCAAGTGCAGCGCGAGATGGAAACATTGGGAAATCAAACCCAGAGTTCACCAAACGCCCTGTCCCAAAGCGCGATGAAGTGCATTGCGGACGCGCCAAATAGATCGGGTTAGCTTTGCCAGCTTTCGCAAGAGCTTCCCAATAGCGCCCGCCACACCCCATCGCTTTGTGAGTTAATGACGGACGCTGACGTTCATAGCTTAGATTTAGCCACCCAAACGTGTGGGCGGAACGATCTCTTTCGCGAGACCCGTTTTGATGTCGTAGAGGTGCGCTGAGGCGACGACATAATCGGGGATAACCGGCGCTGATCTCAGCTTCTCAATATCCTCTTGCAGGTTTTCTTCTTGATTTGTTATCGCCTGCTCAGAGACATCGATTCCGGTTTTTGCTTTGATCATGGCTTGCAAATTTGGATCAGCGAATCTCTCCGCGCCGCAATGCGTGTGTTGTATCAGAATGAGTTCAAATGGACCCGGCGTTCCGCCGTCCACTTTAGCAACCAGTAGAGAAAGCGCCCCAATCTCATTGATGATTTGCTGCGTGACCCGGCCGCCATTATTCCGCATCACGACAGAGTCGCCCAGCTCTAGATCCAGGATTTTCGCAGGATCAACCCGGGCGTCACCGCACGTGACGATTACGGTGCGGAACTTCGGAAGTAGCGGTAAGTCGGCTCCATCGAATGTTTCAGCAAAGACTTTGTTTCGGTTCATCAGAACTTGGGCGTTTGACACAATTATATTTCCATCTCTGCTGGCTTGAATCGGACATGATTCAATTGCTCGACCAGCACATTTTATAGATGATGAATATACGCTTATTGGTCAAGCCCTGCTGTATACATTAAAGGTGATGCTTTTTACACATTTAGATGTTATTGATCACCTTAGATATTGCACTACCTTGAATAGTATTGTCTTGGTTGAGGGAGAAATGATCGATGGCGCGCAAATCGCTTGCAGAAAAAGCTGAGAGCCGAACCCGTATTTTGGGAGCAGCCGCTAAGCTGATAAGAACGAACGGTATTGAAGGCACGACGGTTGCCGAAGTCATGGAAGAAGCCGGCATGACACATGGCGGCTTCTATCGTCATTTCGATTCCAAAGAAGATCTTGTTGCAGAGGCCATCTCTGTAGCTGTACAGGATGCTCTTAACTTTTTCTCCAGTGGCGACAGTGCGACACACGAAGAAGCGACAGCTTATGTCTCAAACTATGCGACCAAAGAGCATGCGCGCGCCATGGCCTCTGGATGTCCAATCCCTCTGTTGAGCGCAGAAGTTGCCCGAGGCAGCGATGCTTGGCGGGACGCACTTCGCGCAGGCGTTACAAAGACGACCAAAAAGCTGACCGATGGGCTCAACCTGAAGGATGAAACTGACGCTCTCGTGTTGCTTTCAACCTTGGTCGGCGGATTGCTCATCGCACGAGGCGTTGGAGAAGGCGCTTTGCAAGACAAGCTATTGTCAGGTATCACTGAACGCGTTCAGGCCTAAGCTAGATTAGTTGCGAAACTCGCCTAACCGCGGCTTTAAAACGTCTCAACAAACGGGCGTAGCTCGATTTCCCACGTCCAAGCGCTTTTATCTTGTTTTCAGATTTGAAAGTAAGTCTCGGCGACCGCATCCGGATCTGTCCGTCGTCATATAAAATGGCTCAGACTTAAGCTTGCACCATTAGAGATTTCACTCATCTTCGTTGTTGATATTATGCGACGGCTTTGCGGTATTGCAAGCGTC
>JAQWGO010000061.1 GCA_029238175.1 Henriciella sp. | reverse complement strand
GGCCTTTCTGGCCACGACCAGTCACGAAATCCGTACGCCACTAAACGGCATACTCGGAACTGTGTCTCTATTGCTAGAAACAGAGCTGGATCCTGCACAGCGCGAGTATGCAGAAGCAATCCGCCAGTCGGGCGGGCGATTGCTCGACCTACTGAACAACATCCTAGATTTTGCGCGGCTGGATGCAGGCGCAATTGATCTAGATCAAACCAGCTTTAACCCCGTTGCCCTCGCCCAAGAAGTCGTTGAGCTTCTATCGCCGCGCGCGCATGCAAGCGGTTTGGATCTGGCTGTTCGGGGGCATTTAACACAGCCTATTAACTTGGTTGGGGACAGCGGCAAGATACGACAAGTTTTGTTCAACCTGATCGGTAACGCTCTAAAATTCACTGAAGTCGGCGCCATCCTTGTGGATACAGTTTTCGACGGAGAAGTGCTGACCTACCGAATTTACGATACGGGGCCGGGCATAGCGCTCGAAGCCCAAGCCAGCTTGTTTGAAGCCTTCAGACAGAATGATGCGGCCGACGCTCAAAAAGACGGCGGTGTCGGCTTAGGCCTCGCCATTGTCGCGCGCCTTTGTGAAGCCATGGGCGGAAAAGTCTCTCTAAAAAGTCTTCTAAAAACGGGAACTGTTTTTGAAGTCCAAATCCCGGCAATTCGGGGCGAAGCTTTACCTGAAACACCCGCAAATGATCCGCTGGATGGCACGGTTACCTTTGCTGGGTTACCGCCAGCGACTGCCTTATCCGCAGCTGCGGCATTGCAAGGTGCTGGCGCCAAACCGATGGGTATTCATCCACCCGGAGCGGCCTTAAAGTCGAAAAGCAATCTCATTCTCGCTGGTGCAGACCTTCCCGAAGACACGTTGCGCGCACTCTGCAATACTGCGCCAGTTCTGATTGTCCTGCGACCCGAAGACAGAACCGAAATGCCGCGGTTCAGAACCCTTGGCGCTGCAGGGTGGCTTGTCCGTCCCCTACGCCCCGGATCACTCATTGAACGCGCTGGCCTTGCCATGTCGGGTGAGGGCACAAAAAGCGATGAGGAAACGAATGCAACGGGTCAAGGCCGCGTTGTAATCGCAGATGATAATCCAATTAATGCTCTAATCGCACGACGTGCCTTGGAATCGTCAGGATTTAGCGTCACCGTCGCATCGACGGGTGCTGAGGCCCTCGACGCCATAACCCAAATCAGTCCACAACTCGTACTTATGGATTTAAGAATGCCTATTATGGACGGTTTCGAAGCGACAAAGCGTCTGCGCGCGCGTGGCTCAACTGTGCCTGTGATTGCCGTCTCAGCTGAGATCAATCCTGATATCGAACGCCGCGCTCTTGCAGCAGGCGCAGACGGCGTCGCCGCAAAACCCCTCGACGCCGAAGCGTTGCGCCGTATTGCCCTAAAATGGACCGGCCTCACCTCCAAAGCAGGCGTCGCATGACGGGCTCGGGGCTTTCCGTAGCCGAGCCTGTAAAACAGACCCCGCGCTTCGTCCGCGCCATGAAAGCCCTCAATGATCGCCGCATGCTGGCTATGCTACTTATGGCATTTGCGGCAGGACTACCTTATGGCGCTGTATTGGGAACTTTGAATGCGTGGCTGACGACAGAAGGCGTTAAGCCTTCCACTATTGGCATCCTATCAATCATCACGCTTGGGTATTCATTCAAATACCTCTGGGCCCCGGCGTTCCAGACGCCAAAATGGATACCGTTCAAACGCCTTGGCGCGCGGCGTTCATGGCTTTTGATGTTCCAAATCCCTATCGCCGCTTTGATGGCATTAATGGCGCTATCTGATCCGGGCCAAGGCATTGGCATGTTGGCACTCTTGGCGCTCTGTATCGCCCTGATGTCGGCCACTCATGATATCGTTCTTGATGCTTGGCGGATTGAAGTTGCCCGCTCTGACGAGGACCGTGATCTGATGGCGGCGCTTTACCAATTTGGGTATCGCTTGTCTGGCTTCATTACAGGTTTTGTTGCCCTGCTACTTGCCGCTCGTTTCGGCTGGGTCAGCGTGTATCTGATCATTGCTGCGATGATGGTGCTGGCCGCTCTCGGAACAATGATTGCCCCTGAGCCTGACGCAGAACTTAATCAAGACAAAAACCGTCCAAGCTTCTTCGCCAGCTTACCACAAGACGTACGGGATAACGCTACTCGCCTCATCTCAATTGGTTGGCTGGTTGCAGGCGCCATGATTTTTTGGTTCATGACGCAGGCCCTCGTGCTCGATTCCAATCCAAGCGCGCGTAATTTTGTTCGCAATCAGGGACCGATTATCGTCTTCTTAACTGTGCTACTTCCCGCCCTGGTCGCAGCTTATCTTCTTTTGAATCGCAGGCCTGTTGCGAAAACAGAAGCCGAGGCACCAACCGAACCCGGTATCTTGCGAACTTTATTCCGCGCAATCTTCGACCCACTTATGGACTTGGTGCAACGTCTGCGTTGGGGTGTCATCCTCGTTCTGCTGCTGGCACTTACATACCGTTTTACGGACGCTGTTTGGGGCGCATTTGCCTATCCTTTCTATCTAGACGACC
>JAQWGO010000053.1 GCA_029238175.1 Henriciella sp. | reverse complement strand
AAGCTATAGCCCTGCGCCGACACATACCAATCAGCGAGATTTTCACGGAAGGCCGCATCGCCCATCGTGCCTGCTTGCTTGGCATACTCCATAATTTCAGACCAGTCTGGACCGGGAGATCCTCCAACCGCCAGACGCTCGTTCATCAACGTCACGATCGCGACTTTCCAACCTTGGCCAACTTCGCCTAGGCGGTCGCTGTCTGGGATACGGACATCTGTGAAGTAAACCTCATTGAATTCGCGTCCGCCAGAGGCTTGGTGAATTGGGCGCGCTTCGACGCCAGCCTGCTTCATGTCCACGATGAACATAGTCAGACCTTTATGCTTGGCCGCTTTCGGGTCGGTGCGGACGAGCAGGATGCCATAATCGGAATAGTGGGCGCCAGACGTCCAGACTTTTTGGCCATTGATGACCCATTCGTCACCGTCTTTAACAGCGCGGGTTTTCAAGCCAGCAACGTCAGACCCGGCAGATGGCTCGGAGAAAAGCTGGCACCAGATTTCTTCACCCAGCAGCGCCTTTTGGACATAACGTTTCTTATGCTCATCAGAACCAAACGCGATAACCGTCGGAATACACATGCCGAGGCCGATGGTGAACGGGGCAGATGGCGAGTCGAACTTGCCCTCTTCTTGGCCCCAGATGACTTGCTGCATAGCAGTGCCGCCGCGGCCGCCCATTTCTTTCGGCCAAGTGATTTTCGCATAACCTGCTTTGGCTTTCGTCGCCTGCCACTTTTTGGCACTGGCCATAAACTCTTCACCAGACACCCGTTGGCGAAGCGGCTTTTTGCCTTTTGGCTCTAGGTGCTGGCTAAGGAAGGCGTTCGCTTCTGCGCGGAACTCGGCTTCTTCTACTGTATCGTTGAAATCCATATCAATTTTCCCTTATGCCGCGTTTTTCATTTCAAGCGCTCTGACGAGCTTTTCTTTCCAGACCTTAGGCGCGCCTGCTTGCACACCGAGCAGCTTGGCGCGGCGATAGAATAGGTGGCAGTCGACTTCCCAAGTGAAGCCCATACCGCCATGCGTCTGGATATTTTCTTTTGAGGCGAACCAGTATGCTTCTGATGCCGCAAGCCGAGACGCCGCAGCCGCTTCTGGCAACTCCGCCGCGTCGGTTGAGAGCGCCCATGCGCCATAATAGCAGTTAGAACGGGCAACTTCGTTTTTGACGTACATGTCCGCAAGCTTGTGCTTGATCGCTTGATTGCCGCCAATTGGCCGACCGAACGCGTAACGCTCTTTCGCGTAATCAGTGGCCATCTCTAGACAGCGCGTTGCACCGCCGAGCTGTTCGAACGCCAGCAGTACGGCGGCGCGGTTCATGAGCGCATCGTGAAGATCTGCCCCTGCTCCAGCATCGCCAAGACGCTGCGCGGGCGCGCCATTGAACGTGATTTCAGCATGGCTACGTGTTGGCTCTAGCGTCTTAACCGGTTTACGGGACACGCCTGCACCGTTCAGATCAACAAGCACCAAGCTTGCGCCGCTGCCTTCTTTCGCAAGTACAATCGCGTGCGTAGCAACATCGCCGTCAGTGACAGGAAGTTTGGTTCCACTCAGACTTGTACCGTCAAATGTAACCGAAAGTTTTGCCGGATCAGGATGGCCTGGGCCTTCGCTGGCGGCATAGCACCCAATTACATCCCCACTAGCAACGCCCGGAAGGACAGCGCCTTTTTGAGCTTCGCTGCCTGCCAACATTAGGCCTTCGGAAAAGAAGTAGACGGTCGAAGCAAACGGCACTGGCGCAAGGGCGCGGCCCATTTCCTCAGCGAGGACACAAAGCTCAAGCGAGCCAAGACCGAGGCCACCATGCTCCTCTGGGATCGCTGTTCCGAGCCAGCCCATTTCGACGACTTTCTGCCAGACACCTTCGTGATGGCTTTTTTCGTCGTCGTTTAGAACTTCGCGAACATGCTGGGTTGTACACTCGGCAGAAAGGAACTTGCGTGCCTCATTCCCAAGGAATTTTTGGTCATCGGAGAAGTCAAAATTCATGGCCCAACTGGCCTCCCTGTCTTTTATCTTTATACATAGAATAGCGTGGTTGACGCGCACGGAAACCCGTCACCCAAGGTAAGGCGTTAATTGCAGCTATTGCGGGTAATCCATCAAATTTGATCTACCGCTTTCACCCTGTTGAAAAGCCTGTGTGAGATAGTGATGGCTGTAGGAGATACTCATGGCCAAAGCCCTTTTTCACAAAGCTCAGCGCGTCTACGTCAAACCCGTGGGCACCTATGCACTGGTTGAAAAGGTCATTCCCCATTGGGTGAAAGGTGTCGAAGAGCCGCTGCGTGTGACCTATGATTGCGGACTTGGACGTGAATTTACAGCCGCTGAGCTGGTATCTGAGGAAGCTTTGCGCGGATCAGATAGAACCAGTCAGGAAGACGTCTTGCTAGAGCAATGGCGTATCCAACGTCAGAACAATCGCTGGCAAGGCGACGGTGATGCATCGCACCACCCTTATCCGGGGACATATCCCGTTGTCCTGACAGAGGACAATGATTGGGGCGGCTGGCGTGTGCCAGGCGCTGAATATAATCGTGACCCCGGCCGGATAGAACATCAGGCACGTATGATTGTGAATGCGCCGGATATGGTCCGTGTCATCAAAGCCGTTCTTCAGAGCGCCCAGAAAGACCGTAGCGCGTTCCCAAAAGAGCTGATGCCGCAACTTAAGAAAGCTTCGCACATTCTACGTCATGTCTATGATGTGACGGATCAGAGCGCCCCAGCTATCGCAGCAGAATAGCGATAGCCGCCAAACACGATTGCAACTCGCCTTAGGATAGCTACATCTGCACCAACAAAGCAGATGAGGCCCTCCCATGCGCACTGACACACCGGTTCAAATCAAACTCGCCGATTACACACCCTACCCGTTCGCGATTGATCAGGTTGATATGGCGTTCGATCTTGAGCCATCAGCAACGCGCGTCACGACCAAGATGTCGGTTCGCCGGCTGGCTGCTGGCGATATGGACCTGGATGGCATTGGCCTGACGCTAAATCGCGTGAGTATTGATGGTGTTGCGTTTAACCCCGACAATTATGCTAAAACTGAAGAGACCCTAACGCTCAAAAACGTGCCGGATGCCTTCACGCTAGAGATTGATGTCACCATCGATCCGTCGGCTAATACCGCGCTGTCTGGCCTCTACATTTCTGGCGATCGGTTTTGCACGCAATGTGAGAGTGTCGGGTTTCGGCGCATCACCTACTGGCCTGATCGGCCGGACGTTATGAGCCGTTTCCATGTCCACTTAGAGGCAAATAAAGCGGACTATCCGATCCTGCTCTCAAACGGCACACCGGGCGCCGCGGGCGATCTAGACAATGGCCGTCACTTTGCCGATTGGGACGACCCACATCTTAAACCATCATACCTGTTTGCTTTGTGCGCAGGCGACTATGACGTCTATAGTGACAGCTTCAAGACAATGTCGGGTGTTGACGTTGATCTGGCGGTTCACGTCGACAAAGGCGATGCGTAACGTGCCGAGTGGGCGATGGAGAGCCTAAAAGCATCGATGAAATGGGACGAAGACGTCTTCAAGCGCGAGTATGATCTGGTCGTTTTCAACATTGTTGCTGTGCGTGATTTCAATTTCGGCGCGATGGAAAATAAGGGCCTGAACGTCTTTAACTCGGCTTATGTGTTGGCTGATGAAGCCACAGCGACAGATGCCGACTTCGAAGCGATTGAAAGCATTGTGGGACATGAGTATTTCCACAATTGGACAGGCAACCGGATCACGTGCCGCGACTGGTTCCAGCTTTGCTTGAAAGAAGGCCTCACCGTCTTTCGGGATCAAGAATTTAGCGCCGATATGCGGTCTCGCCCGGTGCAGCGTATCAAGGATGTAATCCGCCTACGTGCACGCCAGTTCGCAGAAGATGCCGGCCCACTGGCACATATGGTGCGCCCAGATAGTTATGGCAGCATCGACAATCTCTACACCGCCACAGTTTATGAAAAAGGCGCTGAGCTTATCCGCATGCTGAAAACACTGATCGGTGACGAAGCTTTTGCAGAAGGCATGCAGATCTATTTCGAGCGCCACGATGGTGAAGCGACGACGATTGAAATGTTTTATAAGTGTTTTGAAGATGCGAGCGGCGAAGATCTTTCGCATTTCCGTCGCTGGTACAGCCAACCGGGCACGCCGACGATTACAGCATCAGAAACTTGGGATGAAGATCGCGGCACACTGACCGTGTTTTTGACCCAATCCAATCCGAAAACGCCCGGGAATGACAAACCCAGATCGCTGCCAATGCCAATCAACGCAGCCGCGTTTAACGCCGATGGCAAGAAGATTGATGAACTGACGCTTATCCTGGATGGTGAGGAAACCGTTTGGACGATCACCGATCAAACAGAGCGTCCACTTGTGTCGCTAAATCGCGGCTTCTCTGCGCCTGTGCGATTTGATCATCAGATTAGCGATGCGCAGCGCCTAGCGCTCGCGAGTGTGGACGATGACGCGTTTAATCAATGGGATGTGTTTCAGACACTTCTAAAAGAAGACCTTCTGGCCATGGCCTACAAAGGGCAGTCCGCGCCAAACGCTGCGCTGGTTAAAGCTGTCGCGGCGGCGATCCGAAATGCAGAATCAGATCCTGCATTCGCAGCTTTATTAGCACGCCTACCCGATATTGGAGAGCTGTTCCAAGAACATACGCCGGCGCAACCTATTGCATTGGATAATGCCCGCAAGGCCGTTCAGAAAGCCCTGTCTGCTGAACTGGCCGATGATGCTGAACGTATACTGGCGAAAGCCTCACCTGCGCCATTTGCGCCGAACGCTGAACAAGCAGGCATACGCGCTCTACGCGGTGCGATGATCGCACTGACGGGGGCGATGCGCGGATCGGCGAGTGACGCAAAGCTTAAAGCGGTTTTCGATGCTGCGCCAAACATGACCGAAAGCTTGACCTCACTCAGAGCGCTTTGTGCTTCTGACGCGGCAGGAAAAACAGAAGCCATTGAGGCATTTGAAGCGAAATGGACGAGCAACCCACTCGTAATGGATAAGTGGTTTGCTGTTCAAGCGGGTACAGCGACAGCGGCTGAAGCGAAGGCTTTGCTGGCCCATCCTGATTTCGACCTCAGCAATCCAAACAGAGTTCGTTCAGTGGCAGCCGTTTTTGCGATGCAGAACCTCGCAGCGTTTCATGCACCGGATGGTTCAGGATATCAGCTACTCGCTCAAGTGATTGCTGAAGCAGACGCGAAAAACCCCGCACTGGCGGCGCGGTTACTGCCGGCATTTGAAGCTTGGAAATCGGTAGAGCCAAAAGCCCGGGCTGCAGCAGAGACAGCGCTTATAAGCCTACGCGACAAAGATCTGTCGAAGAATGCGGCTGACATCGTGACTAGAACGCTGGCTTAGCCCTGCAAAAAGTTAATCAATCTGGCATTCTGGTTAACCAATCCTGAACTTTCGCAGCCCAGAATCTCTCTTGAGTGAATACGTCTTGAGTACGTATCGAGAGAGGCTGGAACTGTGGCACGTCAGAAGGACAAGCGCAGAAGAACAACGAAGAACGTCACGGGACAGCCAAAGAAGCGGCTGAGCCTGACAACAGTTCTTTGTTTGATTTTAGTCGTCGAGATTATTGCACTTGGCCTAAAAGCCTTTGACGATCGCCAAGCCGAGAGCTTCGCGAAACAGACAGAGACGCATCGTGAAGCGCTGGCCGTTTCAGAATTTATTGCCGGAAAAGCAGCGACAGTCGAGCAAACCCTCCGCATTGCCTATCAAGCTGGGTGGAGCACACGGAGCACCAGCAGGGCGCACGACGATATTGATGCGGTTATCATTCTGGCTGACGCCCTTTCCGCTTCTGAAGGCACGCGGCTCAGAATAGCCGGTGAAACCGCTTCGCTACTGATCGCGGAAGACAAAACGCTCGGGTTTACGAGCAATAATGACCTTATTGTACTCTTCACGCCAAATAGAGGCAGCTCTCGCTTTGCCTTAATCAAGGCTGGCGCTTGGATCCCAACCGCATATGGTGAGCGTACATTTAGTCTCAAGCCACAAGTCCTAAACGGCCCACAGGCGAGTGAAATGGGGGCAATCACAGCCTGCTCACCCATCTCCGATGCAGCAGTGTCTGCATGCGTTCAAACTGTTCGTCCGGTATTCGGAACCAAAGACGCCGTCGGGCTTTTGATCTATGCACTTCTCTTGCTCGGGCCGGCATTGGCGATCCTAGGATTGGTCAGACTGCTTGATGAAAGACGCGGCGAGTCAGAGGCGTTTGAAGGCGAAGCCAGCCGGGCGGGACGCGTTCTCAAGACCGTATTGCATGAAACAAAGGCTGGGTTCTGGTCTTGGGACCTTAACAAAAAGTCGATCTGGATTAGCGCAGAAGCTGGGCGGCTACTCGGCGGGATGCCGGAAGGAGACTATGCGTTCGGAGAGCTGGATAAATACATTTATCCAGATCACTTAGATACCGTTCGGCAAGCGATGAACACATTGCCAGAGCGGGGCTTTATCTCGCAGGTTTTCGCAACGGCGGATAAGACCAAGTGGATAGATATGCGCGCGCGCCCGGATGAAGTTGAAGGCGCCCTGAACGGCGTTCTGCTAGATGTGACCGATATACGTGCTGCGATTTCGCGAACCAAACAAGCCGAGAACAGGCTGAAGAGCGCATTAGAAGGATTTTCAGGCCCATTTGCGCTTTGGGATCGGCGCAAGCGACTGGTCTACTGGAACCTCGCGTTCATGCGTATTTTTGGACTCGAAAATACGGCGCGAGTAGGTATGGGATATGACACAGTCATGCTCGCGCAGGCAGCCAACATACTTGAGCGACGTGCGACACAGACCGAAGACGGCGCTGAAATTATCCGCACCAGAAACGGGATTTGGTATAAAATTGTCGAACGCGCCACCAGCACGGGGGGCATGATCACGATGGGCCTCGATGTATCTGCCGACGTTAAGTACGAGGTCGAACTGCAACAGCAGCAAAGCAAGCTTCGCAAGTTTGTTGTCGACCTTGAGCGACCGGAAGGCCACGCTGCAGAACTTGCGCGCAAGCTAAACGAAGAAAAGCTACGCGCCGAACGTTCGGCCAATAGTAAAAGCGCCTTTCTCGCCAATATGAGCCATGAACTTCGTACACCGCTGAACGCGATTAATGGCTTCTCAGAAATCCTATCCGAAGAGATGTATGGCCCGCTCGGCGATGAGCGCTACAAAGGCTATGCTCAAGACATTCTAGCTTCGGGACAGCATTTGCTAGATATGATCAATGATATTCTCGACATGGCCAAAATTGAGGCTGGCAAGATGACGGTTGAGCTTCAACCGATCGATCTGGTTGACCCTGTTGATGCTGCTGTTCGGATGATCCGGCGCAAAGCCGAAGACAAAGGCATCAAGATGAGCTTGATTGCCAATGAAGGCTTACCACGTGTGGATGCTGACCATCGCGCGATCAGACAGATGATCCTGAACCTCGTTTCAAACGCAATCAAGTTTACTGATGAAGGTGGAGAAATTCGGGTTTCTATTGATCAGAAAGGTGACCAATTGCGCGTCGCAGTGAAAGACAATGGTATTGGCATTCCTGAAGAAGCCTTGCCAAGACTGGCCGCGCCATTCGAACAAGTCACCGAAACGCGAGATCGCAACTACGAGGGCACAGGCCTAGGCCTAGCGCTAACAAAATCATTTGCGGAAATGCATGGCGGAAAACTGGTCATCGCCAGCCAAGAAGGCAAGGGAACTCAGGTTAGCTTCTTCTTACCGATTTCTAAAACGAATAGATCTCAAGCAACTGCAGCAGCTTAGCTGCTCTAAAGAACTAGCCTAAATCATCCAAGACAGCGACCTCAAACCCAGTCACTGGATCGATGTCCCAAGATACATCGAGCGTCTGAATAGAGAACTGAGCGCCATCACCAAAGTCTGTCGATGAGTCTGTGGACGTAAGGTCATTATTTCTGGCTTCAAACACCGTCACGAGCTCTTCGCTTGCGCCGAGCGTATCGCTATTTAGAAGTGGAACAGCGTCGCCGAGAAGGTCTGGATAGCCTTCAAAACTGACATCTTGAATAAAGCTCTCAAGCGACGGCGAAATGACCGCGTCGTAAGAGTTCAGAATCTCGGCAATGGTTGTGTCTGCGACGCTTGTTACTGCCGCAACTTCAATCTGAATTTCTGGAGCCAGATTTACGGAATAAGAGATAATATCAATCTCACTCATCGCAATCTCAATGTACTCTGCAAAGCGCACATCAAAATCAAAACGTTCGAAAATATTCGACACGTTCCAACTATAGTTTGCAAATAATGCGTTCATCAAGATACTCCTAGGGAATTCTGTTTATGCGATTGTCTTTATTTGGTCAATATTAGTTTGGGCTTTCTACGGATGCCGCGGCAAAAGAAGAAACTTTTGAAACACATTGTTCTGCAACGCTTTTCATCGACAGCGCTCGGTCGGACGAGCTGCCTGATGGGGCGGACGCAGACACGAAAACGTTATCCGATGCAACGAGCTTTCGAGAACGGGTATTGATGATGTCCACGGTGACCTGGCAGACAGCCTTCCCATCCTGAAGTCCAAACGCGGCAAATCGGCTTGCTAGCTCAAACTGCGCGGCGACGCCCGTCTCTGGTAAAACAGCGGCGCCTGCACCATCACCTGAAAAGCTATCGACCAAGGCAAGTTGGAACTGGCGGGTCGCCGGTCCAGCCCATTCGACGCCCGGAATAAGGCGTAATGCGCCCGAAGCGTCTTCACTCACGAGAGCAGAGCCGGCCATCACGCGCGGTGCTTCTGGTTCACGGATCGCGATATCGGCGTTTAATGAAGGTCCGTTTATCGCTGCTGATATCCGATATAGCGCGTCCGGCGTTACTGGCTCAGGCAGGACTGAAACGCAGGCACCAAGCCCCAATGCACCGAAGATAAAGGCGGCTTTTATTCGTGTTAGATAAGCCATTAGCGCTTCTCCTCATATGGTAGCGGATTGCCGACGACCAGCCCTTGTGGGTTCTGTTCAAGCTCACGGGCGATACGATCTAGTCTAGAGATCAGGATACGCATCTCTTGTGCCGCTAAGCCCGTTTGTTGCAGCGTATCGCTGGCGCCGCCCTCAACAAGCGCAGTTGCGGCTTCGATCGCTTTGCGGCTTTAGGTAAGGGTCGCACTCGCGTCCCCGGTGGCTGTATTCAGCTCTGCGACCAAGGCTTTAAGCTCAACGGTTAGGGTTTGCAGTTCGGTCTCTACTGAATTTGCGACAGTTGCAGCTTCAATCGCCGCTTTACTTAGATCGTCCCCAGCACGCTCCAAAGACGCCATCGTCTTGGTCGTTTGCGCAAGCAAGTCATCATCGTGCTGAGAGAGAGAGCCGGTAATGTCGCGAACATTGACCAATGTTTCGCCAAATGCCGCGATATTTTCATCTGTCAAAAGCTTATTGGCCTGATCAATCGCGATACTTGCTTGGCCGACTATTTCTGCACCGCCATCGAAAAGCGTCGCGAGAGGCGTCGGACCAGCCGCAATCACTGGCACATCCTCACCCGGTTTGCGCTGGAGCGGCCCCATGCCTTCCGTGCCAGCATTGATTTGAATGAAGGTAACGCCAGTAATACCCGCAAAATCGATAATCGCGGTTGAGTCAGACTTCACAGGTGTAGATTTATCCACCCGAACACGGGCGCGCACCATC
>JAQWGO010000039.1 GCA_029238175.1 Henriciella sp. | reverse complement strand
TTTCATCTTTTTGGAAACTGCCCCAAAATCGGACTCAATAATTACAAAAAAACCCAGCTTTTAAGCTGGGTTTTCGTTATTTTGAGCTTGATCTAACCTACTGGCAGGCGAGGCATTCATCATAATCAGTGTCTGGAACGTCCATTCCGGCCAGTGACACTTCTTTGTCTTCGGAGCCAGCAAACCCAGCACGCTGAATAGATTTAGAGCGGCAATAGTAGAGCGACTTCACGCCCTTCTCCCAAGCTGTCCAATGCAGCATGTGCAGATCCCACTTGTTGATATCGGCTGGCAGGAAGACGTTCAAAGATTGCGCCTGACAGATATAAGGTGTCCGGTCGGCCGCGTGCTCAATGATCCAACGCTGATCAATTTCAAACGCTGTTTTATAGGTCGACTTCTCATACTCATCGAGGCAAGCGAGGTGCTGAACTGAGCCCTCATGCTCTAGGATTGAGGTCCAGATGTCGTCTGTGTTCTTGCCTTTAGTCTCAAGTAATTTCTCAAGATGCTGGTTTTTCACAGTAAACGAACCAGACAATGTCTTGTGCGTGTAAACGTTCGCAGGGACAGGCTCAATGCCCGCTGACGTGCCGCCACAAATGATTGAGATAGACGCAGTTGGTGCAACCGCCATCTTGTGACTAAAGCGGGCCATCATGCCAGCTTCAGCAGCGTCTTCACACGGTCCGCGCTCTTTAGCGAGTTTTACAGAAGCCGCATCGGCGCCCTGACGGATGTGCTTGAACATCTTCTCGTTCCAGACTTTCGCCATGGCGCTTTCCATTGGCAAGTTCATCGACTGGAGGAAGGAATGGTAACCCATCAAGCCAAGACCAACAGAACGCTCACGCTTTGCAGAATATACAGCACGCGCCATTTCTGATGGTGCACGGTCAATAAAGTCCTGAAGCACATTATCAAGGAAGCGATAGATATCTTCGATGAAACCTTCGTGCTTGCTCCACTCCATGAACTTTTCTGCGTTCACAGATGAGAGACAGCAAACCGCGGTACGATCATTACCAAGATGGTCGATGCCCGTTGGCAACGTAATCTCAGAGCACAAGTTAGACTGCGTTACTGTAAGGCCCAACTGACGCTGGTGTGCTGGCATCGCATTGTTCACTGTGTCAGTGAACAAGAGGTATGGCTCACCCGTCTGAATGCGCAGTGTCAGAATTTTCTGCCAAATCTTACGTGCATTTACCGTGCGAAGAACTTTGTCGTCTTTCGGTGACATAAGCTCAAAGACATCATCATTCTTCACCGCTTCCATGAAAGCGTCAGTGATGTTGATACCGTGGTGCAAGTTCAAAGACTTACGATTGAAGTCACCAGATGCCTTACGGATTTCTAGAAACTCTTCGATTTCTGGGTGGTGCACGTCGAGATAACACGCCGCCGACCCACGGCGCAGTGAGCCTTGGCTAATCGCGAGGGTCAGGCTGTCCATCACGCGGATGAATGGAATGATGCCAGATGTTTGGCCTGCATTGCCGACCTTCTCACCGATAGAGCGAACGTTACCCCAATATGTACCGATGCCGCCGCCATTTGAGGCAAGCCAGACATTCTCAGTCCATGTGTTTACAATATCGTCGAGGCTGTCGCCGACTTGGTTCAAGAAGCAAGAGATTGGCAGGCCGCGATCCGCGCCGCCATTTGAAAGCACAGGCGTCGCAGGCATGAACCAAAGCTGGGACATGTAATCATAAAGGCGTTGAGCGTGATCTTCGTCATCTGAGAACGCCGTCGAAACGCGCGCAAACATATCCTGATAGGACTCGCCCTCAAGGAGATAACGATCTTCAAGTGTGACTTTGCCAAACTCGGTCAGCAACGCGTCGCGCGAGCGATCAATCTTGATCTTCGAGACAACACGAAGGTCTGGCGCGTCATTAGACGTGCCCGTTTTCGCCGCATCACTCGTCTTAGTTGCTGTTCTGATTCCCGACATCCGCTTTTAGCCCCTTAACTTGCCCATAGAATATAGGGATTGAACCTCAAAACTGCCATATGCAGTATCTTAGTTCCTCCCTGACACTAGATATTGTGCCTCAACGGTTAACAGATCGTCAACAGACACCTACGCAAAAACGTCATGCTGACTGTGGAGAAGCTGTCAATTTCGGCGTTTTTGGAGTCGAAATCGCCGCAACCATTAGGGGTTCAGCCTCTTCGAAAAAACACAGGAAAAATATGGCAAAAAAAATCGTAAATTTTGTTGCGGATTCGAGATGATATGCTCTGCGCCCGCAAACACTAGATATAGGGGCTGTGAGACGCGCAAATCACTAAGAATCGATTCTAGTCACCAAAAGAGACTTCTGGGAAAGCGCGGGCGATTTCCTGATTCCATTCGTACAGCGCTTCCCAGTTTTCACCAGCATTCGTCATCAAGCCGAGACGCACAATTACCAGATCACGCGATGGCACGACCCAGATCGTCTGCCCCTCATGTCCGCCAGCATGGAACGCGTCCCATGGCGGGGTTTTGGCATTCTGTGCGTGGGTGCGTTCTGTACCATAGGCCGTGATCCACCAGCCCGCACCGTATATGTTGGCATTCTCCGCTGGCGTTTCGGTGCGTGCGAAATCGATCCAGCCCTCAGGCAGCAAGCGCTCATCCTCCCACACGCCGTCGCGGAGATAGAGATACCCAAACTTAGCAAAGTCGCGGGCACTAGCCCAAACAAGTGAACCGCCAAGGAAAGTGCCGGACGCATCAAATTCAGCCTGGGCTTTTATGCCTAATGGTACAGTTAGAGAGCTCTCGATCCATTCAACCATCGGAGTATCAGTCGGCGCACAGCGGGTAACAGGGCTCAGCGCACGCTGTTGAGAAATCTCACTAGAGATCGTCGAGCATCTTCCATGTCTATTCACACCAACATCCTTCAAAGCGAGTGATACCAAGTGAAATCCCGCGCTGGAATAATTCCAAACCTCGCCCGGCTCATGCACCAACGGTAACTCATCCCGAGCATAGGCCAGTACGTCATATTTCCCGCGTCCATACATCATGTTGATCACGTCATTATCCGCAAGACTGGTCGCATTGATCTCTTTATAATCAAGACCGTCCGTCATATTCAGCCATTGTCGCCATGTTATGGCATTCCGCGGATCACCTTCTGGGAATGGCGTCGGCATAGGCGCATCAATATCCTCGATCAGTCCAAGGTGCACTGCGCGCCCGACAAGCGCTTGTGTGATGGATTTCGCCATCGACCAGCTGACCTGCTTGGTATCCTCGCTAAAGTCATCCTTATATGCCTCCGCCACCAGCTTGCCCCTATGGATCACGACGACAGCGCGGGTTTGACCCATCACATCGCCGCGTTGGCCAAGCATGGCTTTGACGATGAGATTGCCTACAACCTCTTCTGTCTCAGGATCGAGTGTTCCGACTTCCCAATTCTCTGTTGGCCAAGCTGTATCAACAGGATGAGGCTGAAGCGGGAACAGGTTTTGCGCGCTGGCTGGAAGAGCGAGCAATAGAAATGCGCCAATTAAAAACCCAATCGTCTTGCCCATTACAACATACCTCAATAGTTACGAGATAGCTTTAGGGGCAGACTATGAAATTCGTCAAAGTCATTTTTGTCTTACTTGTTGCCGCCGCCATCAGCGCGGGCGCTTTCTGGCAATTCTATTTGAAAGAGCAACACGCATTCGCCCAGCTAGCAACGGCCTATAGCGCCAAAATGGTCTGCTCTTGCCGCTTCGTGGCAGAGCGAGAGATGGCAAGCTGTCTCGGCGATTTCACCGACGATATCAGCCAGCTGTCCATTACTGAAAACGATCACACAATCAAGTCCAAAGCTCCTCTTGGACTTTCGAAAGACATGGCTGCGTTTGAACCGGGTCTAGGCTGCACCTTGGTGAAACCATGATTAGAATTGCCATTCTCGCTTCACTTATATCGGCCTGCGCAAGCGCTCAATCCGAAGCCCCAAAGCTGCATGACGGTTTTAGCTGGCTAACCGGATGCTGGGAGCTGGAAGATGGGTCTATTCGTGAACATTGGTCCGCGCCAGAGGGCGAATATATGTTTGGGTTTGCCGTCAATTATCATCAAGGCGAACCGGTCTTCTTTGAACAGTTACGTATTGATCCGGGCGCAATTCCCGTTCTGAACGCGTATCCCGCCGGAAAAGGCCCATCCCCATTCCCAATGATAGAAAGCGGCGAGCAGTCAGTCGTGTTTGCGAATGATCAGCACGATTATCCTCAACGGATTACTTATGCCCGTCAAAAAGATAGTTTGATTGCCACCATCGCCCTGTCGGATGGTGGCAATCTTAAGACGTTCGATTATCGCGCGTGCGCTAAAGACTAAGCAATTCCGGATCACCGCCTTGAGCCGTGATGTTGACCGTTACGACGCGCTCATTGGCGAAACGGTGCAGATAGTGCGGGCCGCCCGCTTTAGGGCCTGTGCCTGACAGGCCTTCGCCGCCAAATGGTTGCACACCAACAACTGCGCCAATCATTGTGCGGTTCACATAAGTGTTCCCTACTGGAAAGGCCGCTTTCACATCATCCGCGAAGCTTTCAAGACGCGAATGTATGCCAAGCGTTAGGCCATAGCCTTTGGCTTTCAGCGCCGCGCCAACTTCTGCGATATTATCGGGATCATAGCGCATAATGTGAAGAACGGGGCCGAATGTTTCCCGGTTGATCTGGTCTAGAGATGAAAGCTCAATCAAGGCCGGGCCAAAGAAATGACCCCCTGATGGCGTATCGAGGCGCTTCAAGACTTTGGCTTCAGCGTCCATGCGCTTCATATATTTCGTCAGAATACCATGTGCGTCAGCATCGATTACGGGGCCGACATCTGTATCTGGTAAACCGGGATCGCCGAGGCTGAGTTCGTCCATCGCGCCCTTCAGGCCTTCAATCAGCATGTCAGCTGTATCATTCGGTATGAAGGCGAGGCGAAGCGCAGAGCATCGTTGTCCGGCAGACCCAAAGGCGGAGATGATCATGTCGTCGATGACCTGCTCACGTAGAGCCGTCGTATCGACAAACATCGCGTTCAGGCCGCCTGTTTCAGCAATCAAAGGTATGATTGGCCCGTCACGATTGGCAAGGGATTTGTTGATTAAACGCGCTGTATCCGTGCCGCCTGTAAAGCAAACGCCCGATACGCGTAGGTCATTACAAAGCGCAGCGCCAACCGTTTCGCCGCGCCCTGGAAGCAGTTGAAGGGCGTCGCCCGGAAGGCCCGCTTTCTGAAACAATCTTATGGCCTCAAACGCCACCAAAGGCGTCTGCTCAGCGGGCTTGGCAACAACTGTGTTACCCGCCGCCAAAGCCGCAACGATTTGCCCGGTAAAGATCGCCAGTGGGAAGTTCCACGGACTGATACAAGCGAAGACACCGCGGCCATGCAATTCGATATGATTTGTTTCACCAGCTGGCCCCGGCAGGCGCACCGCACCATCAAATTCAGCTTCAGCTTGGGCCGCATAATAGCGGCAAAAATCAACGGCCTCTCGTACTTCAGCGACCCCATCGGCAAGTGTCTTACCCGCTTCACGGGCCATTAGAGCGATCAAACGCGGCGCGCCCTCTTCCATCGCATCTGCAATGCTTCTGATTATTTGGCCACGCGCTGCACCGCCTTTCTTATCCCATTCCGGCTGGAACGCGGCGGCGGCGGTAAGCGCTTTGTCTATCTCTTCACTCGTGGTTTCGCGAACAGCGCCGAGGATAGTCGCCGTATCAAATGGCACACAAACCATGTCGCCGCCGCCTGTATTAGGTTTGCCAGAGATAATCGGACCAGCCGCAATCGCCGAGCTATCGCGCATGGCTTTCATCGCATTCGCAATCGCATCACGTTCACTTTGCTGGGATAAGTCCAAACCAACCGAGTTACGCCGCGATGCTCCATAAAGACGCGGCGGGGTTGGAATACGCGCATGCCGACGTGGACCAATTTCAACCTTCGCAATTGGATCATCGACGACCTGCTCCACCGGAACATCCGGATCAAGGAAGCTGTGCACGAAACTGGTATTTGCACCATTCTCAAGAAGGCGGCGCACAAGATATGGAAGTAAATCTTCATGCGCGCCAACCGGGGCATAGATACGTACGCGCCCGCCGGCTTCAGCGGCATCATACAATGCCTCGCCCATACCATGCAGGCGTTGATATTCGTAAGCCGTGACACCTTCGTCCGCTGCGATCAGGTCGACCGAAGCAACCGAATGCGCATTGTGCGTCGCAAATTGCGGATAAATACGCGGGCTGGCCTGCAGCATTGCACGGGCGCAGGCTAGGTAGTTGAAATCGGTCCCGTGCTTGGTCGTGAAGACCGGGAAGTTCGGATACCCTTCGACTTGAGCGTGCTTGATTTCACTGTCCCAATAAGCACCCTTAACCAAACGCACCATCAGGCGCATCCCGGTTTCACCGGCTAAACCTGCAAGCCGTTCAATCACGTCTGCAGCGCGCTTTTGATAGGCTTGCACCGCAAGGCCGAGACCGTTCCACCCTTTGAGGCTTGGCGCACGCATCAGCTTTTCTAGAATTTTCAGAGAGATGACGAGGCGGTCGGCCTCCTCGGCATCGAGACAAAGATTGATATTGGCCTTAGCCGCAGCCTCGCAAAGTTCCAGCACGCGCGGGTAAAGTTCCGCCATAACGCGTTCTTCATTGACCGCTTCATAGCGCGGATGCAGCGCTGATAGTTTGACCGAGATACCCGACTTATTTTCTGGCGCAGTCTTGGGATCTTCAACATCCGCAACCATAGAGATCGCGCGCGCATAGGCTTCGAAATAGCGTTGTGCATCAGATGCCGTACGCGCGCCTTCGCCAAGCATATCGAAACTGAAATGCGCGGCTTCACCCGCTTTCACCATCCGTTTGCCGCGTTTAAGCGCTTCTTTCACGGTGCGGCCTAGCACGAACTGCTCACCCATAATCCGCATTGCTTGCATCATTGAGGCGCGAATAAATGGCTCACCGCTTTCGCGCACAACGCTCTGAACGAACTTCCCCGCACCAGATTGCGCTGACTTTGGCGCGCCAATAACCTTACCTGTCAGCATCAACCCCCAGGTCGAGGCATTCACAAGCCACGAATCACTTTGTCCCTTATGCGCCCCCCAATCGCCTGATCGAATCTTCTCGGCGATCAGATCATCACGGGTTTCTGCATCTGGGACACGCAGCAAAGCTTCAGCCAAACACATCAAAGCAAGACCTTCAGAGTTTGATAGGCCAAACTCTTCGAGGAAGCTTTCCATCATGCCCTTTTTACGACCTTTGGCGCGGGCGATTTCGACTAACTCACGGCCCCGACGCACAGCAGCGCCGCGCAAATGGGCGTCCATAGGTTCGGCTTGAAGCAAGGCGGCAAAGTAAGCTTCCTCGTCGGAAAACTTGTTTAGGTCCAACTGATCCCAGTCACTCAAACTCATCGCTACAGCGTCGGCCATTTGCCCACTCCATTAGAATTAGTTGCACCTGCAACCTTCAATCTGCTTTACGGCAGCTTGTCACGCCTTAAAACTCCAAAAATCGCGAATGACCAGTAGGAGCGTCCATGCGCATTATGATTGTTACCGACGCCTGGGAACCACAGGTCAACGGCGTCGTACGCACAATGCAGCGCGTTATCGCGGAACTGTCAGCCGAAGGGCATGAATTTGAAGTCGTGCATCCCGGTGAAGGCTTCACAACAATGCCCCTGCCAACCTACCCAGAAATCAAGCTTGCAATGTTTGCGCGGCGCGCTGTCGAAAAACGTTTTAATGAGTTTGAGCCCGACGCTGTACATATCGTGACAGAAGGCACTCTGGGCATGGCCGGGCGCGCCATGTGCCTGCGCATGAAGCATCCTTTCTCAACCGCTTATCATACCCGCTTCCCAGAATACGTGTCAGCGCGGATGCCGATCCCAACCTCAGCCGGATACAGCTTTGTACGTTGGTTCCATAAATATTCCGGACGAGTCATGGTCCCAACAACGAGCATGGTGGAGGAGCTGGAAGCCAAACGCTTTATCAATCTGGTCGCTTGGACGCGCGGCGTGGACACAGAACAATTCAATCCATCAAAACGTATAGAAGAGGGCCAGCCGGGCGATCCGTTTGAAGGATTACCGCGTCCCATCTTCCTAAATGTCGGCCGGGTGGCTGTTGAAAAGAATATTGAGGCTTTCGTTGAGCTAGACCTTCCCGGTTCGAAAGTTGTTGTCGGCGACGGCCCGGCCCTGAAAGATCTTCAGAAGAAATATCCAGACGTTCACTTCCTCGGCGCGAAGTTCGGGGATGATTTGGCGACCTGTTATGCCAGCGCAGACGTATTTAACTTCCCGAGCCTGACAGACACGTTTGGCTTGGTGGTTTTGGAAGCAATGGCCTCGGGCACACCCGTCGCCGCATATAATGCGACGGGACCAAAAGACGTTATTCCCGGCTCAAATGCCGGAACGATCACCGAACTAGATGGCGACCTAGCGGCTGGAACAATTGCTTGTCTTGAACTCAACCGCGAAACCTGCCGCGCTTACGCGGAAACGTATAGTTGGAAAGCCGTTGCACACGCTTTCCTTGAAAACTTGCAGCCCATGCCAACACCAGAGCGCAGACGCTTCTGGCAGAAGCTTCGCCGCAAAAAGAAAACTTGGGTCGACTGGGATACGCTAACGGAGTGGACCCACCCAAAGGACGACAAAAACAAGAGTAACAAAAAATGACTTGGCAAACAGCGTTTTCGGCGATCAATTTTCTAGTTCTTCCTGCATGGGCACTTTTAGTCCTGCTCCCTAAAGCGAAGATCACCAAAACACTGGTCCATTCAATGCTATGGCCTGTCGTGATGGGCGGGATTTATACTGCCAGCCTGATCGGTGCCTTATTCTTCGGCATGTCACACCCAGAAGCCGGGTTCACGATGGACGGTGTTACCGCGCTTTTCCAGCATCCTAATGGCGTGATCACAGGTTGGTCTCACTATCTGGTTTTCGATCTGTTCGTTGGGGCGTGGATTGGCCGCGATAGCCAACGTCAAGGCATTCCGCACTGGCAAGCCGTGCCTTGTATCCTATTCTCATTTATCTTCGGCCCGGTTGGCTTATTCTTGTACGCTATGCTTCGCCTCGTGCATGGCAAAGGATTCAGCTTGATCGAGGATAAATAGGCCAAAATTCGCGCCTAACGCGACAATCCCGCGCAATGACAACGCAGTCAGCATAATTTGCAGGGCTATAGCTATGGACGCACCCGCAGCATAAGGCTAAGACCCGCGCAAAATCAGTGTAATACTTAAAGAGGTTTCTCATGGCTCTTCGCGTCGCAATCAATGGCTTCGGCCGCATCGGTCGTTTGGTTCTCCGCTCTATTATTGAGCATGACCGCACAGATATTGAAGTCGTCGCGATTAACGATCTGGGCCCGGTCGAAACAAACGCTCACCTACTCCAGTACGATTCAGTGCATGGTAAGTTGAACGAAACTGTCGAAGTTGACGGCGATGTGATCCGCGTTGGCAAACGCTCTTTCAAATGTACGGCTGTTCGCAACCCTGCTGAACTGCCGCATAAAGAAATGGGCGTCGACATTGCATTCGAATGTACTGGTATCTTCGCATCTAAAGAAGCAGCCTCCGCACACCTCGAAGCTGGTGCCAAACGCGTTCTTGTCTCAGCCCCAGCGGGCGGCGCAGATAAAACAATCGTTTACGGTGTAAATGATGACGAACTAACCGCCGACGATCTGGTGGTTTCAAACGCGTCTTGTACAACAAACTGTCTCTCGCCAGTCGCTAAAGTTCTCAACGACACCGTTGGAATTGAGCGCGGCTATATGACAACGGTCCACGCCTATACAGGCGACCAGCCAACGCTCGACCGTATGCATAAAGACCTTTACCGTGGCCGTGCCGCAGCCAGCTCTATGATCCCTACATCAACTGGCGCAGCAAAAGCCGTTGGTCTGGTTCTTCCAGAACTTGCTGGCAAGCTGAACGGGTCTGCCGTGCGCGTCCCAACACCAAACGTTTCCATGATTGATCTGGTTTTTGATGCGGCTCGTGAAACTACCGTGGAAGAAGTCAACGCTGCGATCAAAACAGCCGCCGAAGGGCCGATGAAAGGCGTTCTCGCCTACTCAACTGCGCCGCTTGTTTCTGCTGACTTCAATCATGACCCGCACAGTTCAACCTTTGCTGCTGACGGCACGAACGTCACAGACGGCACACTTGTCCGCGTCCTTAGCTGGTACGACAATGAGTGGGGTTTTGCGACACGTATGAGCGATACCGCGCTTGTCATGGCGAAGTTCCTTTAAATCGATCTGGACGGGAGAAGCCCAATATGACTGACTTCCGCCGCATCGAAGACGCTGGTGACTTAACTGGAAAAACAGCCCTTGTGCGCGTTGATTTCAACGTGCCAATGGCTGACGGTAAAGTCACTGACGGAACACGCCTGCATGCTGCTCTAGCGACAGTGAACGCGCTGCGGGAACAGAATGCTCGTGTTGCTCTGCTCGCACATTTCGGCCGCCCGAAAGGCGACCGTGTCCCAGAGATGAGCCTAAAGCCAATCGCAGCGGCATTTGCGGAAGTCTTAGGCGCCCCCGTAACGTTTATTGACGATTGCGTTGGCGGCTTCGTTGAAGATGAGCTGGCAAAGCTTGTCCCCGGTGATGTCGCTCTGCTTGAAAACACGCGCTATCATGCTGGCGAAGAAATAAACGATCCCGATATGGCCGACCAAATGGCGCAGCTCGGTGATATCTTCGTCTCTGACGCGTTTTCTGCCAGCCACCGCGCCCACGTTTCCACTGTTGGTCTCGCGACACAGCTGCCTGCTTATGCGGGTAAGTCTATGGAGCGCGAGTTGGATGCTTTAGAAGCAGCCCTTGGCAAACCTGAACGGCCCGTTCTAGCCGTTGTGGGCGGTGCAAAAGTCAGCTCCAAGATCGAGCTTCTCAAAAACCTCGTATCCAAAGTCGACGCCCTCGCGATTGGCGGCGGCATGGCCAACACGTTCCTTGCAGCGCGCGGCTATAGCGTCGGCAAATCTCTGTGCGAACATGACCTGACCGATACGGCGCGCGAGATTGAACGCAATGCCAAAGCGGCAGGTTGCGATATCCTGCTACCGATTGATGTCGTTGTCGCAAAAGACTTTGCCGCGAATGCCGCTAATCGCACATGTGGCCTGGATGAAGTCGCTGACAATGAAATGATACTAGATGCTGGGATTCAGACGGTCGCGATTTTAGCGACGGCGCTCGATACGGCAAAAACACTTGTCTGGAACGGCCCACTTGGCGCGTTTGAGATGGAACCATTTGACCGCGCAACAGTTCTGGCCGCGCAAGCTGCAGCGCTGCGCTGTAAAAACGGCGATCTCATCGCGGTTGCTGGCGGCGGTGATACGGTTGCTGCACTCAACCATGCCAAAGCCGCGGGTGATTTCACGCATATCTCAACCGCTGGCGGCGCTTTCCTTGAATGGATGGAGGGAAAACCCCTCCCCGGTGTCGAGGCGCTGAAGAGCTAATCAAATGAACCAATCATCTCATCACCCCGTGCTTCAACTTTGGATCACGGGCGCGACCGGCTGCGTTAAGACAGCGGTGTCAAATCAAACATATTTATAAAGGGGATCATCATGGCCAATCCACAAATGACAAAACAAATCGCAACAACTGACGGCTTCATTGCCGCTCTGGACCAATCTGGAGGCTCAACGCCTAAAGCTTTGGGTCTTTACGGCGTCACGCCTGAGGCATGGTCCAGCGATGAAGAAATGTTCGATATTGTGCACCAGATGCGTGCACGGATCATAAAGTCTCCTGCGTTCACTGGCAGCAAAGTTATTGGCGCTATTCTGTTTGAGCGCACAATGGACAGCGACATTGATGGCACGCCAACGGCGAAATTCCTTTGGGATGAATGCGGCGTTGTTCCGTTCCTTAAAGTGGATAAAGGCCTCGCTGATGCACAGAATGGCGTGAAGGTGATGAACCCAAATCCCGGCCTTGATGCATTGCTCGAAAAGGCTGTTTCGAAAGGTATTTTCGGCACAAAGATGCGCTCTGTTGTCGATGCTGCAAACGCTGAAGGTATTGCCGCTGTCGTTGCTCAACAGTTTGAAGTTGGTAAACAAATCTTAAGCCACGGCCTCGTCCCAATCATCGAACCGGAAGTCACAATCACCATCGCTGATAAAGCCGAAGCCGAAGACCTGCTGGCGACTGAGATCAAGGCACATCTCGATGCTCTGGCTGCGGACCAGCAAGTCATGCTGAAGCTAACGCTCCCGGAAAAAGACAATCTCTACAAGCAATTCGTAGATCACCCGCGCGTCATGCGCGTCGTGGCGCTGTCAGGCGGCTATTCCCGTGAAGAAGCATGTGATCGCCTGTCTCGCCAGACCGGCATGATCGCCAGCTTTTCTCGCGCATTGTCAGAAGGTCTCTCAGCGCAACAAGACGACAGCGCTTTTGATTCAACGCTCGCTGGCTCTATTGATAATATTTGCAAAGCATCGGCCGCTGGCTAATGGCACTTGATATGCGCCCTGGTTGTGAGCGGTGTGACCGCGACCTGCCCGCTGATCAGCCGGGCGCGCTTATCTGTTCGTTTGAATGTACATTCTGCGCGCCCTGCAATCATGAGTTCTTCAAAGGCACATGCCCAAATTGCGGCGGTCAGCTTTTTGCCCGGCCAACCCGAACAGGTGCGGCGTTGGATAACTTCCCTGCCAGTACAAAACGCGTCTATAAGGGCGCATGACCGGACCAACTCGCGAACGCCCACGCCTTTACCTAATCACGCCGCCACAGATCGATGATGTGCCGGCTTTCGTCGACTTGTTTAAAGCCGCCATCGAGGGCGGCGATATAGCCAGTCTTCAGATCCGTCTAAAACAAGATGGCGAAATTGATCTTGCGGCGACACGCGCAGTTGCTCAAGCTGTAAAACCTCTCTGCAACGTCAATCATATTGCACTGTTTATAAATGACAGTCCGCAACTTGCCCGCGCGCTAGAGGCGGACGGTGTCCATCTTGGCGCTGGCGATATGGATATTGGCGAAGCAAGGGAACTGGTCGGCGAAGACATAATCATCGGCGCCACGTGTAAAAACTCACGCCATCAAGCGCTGATCGCAGGTGAAGCTGGCGCAGACTATGTCGCCTTCGGCGCGTTCTACCCAACCGAAACAAAAGCCGACACAGTGCAGGCAGAGCCAGAAACGCTGACATGGTGCCAAATGTTTCTAACTATGCCCTGCGTCGCAATTGGGGGCATTACTGTCGCAAATGCCAAACCCTTGCTTGATGCTGGTGCAGACTTTCTGGCCGTTTCAAGTGGGGTGTGGGACCATTCTGATGGCCCCGCCGCAGCGGTTGCAATGTTCAACCGCCTCATTGAAGAGGCTCAATTCTAGTCCGCTTTTGGCGGTGCCGCACGGCCTGTGACTTGATCATGCAATGATTTGTCGATCCGAAAATGCGCCAGAACGTATTCAGCCAAGACACGCAAAATGATCAGTGAGATGATCATTGCGAATGGCGTTTTCACAAGCCCCCAAAGCGCCGTATCCCAGTCATTGTCGAGATAGGTAATCCAAAACCAGACTTTCTTCAGACCATGCCAAGCGATAGCGGCAATACCTAAATAGTACAGCAACGTCGTTAGCGTCGTCGCCATTGATTTATCAAAGCTCAAAAATCGTGACAGGAAACCCATTAGCCCCTCCTTCATACTGTTAGGGCCATACAAGCGCAGACAGCGGCGTCTGTCCACAAAACTTGACCAAACGGCCCGCCACGGCTACCCCGCGCGCTGCAGATACAGGACGGTTCTCATGGCCAAAATCAACGGCAACGAAATCAAACCCAACATGGTTATCGAGTATAATGGCAGCGTTTGGCGCGCCATGAAGTGTATGTCGGTAAAACCAGGTAAGGGCGGCGCCTTCAACCAAGTTGAAATGCGTAACCTTTTCAACGGTTCAAAAGCCAATGAACGCTTCCGTGCTAACGAATCTGTAGAGCGCGTGCGCCTAGAGCAAAAAGACTATCAATACCTTTTTGATGCTGGCGAAGCCTATGCTTTTATGGATCAGGAAACATTCGAGCAGATCGAAATCCAGAAAGACTTTATTGGTGACGACGGTGCGTTCTTGCAGGATGGCATGACCGTCGTGATCGAAATGTACGAAGAGACCCCAATTGGCGTATCCCTTCCAGATCAAGTCATTCTGACGATTGAAGAGACAGAGCCAGTTGTAAAAGGCCAAACGGCCGCAAACAGCTTCAAGCCTGCGACTTGTGACAATGGCGTTCGCATCACCGTCCCACCATTTGTTGGTGTGGGTGAGCGCGTCATCGTACAGACATCTGACCGCACATACCTCAAACGCGCTGACTAATTTACACTTTGAAATGATTTCACATACAGGACCCGCCTGTGTGATGAACGCTAGGAAACTCTATGTCTAAACCATCTGCCCTCGGTAATGTGTTGATCGAAGCTGCGCGCCGCGCGGGCAAAACCCTCGCACGCGATTTTGGTGAAGTTGAATATCTTCAGGTCTCAAAAAAGGGACCAGGCGATTTCGTCTCACAAGCCGATCATCAGGCCGAAGAAGCGATCTACGAATACTTAATGAAAGCCCGCCCAGGCTATGGTTTCGTTATGGAAGAGCGCGGCATTGTCGAGGGCTCTGACAAGACAAACAAATTTATCGTTGATCCACTCGATGGCACACTAAACTTCCTACACGGGCAACCACACTATGCGGTTTCAATCGCGCTAGAGCGTGAGGGCGTCCTCTATTCAGGCGTCGTTTATGACGTCTCCCGCAATGAGATTTTCTGGGGCGAACAAGGTCGCGGTGCATGGTTAGGCCAGCGCAAACTGCGCGTGGCGTCCCGCAAAAACCTAGACCAGTCAGTTATCGCAACCGGCACGCCTTGGGTTGGCCACCCTGTCGAAGCACACACGCGTTTCGCAGCAGAGATGGCTTCGATGACTCCAATCGTCGCTGGCATTCGCCGCAACGGCTCCGCTGCGCTAGACCTCGCATGGGTTGCCGCAGGGCGCTTTGATGGGTTCTGGGAACGCGGCCTAAAACCGTGGGATATCGCCGCTGGCATGATCATCGTCCGTGAAGCTGGTGGTTCTACAGTTGAAATTGATGGCGGTGATCCGCTTACGACCGGGTCCATCATCTCTGCGAATGCCGATCTTCTGCCAAAGCTAGAAAAGCAAATTCGCAAAGCGGGTGCGTTCGCTCCCAATGTCGATTGATCCAGAGACACCTGAAGTCGAAACGCCAGAACCGCCGCGCGGCCTAATTGGCCGTGCGCGCCACGGGATCAAATGGCTAAACGCGAATAAAAAGCGCTTCTTCTGGTGGTGGATTGGGTATCAAGCCATCAAAGGCACGATCACCCTATCGCTGATCTGGATACCGCTACTTCTGATTTGGCTGCGCAGCCGTGGTGAAGCTTAGGCCACAGCGCCTGCAAACGCCCAAGAGGCAACAGCCAAACCTATCGCCGACCCTGACGCAATTACGACCCGCCGCAATAGCTTGTTCACCGAAAGACGTTTGAAGAAAAACGCGATCAGGGCGATGAGTGGCAATACTAAGCTCAGATACAATAGCGCCAATATGAAACTTACGCCGGTTAGGTCTGTGTCTTCTTCTACCCCAGTTTCCGAGGCGACCACGTCTTCAGTCGGCGCAATCGGTTGGTCACCAAACATCTCATCCCAGAAACTAAGCTGGCGATCCATTTCACCGCATGAGCTACCGTAGAATGACGCCTCTACAGATTGAGACCGGCATTCAGCGTTAAACTGATTAAGCTCAACAACAGGCGTAGAGACCTGAATAACAATAGCTAACACGACGACGAGCAACGCATATGGGATCATCAAAAAGCGGAAAATATAGCGCGTTTTCATTGGCTCGGTTCTGGCGACAGACGACCAGACAATCAGCGTGCCGCCAACCATCATCGCCACTGCCATGATATCCATACCATTGATCGACCAGCCAAAATTGAACTTAAAGAAATTCGCAATGAGTGGGAAAATCCCCTCAAACAATCCCGAAATTAGCTTCAGCGGCCCAACGAGTGAGAATACCATGCCGATCAGCTTGATAAGCTGCATCGCAAGAAACCCCACGCCAAGTGAATCCGCGATCGAACGCAAAGCTTGCCACATACCCACTTCCTCCCGCCCTAATCCTTGCATAGTCGAAACAAGTTCTGCAATGGCTGAAATAGGGCGGTTAGGTTTCCGGTGCTGTAAATTCAAATTCCACGGATTTTCGAACAGCCTTCCAGTCATCGTATGATGGATCGCCTGTGCGCGGAATTCTAAGTTGGCCCGTGACACCTTCGATTGGATCGGCGATAAATTCTTCATCGATGCGTACTGGATCGCTCGATACGAAACTCAGCATAAAAGCAGAGAAATTCGCGATACACTTTTGATAGGCCAACATACTCATCACCCGTTGATAAGCCACCTTGCTGGAGAACGCGCTGCGATCCTCGCTCAACCAACGCTTACGCACCGCCCAATCAATTGCATCAATCCGAACTTTCAGTGCGAGATTGGCCTGCTCAAAAGCCTCCTGCGCCTCTTCGCTATCCTCAGTCCAAACACCATCCCAAATATTCTCATCGCGTTGCCGAAGCATTTTGTCATGCGTAACGGCCCACTGATCAATCGGCGTTAAGTCCTCATAGAAAGGTAAGTCATTGCGTTTTGATCCAACAGAATATGATTTGCTGGCGAGAAGGAATGTACCCACGGGAATGTCTTCCGGCAGCTTCGCTCCCGGCTGATCGAGATCAAATGTACCGGCTTGATCGCCCATTGGAGACTCCGCTCGGTAGTTCACAATAATTGACGTTTCCCCAGACGCTTTGAGGTCCTGATACCGCCCAAACGATTCATGGGTCACTCTGAACATGCTATTCTCAGTTTTTCCGAAGACCCAACCACCGCCCCAAAAGTAGCCATGTATGCCTTGATTGCGGTCTAAAAACCCTGTTCGAGGCCCGTAGATTTCATCGCTTTTCTTCGGCTTCAACGTGGTCGTATTTGGCCTATAAACTTTGCGCTTGCGCGGCCCCCGGCTTCGCTTCTTGTACTTCCTACGCTCCCGGACGTAGAACTCGTCTTCAATGTACGCCAAATATTGGTCAGTTAACTCGTGCATTTCAGTAAATCCCCACTCAATACGGAGATTGTTGCAAACACTTCACTTGCACGTCAAGAAACTAGCTCTCCAACTCTATATCCCAGTAGAGATAGTCCATCCACGTATCGTGCAAGTGATTAGGCGGAAACTTGCGTCCGATCTCTTGGAGTTGGTAATTGTTCGGACGTGCTGGCTTCCGTTGAGGGTGCATGTCGCAATCATTAGGCATCCGCCCACCTTTTTTAAGGTTACAAGGCGAACAGGCCGCAACAATATTTTCCCAGCTTGTTCGGCCCCCTTTTGACCGGGGAATAACATGATCGAACGTCAGGTTTTCCGGTGAGTGACAATAGACGCACTTAAACCCATCGCGAAGGAAGACATTAAAACGCGTGAAAGCTGGATTGCGATCCTGGCGGACAAATTCACGAAGCGCGATAACCGATGGAAGCCGCATCTCAAAACTTGGAGACCGGACATAATGGTCATACTCCGCGATCACATCGACCCGGTCCAAAAACACCGCTTTGACGACATCCTGCCAAGGCCAAAGTGATAAAGGATAGTAGGAAAGCGGACGATAATCCGCATTCAAAACCAGAGCTGGCCGCCCATTAGGCGGGGTGGAAAGGACCTCAGCCATGATCAATCTCCTCGATCATGAGGGTCTTAAAGTGTCGAGCTTTCGTCTTGAACGCGCGTCTCCTTTTATATTCAGGACCAGAAGATCTGATTCCCTTAATGTCAGAGTATGCCTCTAAAGCCGCATGTCCAGCCCTGCGCCCTAAAGCTCTCCGCTGTCTCTCATCATATTTAGCCAGCCATATAAGAGATGCGCCGCGACACCTCGATATGGCTGCCACCCCTCAGCGAGCATTGAGAAGCCTTTGATATCATGGCGGGTTTCAGCTTCTGATAGCTGTTTATAAGCCTCCATCAGTCCAACATCGCCAACCGGAAAGGCGTCCAGTTTGCCCAAGGCGTTCATCAGAAATATATCTGCAGTCCAAGGACCAATACCTTTAACGGCCAGCAACTCTACGCGGGCGACCTCAATCGGCGCGCTGGCCAAGCGATCAAAGTCTAAGTCGCCGCAACGAACCGCCTCAGCGATTGAAAGCATGTGACGAACCTTCGGACGAGACAGCCCGCAGGCGCGAATTCCATCCGGGCTATCAGCCAGAATTCCTTCTGGCGTCACCTCACCATAACGCGCTTGAACACGGGCCCAGATTGCATCCGCCGCCTTGGTTGAAATCAGCTGATAAACAACCGCGCGCGCTAGCGTTTCATAAATCGGGGCCGCCGAACGCCACACCGGCAAACCGATTTGCTCATATGCCAAAGCTAAAGCGGGATCAGTCTTGCTTAAGGCCTTGCATGCGCCCTCTAATTCAGCTGCAACTGGAATGATCATCTAAAGATCGATCCGCGAGCGTCCCTGCGCCGCCAATCCTTCATCCAACAGTCGTTGTGAGGCCTCATCCAAGACACTGGACAACTCACTCATCATGGCCTTCGGGTTTGCGCCGGGTTCGATCACGGGAAGTATCTCATAAACGATCTTCCCTTTTCTGCGGCGGATACCGTGCGCGGGCCAGCACAGACCCGCATTCGTCACCATAGGCAGCAAGGGCGCGTCCAAGGCCTTGTAGAAGGCGCGAATGCCTGCTGGTTTATAATCGGGTTCTGCGTCCGGCGCGGCGCGTGTACCTTCAGGATAAATGACTAATTGCCGCCCCATATCTTGTCTTAGCCGCTTACCAGCTACCTTCAGCATAGCGCGCATAGTCTTGGCCCCGCCATCACGATCTATCGGCATCATGCCCGTGCGAAGCGCTGTCCAACCTAAAACAGGATACCACAGCAACTCACGCTTCATGACCATTATCGGGTCTTTAAAGATGAGGAATGGCATAAACACATCAAGCATCGCCTGATGTTTCGCAGCAACAAGGCATGCGCCACCCGGAATATGATCTTGGCCTCTAAATTCGACAGTGACACCGCAAAATAGGCGAAGACCCAATAGCACCATGCGGGCGAAGGTCCGAATGAACCACATGTTTACCGCTCGCGGTAAGATCAGTGCTGGAATCGCAAGAATTCCAATAATAATCCCCCAAGAGTATAACCACACCACATAGAGCAACGAACCCAGCATCGTTACAATGTCTCCTTCAGAGAATTCATAACGGTCATCCGTGCGGCGAGTCTGGCGGCAAGGCCAGCCATGACGGGTGTGATAAGAATGATTACGACATCCCAGAAATCCAAACTAAGACGCGGCAAAAGTTGAGCTTCAACACCCTGCGCGCTCCCACCTGAAAAAACGATCAAAGCCGTTACCATAAGGGCTGCAACCGCCCCGCCTAATCCTGCTTGTAACGCCAACACCCAAAACCTTCGTTCAAACAGGCGGGCAATATAGCGATCTTCAGCGCCGGAAAGATGCAGCACATCAACAATATCTCGCCGCGCCAATAGCGCCGCATGTGTTGCAAATGCTATAACAGCGATCGCGGTGGCGGATAAAAGCGCGACCACCGATAGCGCAACCATCCTCAATACGCTTAAGCCGCCGCGGACATTATCAGCATAACCAGCATTCCCCGCAACATCACCGTCAACGCCTGCCTTATCCAAAACCGCTTCAATGCCCTCTGTTGGATCACCGACCGCCATGTCGGCCTGTACCGACATAAGAAGCGGTAGCGGCAACCCATCCGGAATTCCGCCGGGTCCTAGGCTCGGCTTCAGCAAATCTTCGATCTCGTCGCGGCTTAGCAGCTCAGCCTCAAAAACGGTTGCCAGCTTTTCTACGTCGGCGGCGACAGTCTCTGCCGTGCGGCGATCTGTGCCGCGCATAACGACTGTAATTTCACCCTCAATTTGCGCACCCCAAGCTTCCGCAGCCTTATACGTGCCGCGTGTGGTAAGTGCAGCCAGCGCAGCCAAAAAGCACAGCGCGCCGACCACAAAGAACAGTGCGGCTTCGCGGGCATCGCTGATCGGGAGAAGCGGTGTTTCTTTGCTCATGACGTCCTCCCATACTCAACATCACGCACAAGCATCCCATTGCTCAGGCGCAAAACTGGCGCATCAAATTCGCGAATCAGTTCCAAATCATGTGTCGCGATCAGAATTGTTGTACCGACACGCTTATTCAGCTCAGAAAACAGTCTCAAGATTTTTCGGCCCATTTTAGGGTCAACATTTCCTGTCGGTTCATCCGCAATCAGCAAGTCTGGCTTGTTGATCAAAGCGCGTGCAATTGCAACGCGTTGCTGCTCGCCGCCCGAAAGCGATGGCGTTGGCGCATCTATCCGCTCGCCCAGCCCAACCCATCGCAGAAGATCAGCAACCTCTGCACGGTAACTATCGGGCTTTCGCCCCTCGATCCGCAAAGGCAAAGCGACATTCTCAGCCGCGGTGAGATGGTTCAAAAGCCGAAATTCTTGAAACACAACGCCAATCCGGCGGCGCAACGCTGCAAGCTGTTTGCGCTTCAAGTCATGGGTCTGTTGGCCGAAAAGACGGATCACGCCGCGCGATGGCGCATGCGCCAGATACATGAGCTTCAGCAATGAAGACTTACCCGCACCGGACGGTCCAGTAAGGAAAGTAAAGCTGCCCTGACGCAAAATTAGGTCAATTTCTGACAGCACCTCGCCGGTGCGTTCATAGGTGAGGCTAACCCCATCCAGACGCACCGCCGGTTCATCACTGAGATCAGGTCTGAAGCGCGACATGTAAATCCTTCATCAATAGGGTAAACGCTATAGTGACTATTCATGTAAATTGAGCGAATGTCCAAGCCATGATCCTCACATGCCCTGACTGCGAAACGCAATATTTCGCAGAAGACTCAACAATTGGTGACAGCGGCCGCACAGTAAAGTGCGCGGCATGCGGGCATTCATGGTTTGTCGGACCAAAGGGCGCCGTACAGGGCGCCGCCACAGCCGCAGGGGCGCATGAGGCTTATCGCCTGAAAGTGCGCGAACGCCGCCGCCGGAAAAGTCGCGCTGCCGCTCTCACCGCTTGGTCGGCAACAGCGGCTGCTTTTGTTGTTATTTTAAGCGGACTTGTTCTCTTCAGAGCGGAAGTCGTCGATCGCTGGCCTGAATCGGCCACCACATATGCTGCCCTCGGCATGGACGTGAACCGCTTTGGCTTAGAATTTCTAGATACCGAGGCAGAGCGCTTCTTCGATGGCACAACGCCAATTCTCGAGGTGCGCGGCGCGGTCGCGAATCGAAGCGGCGCAACACAGAGCGCGCCAAGAGTGCGCGTAAACTTACTTGATGATAATGGCGCACAGGTCGCGCAGGCCTTCGCGCAGGTTTCTCCCTCATCCATCCCAGACAATGCGACCGCAACTTTTGCAGCACGCATACAAAACCCACCATTCGAGTCGTTTGAACTTGAACTGTCCTTTGTTCCAGCCGATACCGCGCTGGCTGCAACTGGAAATGCTACTGAATGACCCTTCCCAATTTCGATGTCGTCCTCTCCGAAACTGATCTCATGGCCCGGATCGAGGATTTGGCAGATCGTTTAGCCCCGCGCCTTCAAGGCGACTGGAACGCAATCAATATTCTGGTTGGCGCCACACCATTCACAAGCGACCTGATGAAAGCATTAGCCCGCAGGCAACTACATCCAGTGCTCGATGCGCTATGGTTAGAAAGCTACCGTGATGCGCGGGAAAGCTCTGGCCGCGTTGTTGTCCGCGCCGATACCGCGCGCCCAGTTAAAGATCGCGGCGTCCTGATCGTTGATGATGTTTTCGACACGGGCCGCACACTCGCATTTGCAAAAACCCATATGCTGGCCAAAGGCGCAAGCGAAGTAATTACAGTTGCTCTAGCCAGAAAACCCTGGGCGCCAGAAGGCGAAGATAATGTCGACTTCCACGCCTTTGATGCGCCGCCGCGCTTCTTAGTTGGCTACGGTATGGATGATGCTGGCAAGTATCGCGGTCTGCCCTATATCGGCGCGCTAGATTAGTTACGAGACGGGCTCAGCCCATTTCGCAAAACGGCTCGCCACTTCAGCATAGACTGGCCGTTTAAACGGTACGATCAGCGACGGTATCTCTGAAAGCGGCGCCCAACGCCATGCATCAAATTCAGGCTTGTGCTTATCTAGGCGAACATCGCTGTCAGAGCCTTTAAAGCGCAAGGCGAACCATTTCTGGCGTTGACCTAAATAGGGACCACCCATGCGGCGTAGCAATTCTGGCGGGAAGTCATAATACAGCCAGTCTTCGGTCTCTTCGAGAACATCGACCATCTTACTTGCAACGCCGATCTCTTCATCCATTTCGCGGAGTGCGGCTTCAGATGTGGTCTCACCGTCATCAACGCCGCCCTGAGGCAACTGCCACTGGAAAGCGCCGCGACCATTAATACGGCGACCTACAAAAACATTTCCCGCCGCTGAAAACAGGGCAAGTCCGACATTGGCGCGATAGCGCGCTGGATCACGTTTTGGGTCACTCACCCCGCAGGGTCTAGCGCAGCAACTTTTACCTGACTAGAGGCGGTTGATGTCTTCGCAAAATGCGTCGCAGGCGCGAGAGCGATACCCTTAGCCTCAAGCCCCGGAATCCACTCTTTCAACATATCGATCGTTATTGGAAATGACATGCCAGTACCCAGCGCAGCACCATTTTCTAAAGCTTCAGCTTCCAGAATAAGAAGCTGATTTGCGATCTCATCAGCTTCAGGACGCGCATCAAGCCACGCGCTTGTGCCACCAAATGGCAGACCTTCCGCCTGCGCCGCTTCAGCAAACACTGATTTCGCCAGACTACCATCCTCAAAGAACGCCACGCCTCTTTCGTTCATGGCGGTGATAACTGGCTTCACGGCTTCGATATCGGCCGCGAACTTGCCGCCCTGATAATTCATTAGGCCCGCATATCCGGTGGTACCCGCCAAAATCTTGTTAAGACGTGCCTTGTTCACTTCTGGCGTGACCGCAACCTGCATCACCTGCGGATGCGGGCGCAGTCGGCCATAGTCATAAGGCTCCATCGGTAATTCGATCAGAACCTCATGCCCGGCGCGGCGCGCTTTGCGAACCCAAGTCGTCAGGTTCGTCGCTGTTGGCGCGAAAGATAGCGTCACTTCAGGCGGCAACTCATCAATCGCAGACTGCGTGCGACCCCAGTTAATGCCTAACCCACCAACAATAATGGAAACGGTTGGCTTACCCACGGCATTCTCAAACGGACGAGCATTTTTAGCAAAGGGCGTATTCGCGCGAACCGGAACGGTAGGCGCGCTTTCGACAGGTTGAGCAACAGCTGCCGTGGTTGAGGCGCTGACCTGCTGAACCATTCCATTTGTTGTAACTTGGCTAAGCGATTGCCCGGGTCGTACGATCTGTCCGTTAATACGGATGCCCTGCGACTGAGGCTCAGCTTGAGTATTCGCCGCGCGGCGAGGCGCAATATTCGACTGGTAATCAACGCCCAAGCTAGGCTCATTAACAGGCTGCGGAACCGCAAGCGTGGTATCGCCAATCCCGGCATAGTCAGTTGCACCAACATTGCCCGGAAGACGCGGGTTTAGCGATGGCGCTTGACTGGGTGCTTCGTCAAACAGTGCCACACGGATCGCTGGCGAAGCAGCGTCAGCGCTGCCTGTATAATGGACGGCAGCGCCGCCAATCCCGAGCGTGGCAACAAGTGTCATCGCCCCCATCGTGCCATGCAGAAGTGCGCTTTTGAATGGCGATGGATCAAGCGAAATGCGAGCGGTCATACAAGGGCCCCATGGGTGGTGTTTTACTGTCTAACCTCCAGTTCTCACCGATAATGGTTAAGAAGAGGCAAACCTATATTAACCTTTGGGGTGATTTGCGCTGGCAATCGACAGCCTGTTTTGACCAATCCGCATGCGAAACGAACTAAACGAAACTACCTATTCCGTGAGCGGAGCAACACCTACGAATGGGTCGTCCAAACTGGCTTGTGGCTGGGTGAACCATTTGGCACCGTCAGCCGTCATGTGGAAATGATCTTCTAGCCGAATACCAAACTCGCCGGGCACAACAATCATGGGCTCATTCGAAAAACACATGCCAATATCAAGCGCCGTATCATCGCCGCGCACAAGGTTTGGCGCTTCGTGGATGTCTAGCCCGATCCCATGCCCTGTCCGGTGCGGCACACCGGGAAGCGTATAGTCTGGGCCATATCCGGCTTGTTCAACAACAGCGCGCGCGGCCGCATCAACACTCTTGCAAGGTACGCCAAGTTTAGCCGCATCGAACGCCGCAGCTTGCGCCGCCTTTTCAGTCTCCCAGACCTGACGGACTATATCGCTCGGCTCACCAAAGACGTAGGTCCGCGTTATGTCTGAATTATACCCGTCAATCTGCGTGCCCGTATCGATCAGCACAACATCACCAGATTTGAGCGCGCGGTCGCTTTCACCGCCATGCGGAAGTGAGGTATCCTCCGCAAAGGACGTAATGCAGAACGTGCTCTTCGCACCTGCAAGTTCGCGATGCTGCGCGTCAATGAAAGCCGTAACTTCTGATGCCAGCATGCCCTCTTTCAAATACGAATGGGCGCGCTTGTGCACCTCAAGCGTGATCTCTTTCGCGCGGCTCATCAAGGCAATTTCAGCAACCGATTTACGGCTCCGAAGTACCGTCGTAAGCGGCCCGCCATCTGGCAGCCTGTCTTCATCCAGTTCAGCCCGCAATTTGCGATACATAAACATTGGCAATTGATCGTCTAAAGCTAAACGCCCTGTCGTCCCCATCCGGCGCGCAATCATCGCATACGGGTTCTGCTCTTCCTGCCATGTCAGAATGTCGCCCGGCAAAGAGATCAGGCTTGAGACCTTATCCAACTCAAAATGCGGCGCGACATAGTCAATCGAACCATCAGCGTGAACAATCGCCCCTAGGAAGCGCTCTGACGGATGCCAATTGATCCCGGTAAAGTAACGCAGGTTCGTAGATGCAGATAGGAGCACGGCGTCTGTGCCGCTCTCCGCCATCAAATTGCAAAGCTTAGAGACACGCTGCTTACGCTCTTCAGCGGTTATACGCGATGGCAGGGAAACAGGCATAAGCACCCTTTACAGGGCTTACCCAGCGCGCGTGTCTGTAGACGCCACAACACCGCCAGCTTTCAAAAACTCAATCGCCTTGTCCATTTGATAGTCTTCGCCTTCATAATCTTCAGGCGGCATATCGTCAGGGATATGTGGCAAAGTTCGCTCCGCACCATCTTCAGCGCCTAGCGCATTCGGAAGGTCAGCTTCAGAATAGCGGTTAATCCGGGCAAGGTCTTCTTCGTTCATCCGGCGGTTTGCAACTTCGATGTCTGGCTCAATACCTGTCGCCTGAATAGAGCGGCCAGATGGCGTATAGTAACGCGCCGTGGTTAGGCGGATCGCGCCGCGGTCAGCGCCCAGCGGCATAACCGTTTGCACAGACCCCTTACCGAAACTTGTCGTACCCATAACAGTTGCACGATCACGGTCCTGCAACGCCCCAGCCACAATTTCAGATGCAGAGGCCGAACCATTATTGATCAGAACAACGAGTGGCACATTCTTAAACACTTCACCCGGCTCAGCATTCGCGCGAGAAACATCGCCCGGACGCCGTCCAATCGTAGAGACGACCTCGCCGCCAGATAAAAATTGGTCACTAACCGAAACAGCTTCATCCAACAGTCCGCCGCCATTATTGCGTAGGTCCAGAATAATGCCTTTAGGACGGCTTCCGATCGTGCTTCGAATTTCGTCAAACGCCTCGATCAGCTTGGTTGTAGTCTTCTTATTGTTGAAGGTTGAGATACGAATATAGGCGATATCATCACCCTTATCGACGAACTCAACATATTTCGGTTCGATCACTTCGCGGGTGATCGTTACGTCGAACGGGTCTTGCCCATCGCGATAGACCGTCACCACCAGTTCAGAGCCCGGCTCACCGCGCATATCTTCAACCGCGTCATCAAGGCTTAGGCCCACAATCGCGCGACCATTAATCGCTGTCAGCAAGTCACCCGGCTCAAGCCCAGCACGCGCAGCGGGCGTGCCATCCATTGGCGTAACGACTTTCACAAAGCCGTCTTCCATCGTCACTTCGATGCCCAGACCGCCATACTGACCCGATGTCGCCACTTGCAGCGCCTCAAAATCATCCGGCGACATATAGCCAGAGTGCGGGTCCAGCGAGCCAAGCATGCCGTCAATCGCCGCTTCCAGCGCTGCAACCTCGTCAATTTCTTCGACATAGTCGACCTTGGCGCGCTGCATCACTTCGGTGAACAGAGAAAGCTGATCGAACGCCGCCGCGCGCGGGTCTTCGCGCTCTGCGTCTGGCCAGGCCACCGCAGAGACCCCAACCGCTGTCGCGCCCAGTACAATCCCCAGTGCCGCCCCGGTCAACATCGCTCGCATCGCGTTCTCCTTTATCCGCAGCCTTAGCCGCGTTTCATCCATTTTGCGGGGTTCATAGATTTCCCGCTTTTCCTGACTTCCATATAGAGTTCAGGCTCGGCATTTTCACGTACCGACATTTTCGCAACCGGTTCACCCTGCTTGACCGTTTGACCGACCGAAACATAGCTGTCCGACATGCCAGAGAGCAGAACATGATAACCATCGCTTGTCGAGAGGATCAGCAGCTGTCCATAGCTGCGAAACGGCCCCGAAAACTCGACCACGCCATCAACGGGCGCTGCAACTTGCGCCCCGCTGCGCGTCGCAAACGCCACGCCTTCTGAATCCGTACCGCCCGGCATCTTATCGCCCCAGCGCCGAACCATCCGACCCGCCGCCGGCGATGCCAGAACGCCCAAAGGCTGTGAAACTGTAGCTCTAGGTAGGTTGGCCGAGCGCACTGGACGCGGCCTCGACGTACCCGCCATCCGTAAAGTTGGCTTCAAGCGCGGGGCCGCGGGCGCTGCTTTTTCCAGCGCAAGGATCAGTGTCCGTATCGTCTCGGCTTGCTTGCCCAGCATTTCTGCGCGCATCCGCAGCGCCTCAGCATCGCCAGTCACATCTTCGTAAGCGGAACGTTTCGCCGCAGTCATCTGCGTAATTTCTGCCTGTTTCAGCGCCAAAGCCGCTTCAGATGCCGCCAGCCGCTTCGCCTCGCGCAGCACTTGCCGCTCCAGCTTGCGCAGACCCGCAATCTCACCCGACAAAACTTTCGTCTGCGCCTGCACCTGCGGGGCCACTTCCCCCATCAGGATCGCCGCGCGGATCGCTTGATTGGCATCTGCGGGCTGGGTCAGCAAAGCTGGCGGGCGATGCCGCCCTGATAAAGCCAGCGACGCGATCAAATCCTCTAACGCCTCTTCACCCACCGATAATTCACCGCGCGCCGCGCCAAGCCGCGACCGCAAAGACATCAGCTTCAGTTCAGACGCCGTCGCCTGCTCCTCACGCCGCTGGCTCTCCATCGCCGCCGCAATCAAGTCACGTTCCAGATTTCCCAGATCCGCCGCCACCGTGCCGCCCGCCTGCTCCAACGCCGCAAGCTGCGCCAAGGCCTGCGCCCGCTCCGCCTCAAGCTGAACCAACTCATCCCGCGAAACATCCCGCTGCGCATAGGCTGGCAGCGCTGCCATAGCAGCAGAAACCGCCAGCACAGCGGCCAAAGCAAAAGAGATGAAAGACGGCGAAAGTCGCATACTAAGACTTATGCCACGGAGAGGGTGAGCAGGGAATTAACGAGGTAGCTAAACAACCCCAGCCTTCAACAAATCATGCATGTGCAAGATCCCGACAGGCGCGAAGCCTGCTTCGTCCACCACGACCAGTTGCGTGATGCGTTTCTCATTCATCACGGCGAGGGCTTGGCTGGCAAGCGTTGTGGCTTTTACTGTGACCGGGTCGCGGGTCATCGCGTCGGCGGCGGTTTGCGCCTGCTGGCCACTGGCGACGAGGCGGCGAATGTCGCCATCGGTGATCATGCCGACCAGCTTTCCGGCCTGAACCCGGTTTTGATCGGCCTCAATCTGGTCTGAATCAGGGTTCAATCCGGCCTCAATCGGCCCGGAAACCACCGCCAAACAGCCCAATTCGGCCTTTGACATCGTGGATAGAGCATCTTTCATCCCGGCTGTTTCCCCCACAATTGGCAGGTTTTCACCACCCGTCATCAAGTCCCCAACCGAGCGTAACATCGCCCCTAATTTCCCGCCCGGATGGAAGATTTTAAAGTCCTCTCCGGTAAAGCCGCGCTGCTCTAAAACCGCCACAGCCAACGCGTCGCCCAACGCCATAGACAGCGTTGTAGACGTCGTCGGCGCCCGCGTTTCCCCGCACGCCTCTGGCGCATCCGGGATCAGCAAACAGATGTCAGAAGCACTGCCCAGCGCACTGCTCGCCACGGCGGTAAGGCCGATTAACGGGATCGAAAACCGCTTACAATATTCAATTAAATCAGACAGTTCCTTCGTCTCGCCAGAGCGGGACAGCGCAATTACAACATCGCCGCTAGCAATCATGCCAAGGTCGCCATGGCTGGCTTCGGTCGGGTGGATATACAGGCTCGGCGTTCCGGTAGATGCCATAGTCGCCGCAATCTTGCGCGCCACATGACCCGATTTCCCCACACCCGCCAGCACCACACGGCCCTTAGCCGCTGTGCAAGTTTCGACTGCATTTACAAAGTCTTGGCCAAGACCGTCTTGCAATTCGGTCAGCGCGTCACGCTCAATTTCCACCACACGGCGGCCAGAAACGAGGATGGTTTCGCTATTAGTCATGGCTAGTCTTTCCAAGCACCGAAACGGCGCATTTCGATGTCTTTAATCTCAAGGCTGCGCGCCTTTTCCCCCGGCACCGGACGGATGGCGAGGTAGTCAAAAGCGACCGCAGATTCCAATAATTTACGCGGCACATTGAAAGTGAATTCGTAAGTCTCCCAATCCGGCTGCAATGCGAAAGTTCGCCAATCACTCCCCCCTGCATTCCCAGTAGAATAAAGGACCTCAAAAGCCTCAGCCCCCGCCCCAACAGAAGGCTTAGCTGTCACACTCACCTTTAGGATTTGCCCCGCATAAACGGTCTCTAAATCCCCCGCCAAAACGAAGTGCGGGTTCTGATCATAATCTGGCAGCGGCGGTCTTGGCTCCGCAGTAATCGTCAAGATGTCATCGTCCAGATTGACCTCAAACCCTTTGCGCCCCTCCATTCGGCACAAATTCGCCCCCTCAACCCGGGCGAACCGATAATCAGCCGGGCCACCTGCCCCGCCAACCGGCCCACATTTCGGCGCATCACTACCTACCATCATAGCGCCGCCAATCATTAGGGCGGCAACTAAAATCGCAAGCGGAAAAAAGACGATATCTTTCAAGGTATACGCTCCTGCAGCCCTGTCGGGAATTCTTGCGGGTAGATTCCCGCGCGCCCCTCTGATAGCAACGCTGCGATCGAAGCGCACCCCCGAAACTTCATTCGCGGGCCGCATGAGCAAATCGTAACGGAACGTACAGATGACAAAGCTGATCCTCACCCGCCATGGTCAAAGCACTTGGAACCTCGCCAATCGCTTCACAGGATGGTGGGACGCCGAACTCACCGAAAAGGGCGAAGCTGAAGCGAAAAAGGGTGGCGAATTACTAAAATCAGAGGGTGTTGAGCCTGTGATGGCATTCACCAGCTACCAGACCCGCGCCATCCGTACACTTTGGATCAGCCTACTTGCGATGGACCGCGCGTGGTTGCCAGTTGAAAAGCATTGGCGCCTGAATGAGCGCCACTATGGCGGCCTCACCGGTTTGGATAAGGCCGAAACCGCTGCAAAACATGGTAAGGATCAGGTCCACATCTGGCGTCGATCATACGACATTCCGCCCCCACCAATGGATGCGGGCAGCGAATTCGATCTGTCGCACGATCCGCGCTATGATGGCGTTCCGGTGCCACAATCGGAAAGCCTGAAGCTGACGCTAGAGCGCGTGTTGCCATATTGGGAAAGCGCAATCGTTCCGGTACTTGAGGCCGGCAAAGACACAATCATCTCAGCGCATGGAAATTCGTTGCGGGCGCTGGTGAAGCACCTGTTTAATGTTCCAGATGAGACGATTACGGGCCTAGAAATTCCAACTGGCAATCCGCTTGTCCTTGATCTGGATGCGAATCTTAAACCAACATCTGCGCGTTATCTTGATGCAGAGCGGGCACGCGATCTGCCAGAACTACCGTGACCTCTAGACGTTTCATACTGCGCGCGGCCGCACCTGACGCGATCGGTATTCTTGCCGACGTAATGGGGCATTTAGCCAGTCATCGGCTGAATGTCGTCGAAAGCCAAGACTTCGGCGACGCCGCCACGAAACAATTCTTTATCTGGGCTAAATTTGAGGCTGAAGAAGGCTTCAACGAAACGGCTTTTAGAGATGGTTTCAGCGTTTTGGCTGAACGCCGCGGCATTGATTGGTCCTTGCGAGCTGAGGCCGACCAACCAAAGGCGCTAGTCCTTGTGTCCAAGGGCGATCATTGCCTGAATGACTTACTTTATCGCCATCGCCGTGGGCGTTTGGCGGCTGATATTGTTGCGGTGGCCTCAAATCATCCAAATTGCCAATGGCACGCCGATCGCCATGATATTCCATTCCACCATATCCCCGTCACAAAAGAGACCAAGGCAGCAGCCGAGGCTGAGCTTTTAAACCTTATCGATGCGACCAAAGCAGAGATTATCGTTCTTGCCAGGTATATGCAGGTATTGTCCGATAATCTGACGCGCAAACTGGAAGGGCGGTGCATCAATATTCACCATTCTGCATTGCCCAGCTTTAAAGGCGCGCGGCCCTATCATCAGGCTCATGCGCGCGGCGTGAAACTGATGGGGGCAACAGCCCACTATGTTACCGCCGATTTGGATGAAGGCCCGATCATCGCCCAAGATGTCGCCCCGGTGGACCATCGCTTAACCGCGGAACGCATGGCTGAACTGGGCAAAGACATAGAGGCCCGCGTTCTGGCCCGCGCCGTAACCGCTCACGCAGAAGGGCGGGTCTTTCTGAACGGCACACGTACCGTGGTGTTCGATTGAGCGCGCACCGGATGCATATGACCCGCGCGCTAGAATTGGCGCATTTTCAACATGGCCGAACGGGTGTGAACCCCAGTGTTGGCTGCGTTATTCTGGACCGCGACGGCAACAAGGTCAGCGAAGCCGCAACAGGTGACGAAGGTCGCCCCCATGCCGAGCAAACAGCCCTGCGCCGAATGCCCATAGGCGCGGCAGCAGGCGGGACAGCCTATGTCACGCTAGAACCTTGCCGAGAGCGCTCAACGGGCGAGGCCGCCTGCTCACAAAGGCTTATTGAGGCTGGTGTCGAACGTGTGATTATTGCCGCGCTTGATCCCCACCCTAAAGGTAGCGGCGGCCTGAACCGCCTTCGCGAAGCCGGTATCAAGATTGAAACGGGCCTGATGAAAGCTGACGCTGAAAAGCTGTATGCAGATTTTTTTGCCTCTGTCGGCTAAGCTTTTTCAAAATGGAGAATGCATCATGGTTATTGTTGAAGGCAGTGCAATCATTCCAGATGGCGGTTGGGAGACAGCCCGCCAAGCCCTAGAGGCCATGATCCTCGCCAGCCGCGAAGAGGCGGGGTGTATTGAGTATGCTTACAGCGTGGATATTCTCGACCCGCAAAAAATGCGGATCATTGAACGCTGGAAAGATCTGGATGCGCTCCTCAGCCATTTCAAAGAACCACATATGGCAGTATTCAGAGCCGCGTTAGCTGAGATTGGACCACGCGATGTGTCCGTGCGTATGTATGACGCTGAACCGCAACCATTGCCGCTCTAGAACCTAGCCCTCTTCAGCGATCTTCTCATGCAACCAAGCCGCATGGCGCGGGGCTTTCTTGGTCTTTGACCATTCATCCAGCATTTCCGGCGCGACGCGCTTTAGCTCGGCCATCTGTTCTGGCGTGCCAATGTTGCAAGCTAGCTCAAGCCGGTGACCGTTTGGATCAAAGAAATAGATGGATTTAAAGATGCCGTGATGTGTCGGGCCGAGGACTTCTAGCCCCATACCTTCGGCGCGGGCCTTGGCGGCGAGTAGCTCATCCATAGACCCAATTTTGAAAGCGATATGCTGCACCCATTGGGGTGTATTTTCATCGCGGCCCATATCCGGCTGCTCTGGCAACTCAAAGAAAGCAAGCACGTTACCGTTTCCGGCATCAAGGAAGATATGCATGTAAGGATCATATGCGCCGGTCGAAGGCACATGATCCTCAGCAATCGCAAGCTGGAAATCCATGCCGAGGACGTCACAGTAAAACTCAACCGTTTCCTTGGCATCTTTGCAGCGATAGGCAACGTGGTGAACACCTTGAAGGTTGGGAGCTTCGGTCATTAAGCAGGCTCCTTTACGTCCAATACACCGCGTTCAATCTGATCACGTTCAATGCTTTCGAACAAGGCTTTGAAATTGCCTTCGCCGAAGCCGTCTTTGTAATCGCCTACGCGCTGAATGAACTCAAAGAAGACCGGCCCAATCCGCGGCTCCGCAAAAATCTGAAGAAGCAAACGCGGGCTACCGCCCTCGGTCGTACCATCAAGCAGGATACCGCGTGATTGCAGCTCATCCACATCACGGCCATGGCCCGGCAGGCGTCCATCTAACATATTGTAATAGGTCTCTGGCGGCGCCGTCATAAACGGTACGCCTTTGGCCTTCAAACGATCCCAACATGCGACCAGATCATCACAGATCAGCGCAATATGCTGAATACCTTCACCATTATACTCGCGCAGGAATTCCTCAATCTGGCCTTTGCCGCCTTCGCCTTCTTCGTTTAGCGGAATACGGATCTTACCGTCTGGAGCTGTCAGCGCTTTCGATGTCAGGCCCGTATATTCGCCTTTGATATCGAAGTAGCGGATTTCTTTGAAGTTGAAGAGCTTCTCATAAAAGTCCGCCCAATAGGCCATACGCCCGCCATAGACATTGTGCGTCAGGTGATCGATCACATCAAAGCCGCAGCCCTCGGGATAACGGTCAACGCCCGGTAGGTACTCAAAATCGATATCGTAAATGTTGAGGTCGTTTTCTTCCTCACCATAGCGGTCGATCAGATAGATGATAGAGCCGCCAATTCCGCGAATACCAGGAATATGAAGCTCCATCGGGCCCGGCTCGTTTTGAACCGGCTCCGCGCCCTGTTCCAATAGATGCGCGTAAGAAGCGCGTGCGTCACGGACGCGGAAACCCATGCCGCAAGCACTTGGCCCATGCTCTCGTGCAAAATACCAAGCGGCTGATTTTGGCTCATAGTTCGTGATCAGGTTGATGCCGCCCTGACGCCATAGCTCAACATCTTTCGAACGGTGACGCGCGATTTTAACGAAGCCCATCGTTTCAAAAACAGGTTCCAGCATGCCTTTTTCAGGCGCAGAAAACTCAATGAACTCAAAGCCATCTAGGCCAGCGGGGTTTTCAAACAGATCAGCCATAATGCGCTCCACATCTCAATTAGTTGCAATTGTAACTAATAATCGGAGTATTTCAAGGCTTTTACGTAAAGGTGGCAGCAACACAGTTTTGGTATAAGCTACAGCAACTTATGGAGGCCGCATCATTGTCAAACCGCTCTGCTCTTAGCCTTGATGGCTTTCTGCCCTATCGATTATCTGTCTTATCAAACGCTGTTTCGCGGCGCATTTCCGATATTTATGAGCGTGAATTTGACCTCTCGGTTTGGCAGTGGCGAATTATTGCGGTCTTGGGTGACAATGATGATCTGACAAGCACCGAAGTCGCGCAGCGCACCTTGATGGACAAGCCAACCGTCAGCCGCGCTGCCGCTAGCTTGATTGAGAGGGGCATTCTGGCCCGCACAATTGACGAAGACGATCGCCGCCGCGCACCGCTGGCGCTGACAGATGAGGGCCGGGCAATCTATGCCGCCGTTATACCGCGCGCCCTGCAATGCGAGCGGGAACTGATCGATGCTTTAAGTGAAGAAGAAGCAAAAACACTGCATGAATTGCTGAGCCGCCTCGCCAAAGTGGCCTCGCCCGACGTGGCGCTTTGGAGCGACAAATAACCCGCATGATCTCACCCTGACGGGTGATGCACACCGAATAAGGCGGGCTATGCTCGCATCAGAAATTTGAGGAAAATGATATGGCACTTGGGATGATGGACGCCGTGTTTGCGAGCCTAACTGAGCAAAGATCTGAATTCGCGAACGCGATGAAAACATGGTCAGAGACACTGCGCCCAGCTCTTGAAGCACGAGAAGGCGACCGCAAAGCAACCATTGCGAAAGCCACGAAGCAGACGATCGCTGCGGGGCTCGTCGTGCTTGCCGTTGCTATCGCGATTATCTTCTTCGCCGGCATGGGCGCCATAATGTTCATTATCTTTGGCGGCGTGATCGCCACAGTCGGGGCAAGTTCGATTGCATGGCTGCCACTCATGTCCATGAAATCAGAAACTAAACAGCTCGTTGTCGGCTCCGCTGCGGAATCTTTCGGCTTCAAATACAACACCCTCCACGCGGATGTCAGCGGCATCACAGATTGGAAATCAGCTGGGTCGTGGATGAAGAAAAACGCAAAACTAAGCTCTGGCTTTAAAGGCGATACACCGCCAACCCCAGCGTTTGATGTTCTAAAGCAAGCTCGCCTCATGCCGGGTTATGACGATCGCAAATTTGAAGACTTGATTGAGGGCGACCGCGCAGGCACGCACTTTTCCTTAGTGGAATGCAAGCTGACCCAAGAACAAGGTTCCGGCAAAAACAAACGGACGGTGACCACGTTTCAAGGCCTGCTCTTTCATATCCAATATCCAGAACGCTTCCTTGGACGCACGATGATCGCGCGACGCGGCTGGTGGAAAGGCGTGTTTGGCGACAAATCACTCCAAAAAGTCGATCTGGTGGCCAAAGAGTTGAACGACAATTTTACCATCTATTCCAATGACCAGGTCGAGGCCCGCGCGCTGCTGACACCGGACCGTATGGAACGATTGATTGCACTGGAACGCCATTTCAAAGGCGGAAAACTGCGCGGGATATTCGAAGGCGACCATCTCACTCTGGCACTAGAAGCCAAGGATCAATTTGAAGCAGGTTCCATCTGGAAGACGCTCGTTGATCCACAACGCTATATTTCTGCGTTAACCGAGATTGGGCTCGTTTGCGACGTGGTTGATGGATTCCTCACCCGTGAATGGGTCAAAGACAAGCTTTAGGTTAACCTTTCCAAATTCTTTCTAAACAGAAAGGCCCATCTTTTGCATTGAATTTCCTACAGTCGCGAAAGCGGATTTTGACTTTGCCATGTCACAGACAAGGCAAGTAAACAGGAAACACCAATGGCTGATGGCCTAAGACAGCGTAAGGATGATGGCACGGGCAAACCGCCGGTCGAGCCATGTCTTGGTCGCTCGACACCGGAACTGGCATCAGAGAATCCTGCAAGTATTGACGACGCGCGCCTGCCCCAGCGCAAAACACCCATTTCTGGCGGCGGTATACGGAACGTCACGCGCTGGCTCGATATCGTGGTTGCAAGCTTTGTAAGCTGGTATTGCCTGACCCTTTCAGGCAATACGGTTCTTGGCGCGACAGTGTTTGAGATCATTCCATTTGCCCTGATCCCATTTGTCGTATCATGGGGTCTGCGGACCGCGTCAGCCTATGATTTTGCATTCAATCGTTCTGCGCTGGACCACATGCTGCGCGCCGCCAATGGGTCGGGCTTACCTTTGGCTGCGCTCGGGTTTGTAACTTACATCGTCTATCAAGGTTATGGGGCTCGCTGGCCTATTCTTGCAATCATTACGACATGGCTCACCATGATTGCTCTTCATGCGCATATGATGGTTCTCATTCGCGCGATGACACGTGCCGGCCGTCTAAGTGAGAATGTTGTGATCGTTGGGGCAACACCCAATGCTCAGCGCCTTATTGAGCGCAATGAAGCAACGCGCGAGCTCAACATTGTCGGCATATTTGATGATCGCCTCTCACGCGCACCAAAGAATGTTGCAGGCGCCCCGCTCCTCGGCAAATTGGATGATCTACTCAATTGGGAACGATTGCCAGAGATTGACCGTATCGTCGTGACCATCACGTCCGACGCGCGTGTTCGCGTGCGTCAGTTAATTGATCGGCTACGCGTCTTGCCTCAGCGTGTGGTTCTATTGCTTGATCTAGACGGCTTTGATCCCGAGTCTGAAAGCCTTGCTGAGATCGCACGCTCTCCAGCAGCTTATGTTTCTGGAACGCCAAGAGATACGCGCCGTGCGATTGTAAAACGCTGCGCTGATATTGGCTTCGCGATTGGGATGCTGATCGCATTCAGCCCACTCCTGATTGCAACAGCAATCGCGATTAAGCTTGGCAGCAAGGGGCCTGTCTTCTTCCGCCAGCGCCGTCATGGGTTTAACAATCAAATCATCCGTGTCTGGAAATTCCGCTCAATGCGCGATGACCCGGTTGCCGCGGACAAAATGCGACAGCAAACGCTAAAAGACGATCCGCGCGTCACGAAAATCGGTCGCTTTATTCGCAAAACCTCGATCGATGAACTGCCTCAACTCTTCAATGTGATTAAAGGCGAAATGTCGATTGTCGGTCCACGCCCGCACGCAGTGGGTATGACAACCGGAGAAACAGCCGTCCAAGGCATCGTTGGCGACTACGCACACCGTCACCGGGTGAAGCCGGGCATTACAGGTTGGGCGCAAATCAATGGCTCACGCGGCCCGGTTCACACAAAGGAATTGGTGCGAGACCGCGTTCGACTGGACATGGAATACGTCAATCGCTCGTCTTTCTGGTTCGATCTGTATATCATGATCATGACCGCGCCTTGCCTTCTGGGCGATGCCACAAACGACCGCTAGGATCATGGCTGATACAATGACGCTACCTCCGCAGACTGACGGGGCTATTCCGGTTGGACGCACCGAAGCTGGTGAAGATGTGCTCTCCAACGGCGTTGCAGGTGAGGCTTTGATCAGCATTTGCATCCCAACGTGGAAAGATGGCGCAGACGCCCTGCTCGCCTCTCTGGTCCGGCTTCAGGGCGCGCAAGAGTGCACATTATTGATCTTTGACGACGGCTCAGGTGATAGCGATCTCACGCGGCAATTGGCACGGCAGATATTACGTTATCCCGGTCCCGCACGCCTTATAACCGCACCGCAAAATGCCGGGCGCAGTCACGCGCGAAACCGTCTGACCGAGCTTGCAGAGACGGATTGGATTCTGTTCCTTGATGCAGACATGCGCCCTGACGACGAAGACTTTCTAAAACGCTACCTTGATGCGGCGGAAGCTAGTCAAACCCCCGCCTTAATCCCCGGCGGGTTCAGCCTGCGCCATGCACACCCAACCGATGAGACACGCCTCCACGCGGCGCAATCGATTGCGTCGGAATGTATTCCGGCAGACCTTCGCGCCCGCGAGCCGGGTCGCTATGTATTCACCTCAAACATCCTCGTTCATCGGGAAATATTGGATAGCATCCAATTCGATGACGGATTTGAAGGCTGGGGTTGGGAAGATGTCGATTGGGGCCTGCGGATCGCAGACGCTTACCCTGTCCTCCATATCGATAATGCGGCGACGCATCTTGGATTGGATACTGATAAAGCCCTAATGGCGAAGTATGGCGGCTCGGGCCGAAACTTCGCCTATGCTGTAGCGCGAAACACCGCCGCATTGAAAACGACACCGCTCTTCAAGGTCGCAAACACCCTGTCAAATTTGCCAGGCAAGCGCGTGATCAAGAGTTTGTCTGGGATGGTTGCACAGGCGCGCTGGTTGCCGATCAAGTTACGCCTGACGGGCTTAAAACTATACCGGGCCGCTGCATATGCGGAGCATTTGTAGTGACCGCGCTCGACCCCTCCAAATACAATCCTGATCGATCTTTCCCAGCCAAGATCAAACGCCGGCTGACTTTGTGGCGCGTCGCCAAACCAATGCCAACAACACCGCGCAAAGGGATCATTTCTTTTACCTTTGATGATTTCCCAAAAAGCGCCGCTCAACATGGCGCTGAAACGATGGATATGATTGGCGCCAGCGCGACCTATTACACTTGCACAGGGATGGCTGGGCACACGAATGTCATGGGCGACATCTTCACGGAAGACGATATCGCGCCCCTCATCAAAGCAGGACACGAAATCGGGACGCATACACAAACACATCTCGATTGTGCGCGCGTAGATGCTGAGACGATTAGGTCTGAAATATCTACAAATGCATCCAATCTTGAAGCCATCATAGGCAAAGCGCCTGAGCCACATTTTGCATGGCCTTATGGCGAAACGCATTTCAGCGGGAAGTCGTCTATCGGGGATATGGTCAGCACCGCACGCGGGATCTTGCCCGGCATCAATCGCAAGGGCTCAGACCTAATGCAGATTCGATCTTTCGAGCTTACGCCTGAGGGTTGGACAACTGACCGCGCTAGTAAAGCGATTGAGCAGGCCGCCCGGTCTGGCGGTTGGGTCACAATTTTCACCCATGATGTTCGAAAAGACCCCAGCGCTTACGGGACAACCCCCGCGGCCCTTCAACGCCTAGCCAAGCAAGCACGCGATAGCGGCGCTGATGTGCTAAACATATCTGCCGCGTATGAAAAAATTACGGGTGAGGCAGTCGCATGACTTTTCCAGACCTCACCGTCGTGGTGCCAACATTCAACCGTCCGGACGGTCTAACAAAGGCTGTGCTCAGCCTGTTCGCACAGCGTTATGTGAAAACAGGATTCACGTTGATCATTGTTGATAATGCGCCAGACAATAGCGCGCTTCAGGCGATCGAAACGCTCCGCAAAGTATGCCCCCAGACGATTACCCTCATCGCGTTACACGAGCCAAACGCCGGTGTCGCAAATGCCCGCAATAAGGCGATGGGCGCGGTTGCAACAGACTTGGTTGCTTTTCTGGATGATGATCAATCTGCGCCTGACGATTGGCTAGAGCGCATTCTAGAAAACCATGCGCGCTTTCCCGCCCCTGTCACGTTTGGCCCAGTTGTGACGGCGCTGCCGGAAACACAGAAACGCCACCGGGCCTACTTCTCTAGCTTTTTTGCCCGCGAGCCTGACCTAAAAAGCGGCTATACCGAACGCTCTTTCGGGTGCGGCAATGCATTGATCGATTTCTCAATGATTCCCGGCAAAGGCCCTTGGTTCGATGTGTTGATGAATGAGATTGGCGGCGAAGATGATATGCTGTTTGAGCGGATACGCGATTCAGGTGGCCAGTTTGCTTGGGCCGCGAATGCACCGGTTCTTGAATACCCGTTGCCCAGCCGGATCAGCTTAAGTTACACACTTCGCCGCGCATTTTCATATGGTCAGGGGCCAGTGACACTCGCACGCATAGCCACGCCGCAGCGACGCTTGGATATGCTCAAGTGGATGGCCATTGGCGCTGGCAAAGCTGTGTGGCACGGCTTCCAGTGGTTCGCATTGTCGCTCATTCGACATCCAAATCGCGCATTCCAATTGGATAAAGCGGTGCGCGGTGCATCAAAGGTTTTGTGGTTCATCGATTTCAGGTTCTACGGTCAGGCCGCTATCGATAAGAGCATCAAAAAAATGCGCTGGTTCAAGCCCCGTCGGCGGACAGCCGCCGTAGAGGCTGACGCAAAGCAATAGGCTTTACTGGCAAGACATTTCGCGGACGATTGGCAAGCTTTGCCGCCACAGCCACATAAGTCAGCCACGTGATCGCATTCTGCTGCAGCGAGATACTCTCCGAAAGGCTAAAAAGTAGAAACTGCGCGCAAACGCCCAAGGCAAATACACCCGTCCAAGTATCTATCGAAGCGCGCAATGCACGCGCCAACGTCATCATAAAGTCGAGGATCAATAAGCTTAAACCGATTAGGCCGGTTGCGATTGCAACTTCAAGCCAGCCATTATGCGCGGTTGGTGCATCCCACTCTAGAATTTCCTGCACCCAATATGCCTGTTCGCTATCCGGGGCCCAGAATGCGCCATAGCCATAGCCAAGCAGAGGCCGCTCACCGATCATATCAGACAACACAAACCAAATATCCGTGCGCCCAGTTAAGCTTGGATCGCGGCCTAAGGCCGTAAAAATAATCTCAGGCGCAAACACCATGATGCCAGCGAACAGGCCCATCACGATAACGCCAAGCCATGTACTCGTAATGCCTGTTCTCACCCCGCGCTTCATCCACGCCGCCGCAAATAGGATACCCATTCCCAGCATCATTCCCAGCAGCGATGTCTTGGACGTTGAGAGCAAAACCATCAGACTACAAATCGCGACGCCAAAACCCCACAAGCGCCGGCCTTTGCGATCCATCAGGAACAAGAAACCGCACAAGAAAGCAGCGCGCGCCATATGTCCGCCCATTTGGTTTTTCTCATAGAAGAGACCTTTCCAAGCCCCAACGTTGATCTCATCCATCACCCCAAAACTTGGATTGAGTAGGCCTGTAGCAAAACTCAGCACCGTCACCGTAATCCAAACAAAACCCAGCATGCGGAGCAATGTTTGCCAATCATAACGCGCGCCCATGAACAGCCCCGCTGCAGTCGTCATCGCAATCGCTATTCCGCGGCGCTGACTAAGCCCCGGATCAATTGACCATAGAAAAGAAAGGGCTGTCAGAACCGTCAAAGCAACGAGAAATGGCACGCGCAGCGCCGTCATGGCGAAAGCTTTCGCTTTCCATACCGCTCCCACCAAAACCAACCCATAGACAGGCAACCACATCAAACGAAGGATCGGCGAACCATCTGCAGACTGATTGCTGGATACTAAGCGCGGCAGAACACCTTCTGAAAACAGGATTAAGAGAACGAATAGAAGTACAAGCTCCCATTTAGCGGGCTTGGCTTCGCTGCCGGGGGCTTGTGCGGGATAGTGATTAACCGCTGAAGCGGTCTGCAAACCTTGCATCAGATCCCACCCGGTTCATTGCGACGCCAATTATGTTGCCGCCATGCGCTTCGATCTCACGGCGTGCACCAACAACATCTTCAGCAGACGTCGCATCGGCCTCAACAACCAGAATGATGCCATCCATCTGACTGGCCATCGCCAAACCAGCTGGTGAACGCTCCAAGGAAGGTGCATCAACAGTAATCCAGTCGGCCATTTTGCGCAGCGTTTGCCACCATTCAGGCGAGGTGCGAACTTGTACACGCTGGCCTTTTTGCAGGCGTTCATTTCTGAACCGCGTCACCATCAGGCGCGCGCCTTCAATCTCGTGCACCGTAAGTAACTTTTCGTCCTCGCCTTTAACGACGCGCGGCACGATGGAATAGATCGGTGTCTTGCGCAGCGATGCATCATAAGCGCGCCCAGGCCGGCCAATGCCGCGCGCAAAGCCTTCCTCAAACCCCTTATAGAGGCGGTTTCGGCGCAAATCTAAGTCAATCAACCATGCAGGTCTTTCAACCCGGCGGGAGGCAAGACAGGCAAAGCTCGCCGCCATACTCGTCACGCCCTCACCATCGCGCGCAGAAATAAACATGACCGTCCGTCCGCCGCCACTCCCAGAAGAGAGCCGAGAGGCCGTACGCCATACATTTCCAAGATCACCGCGAAGGTCACGCATAGGCTAAACATCCAAAACTAGCCTACAGCTATCACGGGCATGGTTAACGGGAATTTGCGTTTTATGTCAGCGGCCTAGCTTTATCGCCGACCGATCGCGCCAATAACAGGTAATCCTGTGGTCCGTTGAAGCGATCTTGGCGAGGCAAAACCCTCCCGCGTTAAGGCACGCAGTAAACCTGCCATCAGGGCCGTAAATCCAGCAAACAGTAGCGCAAGAACCGCCACAGGCAGCTTTAAACTACTTCCGCGCAAAGGCACGCGTGCCTCTTCCATGATCGTCACACTGTTGGCGTCATCAGCTGCGATACCCTGAATCGTGCCTTCTTGCTGCTCACGCTCGGCAAGAATACGAACATTGCTGTCCAACAAATCACGGTTGCGCTGCAGCTCATTCCATTCTGGTTCAAGACGCGCAAACAAATTCAGCTTAGCTTCGATTTGCGTCAACTGGCGCTGCAACTCAACACGCTGCCCAGCCAGAGATTCTGCTTCAGCTTCAAGGTTGTTTAGGGACGTTTCCAATGCTTGATATGTCGGGTTAGGGCCACGCCGCGTTAAACCTGCTGGCCCATCTTGCGCCTCAATGTAAGCTTTTAGATCTTCAATACGCTGATCGATCGCCTGAACACGCCGACTGTCCGGCGTGTAATTCACAAGCGCCTGATTTCGTTCAATCTCCAAATCACGCAAGTTTTGAGCGCTAGAGTCTTCAACGAATATATCTTGCTCTGCGGCAGTCGAGTTTAGTTGTGACCGCGTCGTAGAGAGCTGTCCATCGACTGCACTGGCGCGTGACTGAACCCCTAAAAGTTCAGCTGAAATCGAAGAATACAGCCCCTGCGCCGTACTGCGCTCATTATCAAAATCGCCAATCCGGTTCGCGCGCAAAAAAGCGCGGATCGCGTCTTCAGAGCCAAGAAGCTCGCCTTCAAATTTCTTTCGCTGCGTTGTCAATTTATCGACAGGGCGGGATCCAAACAGCTCTGCGCGATAGTTCAGATAAGACGCCATTGCAGCGTTCAAAACCTCGGCAGCAACTTGTGGATCCTTATGCTTGAACGCCATATTCACAACGGGATTTTTCGGTGCTGCACCTGCCCAAAACTGTTTTTGGAAGGCGTCTACACTCTCCTGAAAATACTCGAACTCGATAGCTTCCGCTTCGCTTGCCGGGCTGCTCGCAAGCTCTTTCTCTTTGGCTTCCATCAGTTTTGGATAAAGGCGCTGCATCGGAAAACGGGCCAACGTACGCTCAGCAACGACCGGACTACGCAACAGCTCCAGTTCACCTTGAATCACTTGCTCAATATCTGGCAGCGTGTCGCGCCCTAGATCACCCACCACAGTGCTGAGGCGAATCTCATCGCCCGCACGGACATATAGCCGTGACCCCGACTCATAGGTTTTTGGCATCTGAAAGGCTGCGAGCAATCCCAATGCAAAGATCGGTAGGGCAACCAGTATCATAATCCATTTGGCACGCCATAGCTGAAGGATCAAATCGACAAAGCTCAGCCGGGGCCGCGTTGGGGTATACCCAGCATCAGCCTGAATGGCCCCGCTCGGCCCCCAGTCAGCAGTGTCAGCCATAAAAGTGGCTCCAATTGAAACACATCGTTCAATATCTCATTACCCGCTTGATACTTCCTTAAACATTAACAGCGACGTTTGAGCCTGCGATTAACAGACTGATTTTGCTTATGATCCGCTTGTCCTGCCTTCTCATTTCGGCGCTGGTTCTGACCTCCTGTCAGTCCCAAGAGCCGATTCAATCTGAAGTCTTTCCGATTAAAGATTGGCGCCATGAGGATGGGCGCGACAATTACTATCTCCTCGCACCCGGGGATGAGTTAGAGATCATTGTCCATTCAGCCCCTGAGCTAAACCGCAGCGTTACAATCGGCCCGGACGGCCGGTTCCGTATGCCTTATTCAGGCCCCATCACAGCATCTGCCCGCACAATTGAAGCGGTTCAAATCGCGGTCCAAACAGCAATGGCAAGTGAGTTGAAAGACCCCGATGTGGATGTCTTGCTGACCGGTACGGCATCGCAGCGCATCTTTGTTGGCGGCGAGGTAAGCAATCCAGGCATGTTTGACCTGCCCGGTTTGATTGATCCCTTGCAAGCAACGATTATGGCCGGTGGGATTACCGATGAGGGACGTGCGCGAACGGTGGTCTTAATGCGGCGCATGCCAGGCGGCGAAGTCAAATCAGCCGTTTTTGACCTAAAAGCGGGCATATATGATCCCCGCCTTGCAGAGTGGACACCGCTACGGCGCTTTGATGTTGTGTGGGTGACACGCAAACCTATCGCTGACCAAAACCTGTTCGTTCAGCAGTATATCCGCAACGCTTTGCCGATCGATTTCTCACTCTTCTACGATATTGCGGGCACAAACCGCTAAAGCGCCCTTTTATCGCCGCATGGAAACGCTTATGCGGTGGGGAAACCTATTCTGACAGGAGCCCCACATGGCGGACGCTGAAAACCAACTCATTCTCGAAACCTCTAAAGGCACAGTCAAAATTGACCTGCGCCCTGATCTTGCACCCGGTCACGTGGCCCGCATCAAAGAACTAGCCCGTGAAGGCTTTTATGACGGTATCGTCTTTCACCGCGTGATCTCTGGCTTCATGGCACAAGTCGGCTGCCCGCATGGCACAGGCATGGGCGGCTCTGACAAGCCAAACCTAACCGCTGAATTTAACGCTGAACCGCACGTTCGCGGCACATGCTCTATGGCGCGCACAAACCAGCCGAACACTGCCAACAGCCAGTTCTTCATCTGCTTTGATGAGGCCGGCTTCCTTGATAACCAATACACCGTTTGGGGTCAGGTTAGCGAAGGCATGGACGTGATTGATCAATTGCAAAAAGGTGAGCCACCGCGCAACCCAGATTCAATTGTCTCTATGAAAGTTGCTGCTGACGTCTAAAGTCAAACGCATGAGCCAAAACACGGCACAATCAGGCGCGCAAAAACGCAAGACCGGGTGGGGCAGCAGCCTCCTCGGCTCGCGCATTGCGCGCCTTATTTTTGCGTCAAATTTGGCTGGGCTGATCATTCTCATCATCGGTGCGATGGTTCTCAATGAAATGCGGGCCAGTTTTGTTGTGTCCAAAAAACAAGATCTGGTCGGCCAAGCACAGCTTTTGTCAAACTTGATCGCGGGCGATGCAACCTATGGCGAACCCCAGCCAGCAATTGATGAAACACTGGCCCGCGATGTGCTAGCCTCCCTGTCTCTGCCAGAGACAATGCGCGGGAAAATCTATACAACCGAAGTCGGCCTTATCGGAGATAGCTACTTCCTATCCGACCGGGTGGTTGTCTCAAACCTGCCACCTATTCAGGAACCCGGGCAAGTTTCCGTTTGGAGCAAAGGCCTTTCAGAATGGGCCGAGAGCGCACTAAGCGCAGTTAGGCCAGAGCGCGGCAGCGATGCTGTACGCACGCAAACATTTGAGGAAGAGTTTTCCGAAGCACTGCTCGGCAAAGAGGCCGCAAGTCAGCGCTTTAATGATCGCGGCCAAAGGATCATTTCGGTATCCGTCCCTATCCAGCGGGTCTCTGCCGTCGTTGGGATTCTAACACTCGAATCCAATGATATTGATGCGATCATCAGGGCAGAACGTGCAGCGCTGATCCCGTTCATTGCTGTCGCCATATTAGTTGCACTCATCACATCCGCCCTACTCACGATCGGGATCGCCAATCCATTAAGGCGGCTTGCGTCTGCCGCAGATGATATCCGCACTGGCTCAAGCAACAAGCTCGACCTGCCCAAAATCACCAAGCGCCACGACGAGATCGGCAATCTAGCTCAATCAGTTGAAGCGATGACGGCGGCCCTGTTTGAGAGGATTACCGCAAACGAGTCCTTTGCCGCCGATGTCGCGCACGAGCTTAAGAACCCACTGACGTCTATACGCTCCGCCGTTGAAACCGCTGAGATGGTACAGGATGACCCTGTCGCGCTAGAGAAGCTACGCAAGGTTATCGCCCAGGATGTTCAACGCCTTGATCGCCTAATTACCGACATTTCCAACGCCTCTCGACTTGAGGCAGAGATCACACGGATACCAACCGAAAGCTTAGATATCGGACGGTTCGTACGTGATGTTGTCTCGACCTATGAAACGGTAAATCATCAGCGTGGTGTCTCTGTCGCGTTCAACGATGAAACCATGAATGCTGGTCTGAGTGTCAGAGGCCGGGAAGGCCCACTCGGCCAAGTTTTGCGCAACTTGATCGACAATGCGCGCTCCTTCTCGCCAGAGAATGGCGCGGTAACCGTAGCACTTGAGCAAGGCCGAATTGGACCACAAACAACCGCCCGTATTCTAATTGATGATAACGGCCCGGGCGTACCCGAAGACAAGTTAGAGAAAATTTTCGATCGCTTTTATACAGACCGTCCAGCGGGGTCTGCTTTTGGGAATAATTCCGGTCTCGGCCTGTCAATTGTCGCGCAAATCGTGGCGACCCACATGGGCACAGTGCAGGCGACAAACCGTTCAGATGGCGGCGCTCGCTTCATAGTTGAATTGCCCGCAAGTTAAGTCATTAACCGCTGAATAACCGTCTTGACCTTAGCTTCCACTATGTCAGCTTAATTTTGAGCAACATGACCGGTAAAGCATATGATAGGCATCGTCGTCGTCAGCCATGGCAAACTCGCTCGCGAACTCGTTCGTGCAGCAGAGCATGTTGTAGGTGAGCAGCCTGCGTTCCGCTCAATCTCTATCGAAGCCGAAGATGATATTGACGATCGCCGTGACCAGATCAGGGAAACCGTAAAGGCTTGTGACAAAGGCAAAGGCGTCATCATCGTTGCCGACATGTTTGGCGGCACGCCATCCAATCTCGCTCTGTCGACGATCTCATCTGGCAAAGTCGATGTGATCGGCGGGGTCAACTTGCCGATGCTTATCCACCTTATTCAAGTGCGCACTGAACTGACCCTCGAAGAGGCTGTCCAAGCCGCTTGCGATGCCGGACAGCGCTATATTCGCATCGGCTCTGAGATACTGAATCGCGGAAAATGAGTAGCAACGTCACCAAATCCGTTCGTATTATAAACCGGAAAGGCTTGCATGCACGCGCATCAGCGAAGCTGGCAAAGCTGGCGCTTGAGTTACCAGAGGTCGTAACGATCAGCTTCGAAGGCGAGAGCGCAGATTCGCGATCAATCATGGACCTGCTTTGCCTTGGCGCGGGTCTTGGTTCAGAAGTCATCCTAACAGCCTCTGGGGTGAACGCAGAAGCAGCGGTTGAAACCGTCGAAGCATTATTCATGGATGGCTTCGGTGAGCTGGCCGAAGACGAAGCTTGCGCGAAATAGCGCCTATAGCACAAGCGGCGCCAGCCAGAATCCAATCCCGGTTATAACAACAATCCCAATCAAGTTTACACGAAGGCCGCGCTGCATCATTTGCGCGATGGTTATCTTGTCAGTTGCGTAGATGATCGCATTTGGCGCCGTCGCCACAGGTAGCATGAACGCACAACTCGCCGCCACAGCAGCAGGGGCGAGCAGGCTTTCCGGCGCTGCACCAACCGCCACTGCAAGCGACCCAAGGATAGGCGCTAACGTCGTCATCGTTGCGACATTGCTCGTCAATTCGGTGAGGAAAATAACCAGCGCAACGACCGCCGCGATAAAGAAGATCGCTGGCAGCATGTTCAAGATCACAAGATTATCGCCGATCCATGCTGAAAGTCCTGTTCCCTTCACCGCACGCCCCAAAGCGATACCGCCTCCGAATAAAAGCAACACACCCCAAGGCAGTTTGACCGCTTCTTCCCACGCCAAAAGCGCGCGCTTTTCACCTGCGCCTGCGGGCACAACGAAGACTAGAACCGCGCCTAACATCGCGATCATCATATCAACTTGCGCGCCGCTATAAGTACTAAGGGTGCCCCATCCAAGCTGATCGAGTAACCCAACAGTCCAAAGGCGGCTGACCCAAAGCGCAGCCACAATCCCGAAAATGATCGCGACCCGCTGTTCGGGAGCCGTCATCCTGCCAAGACCGGCTTTCTGATCGCGAACCTCGGCGATAGCGGCCTCACCATTCTCTAACTTTCCCAGGCCCCGCGTAACACTCCACCAAGCGGCGGGCACCATTATGCATGCTGCAGGGATCCCAAAGGCCATCCATTCGGGAAAGCTAATACTGGCGCCCGTATTATTCTGTAACCAGTCGATCGCGATCAGGTTGGTAGGGGTCCCAATCGGTGTCGCGACGCCGCCAATTGAAGCTGCGTAACAAACGCCCAACAAAAGCGCGACGACGAACTTTCCGCTATCGTCCTTAAGCGCCGCAGCCGCAGAAAGCGCAATCGGCACCATCATCAACGTCGTGGCTGTATTTGATATCCACATCGACAAAAGCGCTGTCGCCGCCATGAAGCCCGCGATCAAGGCAAGCGGCGACGCACCGACAACCGAAACGACATTTAACGCAATCCGTTTGTGCAAGTTCCAACGTTCAATACTGACTGCGATGATGAAACCACCAAGCAGAAGAAGTACAATATGGTCCGCATAACCAGAGCCAACTTCTTTTGGTGAAGCCGCCCCAACCAGCGGCAAAACGATCAATGGCAATAGCGACGTTACGGGGATCGGAATCGGCTCTGTCGCCCACCAAATCGCCATCCAAACCATCAATGCGCCTGTACCCCAGGCCGCAAAAGGCAAGCCTTCAGGCGCGCCAGAAACAAGCATGATCGCGGCAAGCAGCGGCCCCAGCACAAGACCGATACGTTTCACATTTGAGGTTTTTTTGTCCATGCCATCTATGGCCCGAAATTCTGGGCCAGTGTCAACTGCTAGCCCTCAAGGACAAGATCATCTCTATGAACGATTGCGGGGCGTCCGCGATAGCCGAGTGTGGCCTCAACGGCATCCGTTTGAAGGCCCGCAATACGCTCAATGTCATCAGAGCTATAAGCAGTGACACCTTTGGCAATGGTCACACCGTCTGGGCTTTTAACCGCGACAGCAGCGCCGCGCGGGAACCGCCCTTCCACACTAGAAACGCCCACGGGAAGCAAGCTGGAGCCACTCAACAAAGCGCGCGCCGCACCTGCATCAACGATAACACTGCCTTCAGGGGTCAAATGCCCGCGCAGCCAACTTTCACGGGCTTTGTCAGGCGTCAAAGCTGGGATAATCCAAGTGGCCTTATCGCCGTCTAAAAGCGCTTGCAGCGGCTTCTGGCGATCACCAATGGTAATGGCTGTTGCACACCCAGCGCTCCATGCAATTCTTGCGGCGGCCAATTTCGTGCGCATGCCACCTGATCCTACATCTGACGCAATATTGCTATCACCCGCCATCGCATCATGAGCCTCGTTTAACTCTGTCAGTTCGGGAATATGGACGGCGTCAGAATCAGTTCGTGGATCAGACGAATAGAGACCATCGATATCCGATAGAAGGATAAGCACGTCAGCACTAATCATCTGCGCCACGCGCGCTGCCAAACGGTCATTGTCACCATAACGGATTTCATCCGTCGCTACCGAGTCATTCTCATTGATCACCGGCAATGCGCCAGCGGCCAATAATGTCTCAAGCGTCGCACGCGCATTTAGCCAACGCCGGCGTGTTTCCGTGTCATCTAGCGTCAAAAGTGATTGCGCCACACAGATATTGTGCGGCGCGAATGCCTGTCCTAGCGCCGCCATTAAAAGCGGCTGCCCAAGCGCCGCAGCAGCTTGTTTTTCCTCAAGTTTTCGCGGACGATCAGCGCTCAAAAGCCCGCGACCAAGCGCAATCGCGCCGGATGATACAAGCACAACTTCTTGCCCGGTTGATCTGCGAAAGGCGATATCGCTTGCTAGACGATCAAGCCAATCTTGTCTGGCCTGACCATTATCTGCAACCAGCGCTGAACCTATTTTGACAACAACGCGCTTTGCAGATGCAAGGGGAGAAGAGGCCCCTATTTGGGTCATCCTAGTGGGCTCCAGCCCTCGTCTTCTTCAAACTCGTCGTCATCTTCGACGATCTGCCCCAGCGCCCGCGCCATTTGGCCTAGCGCCTGCTTCACACCAATATTCGCCACAGCCGACAGACGCAGAGGTTCTTGTCCGCAGGCTTTCTTCAAGATTTTCGCCTGCTCATCAACCATATCTGGGCTAAGAACATCGACTTTTGAAAGCGCAACGATTTCAGGTTTTTCGGCAAGCTCACCGCCATAGGCCTCAAGCTCACCACGAATAGTGCGATAGGCTTCGTCTGGATCATCCTGCGTACAGTCGATCAAATGAAGCAACACTTTACAACGCTCAACGTGGCCGAGGAACGTGTGGCCAAGGCCGATACCTTCTGCAGCGCCTTCCACAAGGCCGGGAATATCTGCAAGCACAAACCGCGTGCTGGTGCCAAGATCAACGATCCCAAGACCTGGGTGCAATGTCGTAAACGGATAATCCGCAATCTTTGGCTTTGCAGCGGTGGCGCGGCTCAAGAATGTCGATTTACCAGCATTCGGAAGGCCCAATAGGCCGGCATCTGCAATAAGCTTCATGCGCAGCCAGAGCGTAAACTCTTGGCCTTCTTCACCTTTATTCGCGCGGCGCGGAGCGCGGTTCGTAGACGTTTTAAACCGCAGGTTGCCCCAGCCGCCATTCCCGCCCTGCGCCACCTGAATGCGCTGACCAACTTCAGTGAGGTCGGCGAGCATCGTCTCGCGGTCTTCTTCGAAGATCTGTGTTCCGACAGGTACTTTCAGAATCTTGTCTTCGCCTGTTCGGCCATGGCGTTGTTTGCCCATGCCGTGACCGCCGCGCTCAGCCTTATGGTGTTGCTGATAACGGAAATCGATGAGCGTGTTCAGGCCATCAACCGCTTCGATGTAGACATGGCCGCCACGGCCACCATCGCCGCCATCTGGCCCACCAAATTCAACATAGGCTTCGCGCCGGAATGCAGCGCATCCGTTCCCACCATGGCCAGCTTGGACATAGACTTTGGCTTCATCGAGAAATTTCATAAGCTCTCTTTCCGCTAATGTGTGGCGGTCTGCAAGGCGATTTCGGCGGGTACGCCCTTTGTATAGCGCAATGCAGGCGTCAAAACACCTCTTGCTGCGCCCATATGCTCAACGGTTCCAACTGGTTCAAACCCTAACTTCTTCAACACTTTGCCAGATGCTGGGTTATCGGTGAAATGGCCTGACACGAATTCTGAATAGCCCATTTCTTCTTGGGCCCAATTCATAACCGCTATCGCAGACTCGGTGACAAACCCCTGCCCCCACCAAGGCTTCCCAACCCAGTAGCCAATCTCCCAATATTTTTCGCCGTGGCGATCAAGGCCCGTACAGCCGATTACCCCATCCTTTGGGTGTTCAAGCATAAAGACGCATGACGAATTATCTGCCCAGCCCTTATTGGCGCGAACGATAAAGTCTTCAGCATCCTTCAAAGCATAAGGGTAAGGTGCCCGTCCAAGGTTCCAGGCCACATCCTTTACTCCGATACGGTCAGTAATTTGTGCTGCATCACGCGGTTGCGGTGCCCGTAGCACCAACCGCTCAGTCATCAAGAGTACAGGGTCAGCCATTGAAACCTCCAATAGGTTCAAGGGAAGGCAAATAAAAAGGGAGGCAGTGACCTGCCTCCCCTTGAGAACTTTTCGGTCACCCCTTGGGCGACCTTGGTCAGCCCGGCTTATTCAGCAGCTTCAGCGAGCGGTGCAACTGTCACATACTGACGGTTGTCGCGCTTATTGATGAACTCAACCTTGCCTTCGATCAAAGCGAAGAGCGTGTGATCTTTACCCATGCCAACGCCGCGGCCCGGATATGTTTTCGTGCCGCGCTGGCGCTTGATGATGTTGCCAGGAACAACGTGCTCGCCGCCGTACTTTTTCACGCCGAGATACTTAGGATTTGAATCGCGACCGTTCTTCGACGAACCACCTGATTTTTTATGAGCCATACTCGGTCTCCATTTTTAAACTCAGCTTATCGCCGAATAATGCCTATTTCGCGAGATCTTTAGCCTGGGCAACCCAGTCATTTTTCTCAAACTTACCAACCGCGCCTATTTTCTCTTCGAGATCGGCAACAGCCTTAGCGCTCATCTTTGCGATTTGCGCATATGTTGTAATACCTTCAGCGTTCAGCTTTTCAGCAAACACTTTGCCGAGGCCCTTCATCACTGTCAGATCATCAGGCTCTGCTTTAGCGGCAGCCTTTTTAGGAGCGGCCTTCTTAGGCGCTTCTGTTTTGGCTTCTGCTTTAGGAGCATCTGTTGTCTTTGGCGCGGCCTTCTTAGCAGCAGCCTTCTTAGCTGGCGCTTTTTTGCCGTCAGCTAGAATAGAATCAATCGTCACAACCATCTCGTGCTGGCGGTGACCTTTTTTGCGTCGGTACGTATTACGCTGACGCTTCTTCATAATCAGGACTTTGTCACCCTTGCGGTGCTCAGACACTGTACCAACGACAGACGCGCCAGAAACCATTGGCTCACCAACAGTCACTGTCTTGCCGTCGCCCAGCATTAGGACGTCTTCAAAAGTAACATTCTTACCAGCTTCAACAGCTAGCTTTTCGATGATGATTTCATCACCTTCGGCAACTTTATACTGTTTGCCACCTGTCTTAATGACCGCGAACATGCGCACGTCCTTCCGGAACTCGAAAAATAAACCTTAGGCCGCTGCCTAATCAGGCGCGGACATGAAGGCGGGGGTAAACACCAAACAGGGTTACGAGTCAAACCCAAAACGGCATGAAATGCAGGGTTAGAACAGTTTCATTGCCAGACTGAGGTCCAACCCCCGAATATCTGCCACTTTGTTCAGTCTAACGGCCTTTTGGCTTGGAGGAAATAAGCGCTTTGCGGACAATGTATTTCCGCCGCCAACGATCATAGGGATGCACATAATCCGTGGCCCCATCCTGATTCACCAACGGCCAGCTCTCATTGTGCCAAGCGAATACCCCGCCGCGCAAATTGTATATTTCGTCTATGCCTGCATTCGACAAACGCTCTCGGGCGCGCTCTGCCAAACGTGAAGAGCGATACCCAAGGGAGCAATAGAAAACGACCGGCCGTCTGACAGCAATCACTTCAAGGGCGTCCTCAACCTCTTTAGCGGTCGCATTGGGCGCAATCCTAATCGCGCCCTCCAAATGGCTCACCGCAAACTCACGCTCAGGCCGAACATCGATCAGTATGGGCGCCGCCCTAGCATCAATTTGCATCAGAGCGAGCTCATCAAGGGTCAGATGCACCACATCGTCGAAACGCCGCTCAAGCCTATCCTCAAGCGCCGCAAGCTTAGCTGCATCAGCAAGAGCGGGGCTAACCGCAGACACGATAGCAAGCGACAGAAGAAGAAACCTGAGGAACGTCATCGCCTGCAATATGACATGCGCGGCAGGCTCAAGACAGTGGCCATCACACTCAACGCGCTCACAACTGCATGACCTTTCATCCCCGACGGCATGTTTGACAGCCCAAAAATCCCACCAATAATCAATTTATCCACGGAGGGACGAAACATGCCACGCCTGAAACAAGCCGGACCGGAAGCTGAAAACCCCTACGCCAATCAGATATTCAAGCTTCTATTTGGCGACCGCAACCCGATAACGGACCCGGGCACCGCAACCGGCACGCCAGGCAATTGGTGGACCGTTTTCAATATCGTCCCCGATGCCTTCAAGCATACAACAGAGGGCTTTCAATTCTATCGCTCACCTGAACGCAAACTCGACCCGAAACTGCGGGAGCTAGGACAAACGCGGGCTGGTTATGCGGTCGGCTCGCAATTCGTATTCTCACAGCACTGCAAAGCCAGCCGCGACGTTGGCCTAACCGAAGATCAAATTACGGCGATCCCGCATTGGGCGGTTGCAGACTGTTTCAGCCCAATTGAGCGCGCGGTCTTAGCTTACACAGACGCACTTGTTCTCGAACGCGGTCGTGTGCCGGACGGCATTTTTGAAACGCTAAAAGCAAACCTATCGGACGAAGAAATTCTAGAGCTCACCTATGTCACCTGCACTTATATGATGCATGCTGTGATGAGCCGGGCGCTTAGGTTAGAATATGATGACCGCCCTGACCCTATCGTTGAAATCGCCGCCCCAAAAGCTTCAGATCAGGACGTCATGTCCATGGTCGATAAGAAGGATACCTAATATGGCCTACCACCACCTCGCCCTTGCGGCCAAAGACATGAAAGCCACCCACGCTTTTTACGAAGGCATTATGGGCTTTGAACTGGTTAAAGTCGAAGTTGCGCCGGTCGCCGGGGGCGGCTGGGGCAAACACTTCTTTTACCGGATGGATAATGATGACAGCAAATTTATAGCATTCTGGGAGCTGCACGACACCGCAAAACAGGATGAGCACATTTACGACCTGAACAAGGCCGCCAATCTACCCACACTGACCAATCACTTCTCTTTCTCAGTCGATACCAAGGAAGATCTCGTGCAATGGCGTGAAAAGTGGCGCGAAGCTGGTCTCAACGTTTTTGAAATCGATCATAATTGGTGCCACTCCATCTATACGACTGACCCAAACGGTAATGGCGTCGAATTCTGTGTCACGACGGGTGAGTTCACAGGCACCGACAGGGAACGCGCCCTAGCCGCCCTAGATGAGACAGAGTTCAAACCCTCGCCGCCGCCCGTCTATATGAATATGTGGGAAGCCAAATCTACAGGCTAAGTTGATCTACGACGCGCTGGAGCTCAGCAAATGCCAGATAAATATGATAGCCAGTTGAGGCAGGAATATCTTTCGAAACTGCGTTACCATCCTGATCATATTGGTCGATCCAACCACCCTCAACCGCTGGCGCAATATGCATCGACCACAGTCGGTCAAACGCGGCGATTGCGCGTTGACCTGCATGAACATCACCGCGGGCGAACTGAACCAAGTGTGCCTTCAAAGCTTCGGTCAGCCCCCAGCACCTTTGCGAACCACTCTTCAGCGATCCGTCATGATTGTGGGAAAGATAAATCTCTCCATCCGGACCTGTCAGGCTAACGGCCTTCTTATAAAGTAAATTCATCGTGGTTGATGCGGGCGATCCATTTAGGCGCATGCGCTTATCGAGCAACCAAACCCACTCATATTGATGCCCAACCTCAAAATGGTCTGCTGGGTGAGCTCCCCAATCCGCAGCGAATAATTCTCGCAGCCCTTTTACAGACCGATCAAAGAAGCGTTGTTCCATAAGCTGCTCAATCTCGCGCACGCGACTGAGCTCAGATTGAGCATGATCAAGCTCAAAGCTCGCAAGACTTGCCTCAAACAAGTGCATGTGAGGGTTTTGATTTCGGCTATCTGGCTTAGGCAGAGTCTCAGCAAACCCTTCCTCGTGCGCTGGTCGGCGAAGATGTGCCTCAATTGCAGCAATAACTGACGCTAGTGGCGCGCTCGCCGCGCCAGGAAACTGCTTCTCGGTCGTTGCAAATGCAAGCAGGGCGAAAGCTGTATCATATAGCTGGGCCGCATCATCAAGCAGCCCGCCATCATGATCCAACACCTTCCCGTACAGTCCGTCAGCGCGCCGACAATTGTGCACCAAAGCATCAACGCCGTCGTCAACTAAGTCCCGCGCTTGCTTTGATTTCCAACCAAGACTTGCTGCCAACGCAAAACTATAAGTCTGCCGCGCTTGAACGCGGACTCTACTCCCAGCGGCAGGCAACGATGAGCCATCCAGCCGAACAGCTTCCACGAATCCAGTTTTTGAATGACGAGCTCTCTCTGCCCAAAAAGGGAAAGATGCTTCATAGAGCCAGCTTTCAGCAAGCATGGCTCGCTGTTTCAACTCGACTAGTTGTGCGCTCACCTTCCGGCCCCCACTCTAGTGGACATACTGCCTAGACCATGCGTTAAGCCAAGTTAAGCCCTGTTTTCCGTCAAACTTCAAATACTTTGAATATCCAGATAATAAACCCGCGCCCCACCTTTCTAACGCCGCAAACGAACCATCAGCAATTGACGTTCCGACCTGTGAAGTTATCAACGAGTTCAAGTCTATGAGGATTTTGAAAGAATGGAAGATATTGGCACGTGCGGAATCTGGTCTACGATGGAAGTGTTAAGAAATAGAAGTCAAATTCAGGTCATTCTTATATATCACAGCACTGGATTCGTCGGCACTTTTCAAGATAATTTGGAAGTTCCGAACATCCCTCTCAATCCAAAAATTGTGGCAGGTCAAAGCAAACGGAATGATGCCATCCTTTCGCGACGACGATCTCCAGGAACGCCCCCAGAATACGTACCGATCGCAGAATAAATTAGTGTATTCTGCTTTACAAAGCCTCAATCATATCATCACGTCAGAAACCTTGGCAGAACAGCAAAACAAGACTGACATAGTCCAACCGCTTCTCACTTTCAGCTCTGACTCTAAAGGTAGATCCAGATGACGCAGCTTACCGTCTATCCCGTAATCATGGCAGGCGGCATGGGCACACGCTTGTGGCCTGTATCGCAAAGCTCTCGACCAAAACAGTTTCAGCGCATCACCAGCGACAAAACGATGTTGCAGGAAACCGCGCTTCGTATGGTTGGCACCGTCGATGATGTAACCTTCGCTGCACCTTCCGTCATCGGCGGCCAGGCATTCGAAGCGCATATCGCTGAAGACCTCGGCGAGATTGGCCTCGCGCCGGATAAGATTATTCTGGAGCCATTTGGACGCAATACGGCTGTGGTCGCAGCCATATCAGCTCTGATGATTGAAGACCCCGATGCGCTCGTGCTGCTCCTACCATCAGATCACCATATGGCTGACCCAGACGGTTTCCGGGCCGCTATCGCGGCAGCCGCGCCCGTCGCGGCGCAAGGCAAGATAACGACGTTCGGGATTTCTGCGCGCAGCCCGCATACTGGTTATGGTTATATCCGCCAAGGTGAACAGATTAGCGGCAATGTGCGCGAATTTGATACTTTCGTAGAAAAGCCTGACCGCGAAACCGCTCAATCCTATCTCG